>NZ_JBSFIA010000029.1:0-129256 GCF_053597355.1 Streptomyces sp. NPDC001443
GGTGAAAACGGCGGAGCCGCGTCGACCTTTCCGGTCGACGCGGCTCCGCCGTTTTCACACGTCGTTCTGGAATTCTGCGAGCACACCAAGAAAGTGCGACGAGGAATTCCCGGCACACGCGAACAAGGGCAGCGGAAATACATCTCCGCCGAATACTTCTTCTTTGTATACGGCGCTTCTGTTAATTCCGCAGACCCGTCACGTTTACGGGATGTTGCGAAGTCCTCACACGGTCGGCGCGTTCGCCCGCGCCGGAGAACCGCAGTCGGTGCGCCGGACCCGCGCGCTCGGCGTGCAGCGCCGTGACCGCCCGTGCGCGCTCGCCGTCGCCGCGCGCCACCGCGTCCACGATCGCGCCGTGCTCGGCCCAGGACTCCACGGGGTCGGCGGGCGCCTCCGTCGCGTACATCCAGGCGATCTTGTGTCGCAGCTGGGTGAGCGTGGCGGTCAGCGCCTGGCTGCCGGAAGCCTGGGCGAGCGTCTCGTGGAACCATCCGCCCAGGGAGCGCAGATCCTCGCTGTTGCCCCGCCTGGCCCGCTCCTGGCCGAGCCGGACCAGGCCGCGCAGCACCTTGAGATGGGCCTCGGTGCGCCGCTGGGCGGCCCGGGAGGCACCCAGCGGTTCCAGGAGCATGCGCATCTCCAGCAGGTCGGAGGCCTCCTGCTCGGTGGGTTCCGCCACGCACGCGCCCGCGTGCCGGCGGGTCACCACGAAGCCCTCCGCCTCCAGCGTGCGCAGGGCCTCCCGGACGGGGACGCGCGAGACGCCGTAGCGCCGGGCGAGAAGTTCCTCGGTGAGCCGGCTGCCACGCTCGTAGACACCGGCGACGATGTCGTCCCGGATCGCCGTGCACACCGAGTGCGCCGGAATACGCATGACCGACCTCCGCCTTAATGCCCGTGAAACGTCGCCGATTGACATGTGTTCAGCGACTCTATTGCAATCGGACGTAATTTCCGACGGGCGGCCGGAATCCATGGATATTTTTTGGACAGGACGGTGCCGGAAACGCCGAAAGCCCCGGCTCGGTGAGCCGGGGCTTCGGTATGTCGCGCGGTCGTCGCCGGACGTCCGCGGCGCGGACGGATGTCAGACGTTCACACCGTGGCTGCGGAGGTAGGCGACCGGGTCGATGTCCGAGCCGTACTCGGCGGTCGTACGGGCCTCGAAGTGCAGGTGCGGTCCGGTGACGTTGCCGGTCGCGCCGGAGAGGCCGATCTGCTGGCCGGTGACGACCCGCTGGCCCACCGAGACACCGATGGAGGACAGGTGGCCGTACTGGGTGTACGTGCCGTCGTCCATCTTGATGACGATCTGGTTGCCGTAGGCCCCGCCCCAGCCGGCCTCGACGATGGTGCCGTAGCCGACCGCGTGGACGGTGGTGCCGGTGGCGGCGTGGAAGTCGACGCCGGTGTGGCTGCCGGAGGACCACAGCGAGCTGCTGGCGAGGTAGCCCGTGGAGACGTAGGAGCCGGTGATCGGCGACACGAACGTGTTGAGGCGCTGGCGCTCGGCCTCGCGGGCGGCGCGTTCCTCGGCCTTGCGGGCGGCCGCGGCCCTCGCCGCGGCCTTCGCGTGGGCGATCTCCTCGGCCAGCTGCTGTGCGGCCGCCTGCTGCTGGGCGGCCGCCTGGGCGTCGACCTGCTCGGCGGCCTCGTCGCCGAGGGTGACGACCGGGGTGAGGCCCGTCTGCTCGACGGGGTTCTCGGCGGCGAGCGCGGGGGCCGCGAGGGTGCCGACGACGCCGGTGGTGGCGAGAGCCGCGATACCGGCTGCGTGAGCGCTGGTGCGCTTCATCCGGCTGGGACGACGGTGCTTGCCGGAAACGCCCGTGAACGCCATGTAGAGGCTGATCCTTTCCTTCCCTCTCGCCTACCGGGTTAGCTGACGGGTTCGGAGCAGGAAGGTCTCCTACGGACGCCTCGCGTGCGCGGACGTCCGATTCACCCCAGGGACTGCGATGGGTCCCCGGCTCCCCTGGCTCGCGCCTCGGGGGACTCGGCGATGACTGTCCGCTGCCGCGGATGCGGCGCACTGCCCGACGAACAGTTCAGATGACGGTACGGGCGCCGCCTTTCGATCATCAAACGGATCGCGTGTTTTGTTGCGCACGCCACACGGCAGACAGGATGTCTCCGCCCCAATTCGGACACTCCTTGCACGGACAGGGGCCCTGGCGGCCGACAGGTCGCCAGGGCCCCTTCGCGCGCGTGCCTACTCGGCGGACACGACGGTGACCTCACCGATGCCGAGCGCCTCGACGGGCTCCTTGATCTGTGCCGCGTCGCCCACGAGGATCGTCACCAGCCGGTCCACCGGGAAGGCGCTCACGGCAGCGGCCGTGGCCTCCACCGTGCCGGTCGCGGCGAGCTGCTGGTAGAGCGTCGCCTGGTAGTCGTCGGGCAGGTGCTGCTCGACCTGGTCGGCCAGCGTGGCCGCCACGGCCGCCGCGGTCTCGTACTTCAGCGGCGCCACCCCGACGAGGTTCTGCACGGCGACGTCGCGCTCCGCGTCGGTCAGGCCCTCCCCCGCGAGCGTGCGCAGCACGGTCCACAGGTCCGCCAGGGCGGGACCGGTGTTCGGGGTGTCCACGGAGCCGCTGATCGCGAGCATCGCGGCGCCCGTGCCGTCCGGCGCCGACCGGAGCACCTGGCCGAACGCGCGCACGCCGTAGGTGTAGCCCTTCTCCTCCCGCAGGACGCGGTCCAGCCGGGAGGTGAGGGTGCCGCCGAGGCAGTACGTGCCGAGCACCTGCGCGGGCCAGACCCGGTCGTGCCGGTCGGCCCCGGTGCGGCCGATCAGCAGCTGCGTCTGGACCGCGCCGGGGCGGTCCACGATGACGACGCGGCCGGTGTCGTCGGCGTTCACCGGCGGCACCGGGCGGGGCTCGGCCGAGGAGCCCTTCCAGGCCCCCAGGGTGTCGCCGAGCAGCTCGTCCAGGTCGATGCCCGCGAGGTCGCCGACGATCACGGCGGTGGCCGTGGCGGGGCGGACATGCCGGTCGTAGAAGGCGCGCACGGCCGCGGAGTCGATCTTCACGACCGTCTCCTCGGTGCCCCGGCGGGGGCGCGACATCCGCGAGGCCGCCGGGAACAGCTCCTTGGAGAGCTCCTTGGCCGCGCGGCTCGCGGGGTTGGCCAGCTCGTGCGGGATCTCGTCGAGCCGGTTGCGCACCAGCCGCTCGACCTCGCTGTCCGCGAAGGCCGGCGCGCGCAGGGCGTCGGCGAGCAGGCCGAGCGCCTTCGCCAGGCGCGAGACCGGCACTTCGAGACTCAGCCGTACGCCGGGGTGGTCGGCGTGCGCGTCCAGCGTGGCGCCGCAGCGCTCCAGTTCGGCGGCGAACTCCTCCGCGGAGAGCTTGTCGGTGCCCTCCGAGAAGGCCCGCGCCATGATCGTGGCCACGCCGTCGAGACCGGCCGGCTCGGCCTCCAGCGGCGCGTCGAGGAGCACCTCGACGGCGACGACCTGCTGGCCGGGGCGGTGGCAGCGCAGGAGCGTCAGGCCGTTGTCCAGGGTGCCGCGCTCCGGCGCCGGGAACGCCCAGGGCCTGGCATCTCCCGGCCGGGGCTGGGGGTGGAACTGCATCGTGGCGAGCTCGGTCACTGGGCCGCCTCCTCGGTCTCGTCGGTGGCTTCCACGGTCGCCGCGGACTCCGGGTCTTCGGTGCGCTCCGCGGCCTCGGCCTCGTCCAGCGCCTCGGGGACGGTCGGCTCGTACACGAGCACCGCGCGGTTGTCGGGGCGCAGGCGGGCCTTGGCGACCTCCTGGACCTCCTCGGCCGTCACTTCCAGCACCCGCCCGACGGCGGTGAGGGCGAGCTGCGGGTCGCCGAACAGGACGGCGTAGCGGCACAGTTCGTCGGCGCGGCCCGCGACCGTGCCCAGCCGGTCCAGCCACTCGCGCTCCAACTGGGCCTGGGCGCGCTCCATCTCCTCCTCCGTGGGACCCTCCTCGGCGAACCGGGCGAGCTCCTCGTCGATGGCGGCCTCGATGACCGGCACCTCGACGTCACCGGAGGTCTTCACGTCCAGCCAGCCCAGGGAGGGCGCCCCCGCCAGCCGCAGCAGGCCGAAGCCGGCCGCGACCGCCGTACGGTCGCGCCGTACCAGCCGGTTGTAGAGGCGGGAGGACTCCCCGCCGCCCAGGACGGTCAGCGCCAGGTCGGCGGCGTCGCACGCGCGCGTGCCGTCGTGCGGCAGCCGGTAGGCGGCCATCAGGGCGCGCGCCGGGACCTCCTCCTCGACGACCTCGCGGAGCTGACCGCCGATGACCTCGGGCAGCGAGCCGTCGCGCGGGGCGGGCTTGCCGTCGTGGGAGGCGATGGAACCGAAGTACTTCTCGACCCAGGCGAGCGTCTGCGCCGGGTCGATGTCGCCGACCACGGAGAGCACGGCGTTGTTCGGCGCGTAGTACGTCCGGAAGAACGCCCGCGCGTCCTCCAGGGTGGCCGCGTCCAGGTCGGCCATCGAGCCGATGGGCGTGTGGTGGTAGGGGTGGCCCTCCGGGTACGCGAGGGCGGTCAGCTTCTCGAACGCGGTGCCGTAGGGCACGTTGTCGTAGCGCTGGCGGCGCTCGTTCTTGACGACGTCCCGCTGGTTCTCCATGGACTCGTCGTCGAGGGCGGCGAGCAGGGAGCCCATGCGGTCGGCCTCCAGCCAGAGGGCGAGCTCCAGCTGGTGGGTGGGCATGGTCTCGAAGTAGTTGGTGCGCTCGAAGCTGGTGGTGCCGTTCAGCGAGCCGCCCGCGCCCTGCACCAGCTCGAAGTGGCCGTTGCCCTTGACCTGTCCGGACCCCTGGAACATCAGGTGCTCGAAGAGGTGAGCCAGGCCCGTACGGCCCTTGACTTCGTGGCGGGAGCCGACGTCGTACCAGAGGCACACCGCCGCGACCGGGGTCAGATGGTCCTCGGAGAGCACCACGCGAAGGCCGTTGGCCAAGCGGTGCTCGGTCGCTGTCAGGCCCCCGGAGCCTGCCTCGGCTGTGGCCGTGTGACCCATGGGCATGTACGTCCCTTCGATCGCGGACGCGGTCGTCCGACCGCGCGTTTCGTGCCTGTCCTGCCACTGTATGCAAGCGGGCGGACCATGGGCGAAGTTCCCGCCGGACGTACGCCGAGAGCGAGATCGCGTAGCCTGCGGGCAGTCGTGGAGGCAGGCGCCGCTCCACACCGGGCCGGGCGGACGACGCCGGGGCCCCGCCCGCACTGTCAGTAGCGCGGTCCACAATGGTCCGCGTCAGAACCCGTTCACGCGTCAGCAAGGAGCCGGCAGCGATGGCCCGCCGCAGCACGAAGACCCCGCCGCCCGACGACTCGTACGAGGAGCGGATCCTCGACATCGACGTCGTCGACGAGATGCAGGGCTCCTTCCTCGAGTACGCGTACTCGGTCATCTACTCCCGCGCGCTGCCTGACGCCCGCGACGGCCTCAAGCCGGTGCACCGCCGCATCGTGTACCAGATGAACGAGATGGGTCTGCGTCCCGAGCGCGGCTATGTGAAGTGCGCCCGTGTCGTCGGCGAGGTGATGGGCAAGCTGCACCCGCACGGCGACGCGTCGATCTACGACGCCCTGGTGCGCATGGCCCAGCCGTTCTCCATGCGCGTGCCGCTCGTGGACGGGCACGGCAACTTCGGTTCGCTGGGCAACGACGACCCGCCGGCCGCCATGCGGTACACCGAGTGCAGGGCCGCCGACGCCGCGAGCCTGATGACGGAGTCGATCGACGAGGACACCGTCGACTTCGCCCCCAACTACGACGGTCAGGAGCAGGAGCCGGCCACGCTGCCTGCGGCCTTCCCGAACCTCCTGGTGAACGGCTCGTCGGGCATCGCGGTCGGCATGGCCACGAACATGCCGCCGCACAACCTCGGCGAGGTCATCGCGGCCGCCCGCCACCTCATCCGCTATCCGGCCGCGGACCTGGACGCCCTGATGCGGTTCGTCCCGGGCCCGGACCTGCCCACCGGCGGCCGGATCGTCGGCCTCGGCGGCATCAGGGACGCGTACGAGAACGGCCGCGGCACCTTCAAGATCCGCGCCACGGTCGCGGTGGAGACCGTCACGGCCCGCCGCAAGGGCCTGATCGTCACCGAGCTGCCCTTCACGGTCGGCCCGGAGAAGGTGATCGCCAAGATCAAGGACCTGGTCGGCTCGAAGAAGATCCAGGGCATCGCCGACGTCAAGGACCTCACCGACCGCGCGCACGGCCTGCGCCTGGTCATCGAGATCAAGAACGGCTTCGTGCCGGAGGCGGTCCTGGAGCAGCTCTACAAGCTGACGCCGATGGAGGAGTCCTTCGGCATCAACAACGTCGCGCTGGTCGACGGCCAGCCGCTCACGCTGGGTCTGAAGGAGCTCCTCGAGGTCTACCTCGACCACCGGTTCGAGGTCGTCCGGCGCCGCTCGGAGTTCCGGCGCACCAAGCGGCGCGACCGGCTGCACCTGGTGGAGGGCCTGCTGACGGCGCTCGTCGACATCGACGAGGTCATCCGGCTGATCCGCTCCAGCGACAACTCCGCGCAGGCGAAGGAACGCCTGATGGAGCGCTTCGGGCTGTCGGAGATCCAGACGCAGTACATCCTGGACACCCCGCTGCGCCGGCTGACCCGCTTCGACCGGATCGAGCTGGAGTCGGAGCAGGAGCGGCTCAACACGGAGATCGCGGAGCTGACCCGGATCCTGGAGTCGGACGCGGAGCTGCGCAAGCTGGTCTCGGCCGAGCTGGCCGCGGTGGCGAAGAAGTTCGGCACCGAGCGGCGTACGGTGCTGCTGGAGTCCGCCGGCACCACGGCCGCCGCCGTGCCGCTCCAGGTCGCGGACGACCCGTGCCGGGTGCTGCTGTCGTCGACCGGCCTGCTGGCCCGTACGGCGAACGCGGAGCCCTTCCCGGCGGACCCCGACGCCCACCGCACCAAGCACGACGTGATCGTCTCGGCGGTGCCCGCCACCGCGCGCGGCGAGATCGGTGCCGTCACCTCGGCGGGCCGCCTGCTGCGGATCAACGTCGTCGACCTGCCGCAGCTCCCGGACACCGCGTCCGCGCCGAACCTGTCGGGCGGCGCCCCGCTCGGCGAGTTCGTCTCCCTCGACGACGACGAGACGCTGATCTGTCTGACCACGCTGGACGAGTCGTCCCCCGGTCTGGCCATCGGCACCGAACAGGGCGTGGTCAAGCGGGTGGTCCCGGACTACCCCACCAACAAGGACGAGCTGGAGGTCATCGCCCTCAAGGAGGGTGACCGGATCGTCGGCGCGATGGAACTGCGCACCGGCGAGGAGGACCTGGTCTTCATCACGGACGACGCGCAGCTGCTGCGCTACCAGGCGTCGCAGGTGCGCCCGCAGGGCCGTCCGGCGGGCGGCATGGCGGGCATCAAGCTCACCGAGGGCGCGAAGGTGATCTCGTTCACCGTGGTGGACCCGGCCGTGGACGCGGTCGTCTTCACCGTCGCCGGTTCGCGCGGCACCCTGGACGACTCCGTGCAGACGACCGGCAAGATGACCCCGTTCGACCAGTACCCGCGCAAGGGCCGTGCCACCGGCGGTGTCCGCTGCCAGCGGTTCCTGAAGGGCGAGGACTGCTTGTCCGTGGCCTGGGCGGGTCCCGTCCCGGCGCGGGCGGCGCAGAAGAACGGCACCCCGGCCGAGCTCCCGGATATCGACCCGCGTCGCGACGGCTCGGGCGTGTCGCTGTCGAAGACGGTGGGCGTGGTGGCGGGTCCGTTCTAGGACTCGGCCTCGTCGTGGCGGGTCCGTTCTAGGACTCGGCCTCGTCGTGGTCGTCGTCGCCCTGGACGTACCGCAGGACGCCCCACATGCCGTGCTCGTCGGCGTGCGGGGCGTCGCTCGTGCACGCCTCCAACTCCTTGCGCAGGGCGGGCGCGTCGATGCCGGAGCCGATGAGCACGAGCTGGGTGAGCCGTGCCTCGTCCGGCCCCCAGGGCTCCGGGTAGAAACGCAGGAACCGCCCGACGGCGTGCACGGCGTACCGGTTCCCGGTGTCGTACGGCCCGAAGTCGACGTACCCCTTGATCCGGTAGAGCCCCCGGGGCCTGCTGTCGAGGAAGGTCATGAGCCTGCGGGGATCGAGGGGCAGCTCGCGGGTGAAGGACAGGCTGTCGTACGCGGTGTGCAGATGTCCCGCGTGCGCACCTTCGGCGTCATGGTCGTGCAGGTCGTCGAAGGAGAGCTGCCCGATGCGCTCCTCACCGGGCCGGCAGTCGAACAGATACTCGGGATCGATACGGCCGTAGGTGGCCGGTACGACGGCGGCGGCCCGGTCGGTGAGCGAACGGACGAGTTCCAGGACGCGCTCGCCGTCCCGCTCAACCCGGTCGAGTTTGTTCACGACGACGAGATCGGCGAGAGCGAGGTGCCGGTCGATCTCGGGGTGCCTCGCGCGCGTGTCGTCGAGCTCGGCGGCGTCCACGACCTCGACGAGTCCGCCGTAGACGATCCCGGGATGCTCACTGGCGAGCAGCATCCGGACGAGCTCCTGGGGCTCGGCGAGCCCGCTGGCCTCGATGACGACGACGTCGATGCCGGCGGCCGGCTGCGCCAGCCGGTCGAGGAAGACGTCCAGCTCGCTGCTGTCGACGGCACAGCACAGACAACCGTTGCCGAGGGAGACGGTGGAGTCCCCGAGCGCCCCGGCCACCGCCATCGCGTCGATCTCGATGGCCCCGAAGTCGTTGACGATCGCCCCGATCCGGCTGCCGCCGCCGCGGTGGAGCAGATGGTTGAGCAGGGTCGTCTTGCCCGAGCCGAGGAATCCGGCGAGTACGATCACCGGAATCTGCTGCGACCCCCGGGCCGGGCTCGGCTGGCTCAACGTACGACCTCTCTCACACCGTCGCGTACACCGGCTCACGACCGGCGCATCTACGTGGAACGTAGTGCCGCCCCAGGATACGAGCCGGAAGAATCCCCGCTGAGTGAACGATTGTTAGCAGCGTCGGCGGGGCAGACGTTGGGCATGGCGTCGAAGTGTGCGACCCTCGCTTCCTTCCGTGCGCCTCCTCTCCGCCTCCCCGCCGGTCAGAGCCGCTCGGCACCCTGGAGGCGGCACGCGCCGCCCATCGCTCGCCGGTCCCCACCAGTCGACCCACACTCCGACGACCGGCGGGCGGTCGCTTGAATCGGGGATCTACATGGCCATACGGAAGCACTCTGCGGGGAGGCTGGGCGCCGCCGCAGCCGGTCTGACGCTCGCCACCGCCGCCTTGACGCTGGCCGCGCGGCAGAGGCGGGTCGAGGAGGAGCATCTGCTGCAAAGGCGGCTGGAACTGGAGGAGTTGGCGGTCCGCCGCAAGGCTCTGGCACATCAGCAGCGTATGCACTGGGAATTGCTGGCCAGGGCGATCGACGACCCCTCGCTCGCCGCGGTGATCGACACCTACGACAAGAGCATCCCGGCCGAGAAGCGCCGTCAGTTCCTCTACGCCAACGCGTGGTACACCTACCTCTTCCACCTCTACCGCGCGGAAGTACTGGACCGGGAGGAGCTGTACACCTATCTGCGGGAGTTCTTCCAGAGCCCGCTCTTCCGCGAGTACTGGGAGGCCTCGCGAAGTCAGCGCGCGACCTTGAAGGAGTCGTCCGACGAGGCCCGCATCGGACAAATGGCCGACAGCCTCGTCAGAGACCTCGACGAAGCGGACACCGACGAGTGGTGGGTGGTGGGTAACCCTCCGTCCGAATGACCCGTTCCCGTGAGCCAGACAGGTCAACACACCGGCACCAGCAACACGACTGAGTGACTTTCACCCATGCCGCCACGAAGGTCACTTCCACAGGGCTACGGTTCTGCCACCACTATGTCCAGAATCCGTAAGGACCGGTATCCCTTGAAGATCGTGCGCCGCATCGGTGTGCCCCCGAGCGCCCGAGGCAGTAACTCAGGAGCCAACTGCCCCGACGTGTTCGAGCTCAGTGACGGCAACTTCGCCGTCATCGGCACCGAGGCCACCGAGGCGCTGGACGGCGAGCTTCCCCTCGACGCTTCCCGCGCAGACTACGAACGCATCGTCATCGTGAGCCGGGAGACCCTGATCCGCGCCAAGGCGGACATTCCCGACGCCTGACGCTCTCCCACGAGCACGCGTCCGCGTCCGCGTCGACCCGTCCCGTCACCCCCGGCTGCCCGCAACCGTCGAGCGAGCCGGGACCGATCCGGCGAGCAGCCCGGCACCCCGTCAGCGCTCGTTCAGTCACCGATGAGGCCTGGCGTCAGAACGGCACCAGGCCACACGCGCCCCTCAGGCCGCGTCCGGTACCTTCACCGGCGCTCCCGGCCCCACATACCGCGCCACCGGACGGATGATCTTCGAGTCCTCCGCCTGCTCCAGGATGTTCGCGCTCCAGCCCACCACACGCCCCGCCGCGAAGGTGGGCGTGAACATCGACCGCGGCAGGCCGCAGAGCTCCATGACCACACCCGCGTAGAACTCGACGTTGGTGTGCAGTTCGCGCCCCGGTTTGAGTTCGGCGAGGATCGCCTCCACCCGGCGCTCGACCTCGACGGCGAAATCCACCCGCGGGCCACCGAACCCCTGCGCGATCTCCCGCAGCATCCTGGAACGCGGATCCTCCGTGCGGTAGACGGCGTGACCGAAGCCCATGATGCGCTCGCCCGCGAGAACCCGCTCACGGATCCAGGGGTCGATCCGATCGGGCGTGCCGATCGCGTCCAGGGTGTCCAGGGCACGACTGGGGGCACCGCCGTGCAGCGGTCCCGACAGCGCGCCCACGGCGCCGACCAGACAGGCCGCCACGTCCGCCCCCGTCGACGCGATGACACGCGCGGTGAAGGTTGACGCATTGAAGCCATGATCAATGGTTGAGATCAGATATTGCTCGACCGCTCGCGCCTTGCGCGGGTCGGGCTCGACCCCGGTCAGCATGTACAGGTAGTTCGCCGCGTACGACAGGTCCGCGCGGGGTTCCACCGGGGCGAGCCCCGACCGCAGCCGGTGCAGCGCGGTGAGCAGTGTCGGTACGGCCGCGGCGGCCACGACGGTGTCCTCTCGGCGCCGGGCGGCGTCGATGTCGTACACGGGGCGAAAACCCTGGGCCGCGCCGAGCAGGGACAGCGCCGTACGCATGCCGGCGAGGGGACCGGAGTCACCGCCGGCCGCGGCGATGGCCGGCAGCGCCGCGCGCACGCCGTCGGGCAGCCGACGCAGTTCCGCGGTCCTGGCGGCGAAGGCGGCGCTCCGTCCGGCGTCCGGCAGCTCGCCGTGGACCAGGAGGTGCCAGACGTCCTCGAAGCCGCGGGTCCGTGCGAGTTCGACGGCCGAGTACTGGCGGTAGTGGTAGAAGCCCTCGACCCCCCTGACGTCACCGACCTCGGTGTCGGTGACGACAACGCCCGCGAGTCCCCGCGGCACGTCGATATGAGTGGCCGCGGCTCTATTGACGGACATGATTGCCTCCCTGAAGTTGATTGAACTGTCCAGGGTTGACTATTTCTCTGTCAATATTGATTGCATCAATATGACCAGGTGCCGCTACGGTGACCTTCATGCGCGATCAAGAGCCCGACCCAGGTCACCCGGGGCGGCGGCTGAGCACCAAGGAGGCCGCCGAGCTGCTCGGCGTGAAGCCCGAGACCGTGTACGCGTACGTGAGCCGCGGCCAGCTCGGCAGCCGACGCCGACCGGGCGCCCGCGGCAGCACCTTCGACGCCAAGGAGGTCGAGGCGCTCGCCCGGCGCAATCGGCGGGAGAGCGGCGGGACTTCCGGCAGCGGCTCCGAGCTGTCCGTACGCACCCGCATCACGCTCATCGACAAGGACCGGTACTACTTCCGCGGCGTCGACGCCACCGAGCTGGCCGCACGGCACTCCTACGAGGAGATCGCCGAGTGGCTGTGGACGGGACGGCTGCGCCCCGGCGTCGCGTTCACCGCCCCCGAGGCGTCCGTCTCCGTCGCCCGCCACGCGGTTGCCGCGCTGCCCGAACACACCGGGCCCACCGACCGGTTGCGGGTCGCCGCGATCGCCGCCGCGACCGCCGACCCGCTGCGCTTCGACCTGACCGAGGACGCCGTGCTCGGCACCGCACGCATCCTCGTCCCCACCCTCGTCGCGGCGCTGCCACCGGTGCTGCCCATCCACCGCGACACGGGCCCGCTGGCCCACCGGCTCTGGCCGCGGCTGACCGGCCGGGAGGCCGACGAGGCGTCGCTGCGCGCCCTGGACACGGCGCTCGGCCTGCTCGTCGACCACGACCTGGCCGCGTCCACTCTCGCGGTGCGCGTCGCGGCGTCGGCCCGGGCCCATCCCTACGCGGCCGTCTCCGCCGGCCTCGGCGTCCTCGAAGGCCCCCTGCACGGCGCCGCCAGCGGACTCGCCCACCGTCTGCTGCTGGAGGTGCTCGACCAGGGGGACGCGGTGCCCGTGATCGCGGAGGAGCTGCGGGCCGGCCGCCGTGTCCCCGGCCTCGGTCACCGGCTCTACCCCGGGGAGGACCCACGCGCGCGTGCCCTGTTCACCCTTCTGGAGGACATCCCCCGGGCCGCGCCCGCCCTCGCGGCCGCCCACGACATCGTGACCACCACCGCCCGCCACACCCCGCTGCACGCCAACGTGGACCTCGCCCTGGCCGTGCTGACCGTGTGCTGCGGGATGCCGGCCTCGGCGGGCGAGACGATCTTCGCCGTCGCCCGCACCGCAGGCTGGATCGCCCACGCCCTGGAGGAGTACGGGGAGCGACCGCTGCGCATGCGGCCGAGCGGCCACTACGTGGGGCCGCGGCCGCCGCAGCCCCTCCCGGAGTAGCGACGAAGTCCCGGTCCGGACGCCGTCACGGCCGGACCGGGACCTGGTCACGGGGGCGGACGGCGGCCCGGGCGAAGTCGTCGCGGACCCGGCCGGAAGCCACCACCTGTCAAGTCAGGTTAGGCTCACCTCTGTGAGTACGTGTGCGACCGTCTCGGGAGACCTCGACGAGCCCGTTTCCGGAACCGCGGCCACGGCACGGACGTGGCTCCTGCTGGAACAGCCGGGTCCATGGGGTGTCAAGGCGCTCACTTCGAGCCACCTGGATCCGGCACTGGGCCGCGCCCTGGAGGCGGCGGCCGACGGCACGGGCGTACGCATCGCGCTCATCCGCCGCCCCGGCCCGCACGCCGACTTCGGCACGCCGCTCGTCCGGAAGGTCTACGCGGCCCACACCACGCCCGGGAACGCGTGGCTGCACAGCGCCACGACGGCCGCCCCGGAACGCCTGCTCGACCTGGACTTCGCCGCGCTCGGCCAGGGCGACCACCGGACCTTCGCGGCCGCGCTGGGCGGCCGGCCCCACACCGGGGACCCCCTCGCGCTCGTCTGCACCAACGGCAAGCGCGACCGCTGCTGCGCCCTGCTCGGCCGCCCGCTCGCGGCGGAGCTCGCCGCGAGCGGAGTGGAGGGCATCTGGGAGGTCACCCATCTGGGTGGTCATCGCTTTTCCCCGACGGTGCTCGTCCTGCCCCACGGATACGCGTACGGACGGGCCGACGCCCGGACCGTCGTGGAGGTCCTCCAGGGCGTCCGGGAGGGGCGGATCGTGACCCGGGGGTGCCGCGGGAGCTCCGCCTGGGAGCGGCCCGGCCAGGCGGCCGAGCTGGCCGTACGCGCCTCGGTGGACGAGGACGCGGCCGGCGTGCTGAGCGTCGTACGGACGGACGGTGCGGCGCCGCGCTGGGAAGTGACCGTCGCCCATGCCGACGGCCGTCACTGGCGGGTCGTCGTGGCCCGGGGCGCCTGTCTGCCGCCCCGCCCCGAGAGCTGCGGAGCCTCGCTCCTCGGCACACCGGCCCGGATGGACGTCCTGGCGGTGCGTGAGCTGACCGCGGTCGCGCTGGCGGGCTGACCGCCCCTCCCCGGACGTCGGCAGGGGAGGGCATCCACGCCCCTCCCCTGCCGTACGACCCACGAACCCACGTACGGTCTGGGGTCATGAGCCCCATTTCACCCGTACGCCGCCTGCGCCTGAGACTGCCCCGGCGGGCGTTCTCGCAGGTCCTGCTGATGCAGGTGGCGATCGCCGCCGGGGTCGCGGTCCTGGCGACCGGTCTGTTCCTGGCGCCGCTCGGTCACCAGCTCGACGCCGAGGCGATGCGACGCGCGCTCGCGATCGCGCAGAGCACCGCCGCCCAGCCGCAGATCGCCGAGGACCTGGAGAGCACGCCTGCCACGGTCGACGGGCCGGTGCAGCGGGAGGCGGAGCGGATCAGAAGGGCCAGCGGGGCCGAGTACGTCGTGGTGATGAACATGGCCGGCACGCGCTGGTCGCACCGGGACCCCGCGCAGGTGGGCCGCCCGGTCTCGACCGACCCCCGCCGGGCCCTGGGCGGGCAGGAGGTGATGGAGATCGACAGCGGCACCCTGGGACGCTCCGCGCGCGGCAAGGTGCCCCTGCGCGACAGCCACGGCGAGATCATCGGGGCGGTGTCGGTCGGCATCGAGTACAGCAACGTCCGGACCCGGCTGCTCCACGCGATCCCGGGCCTGCTGGCCTACGCGGGCAGTGCGCTCGCCGTCGGCGCGCTGGCCGCCTGGCTGATCTCCCGGCGCGTCCAGCGGCAGACCCGTGACCTGGCCTTCTCGGACATCTCCGCGCTGCTGGTGGAACGCGAGGCGATGCTGCACGGCATTCGGGAGGGTGTCGTCGCCCTGGACCGCGCCGGCCGCATACGCCTCCTCAACGACGAGGCGCAGCGTCTGCTGGACATCGGGGAGGAGGTCGTCGGCGAGTCTCCCGACGAGGCGCTCGGCGAGGGACGTACGGCGGACGTACTGGCCGGCCGGGTGACCGGCACCGATCTGCTCACCGTCCGTGGTCAGCGCGTCCTGGTCGCCAACCGTATGCCGACCGACGACGGGGGCGCCGTGGCCACCCTGCGCGACCGCACCGAGCTGGAACAACTCGGCCGGGAGCTGGACTCCACGCGCGGCCTCATCGACGCGCTGCGCGCCCAGGACCACGAGCACGCCAACCGGTTGCACACCCTGCTCGGACTGCTGGAGCTGGAGATGTTCGACGACGCGGTCGAGTTCATCGGAGAGGTGGTCGGCGACCACCGCGTGACGGCGGAACAGGTCACCGAGAAGATCCAGGACCCGCTGCTGGCGGCCCTGCTGGTCGGCAAGGCGACCGTGGCGGCCGAGCGCGCTGTGGCCCTGTGGGTCTCGGACCGCACCTGGCTGCCGGACCGGCTCGTCGATCCCAGGGGTCTGGTCACGGTCGTCGGCAACCTGGTGGACAACGCGCTGGACGCGGTCGGGGGCACACCGCACGCGCGCGTGGAGGTCGAACTGTGTGCCGAGGGCCGTACCGTCGTCCTGCGGGTGCGGGACACCGGCCCCGGGATCCCGGCGGAGCAACGGGAGCTGGCCTTCGCCGAGGGCTGGTCCACGAAGGAGCCTCCCCCGCACGGCAAGCGCGGGATCGGCCTCCCCCTGGTGCGCAGGCTCGCCGAGCGGCAGGGTGGCACGGCGACGGTGGGCGACGCGGACGGCGGGGGCGCGGAGTTCACGGTGGTCCTGCCGGAGGCGCTGGCCGAGGCGGAGCTGGATCCCGCCCGCCGTGCGGCCACGCCGGGCGCGGCGTGGCCGGCGGCAAACACGCCGTGAGCCGCCCGGAACCACCTTGAGGTGGGGGCGGCTCACGCCTGCGGCACTACGGGACCATGGGGGCGGGCCGGGATCGCGCCGCCCCCCTTGGGGTGAATCAGCCGGTCGCCTTCTTGACGAACTCCGTGGTGTACGTCTTGTCCAGGTCGACGTCGGCGTTCTGGATGGTGGGGTTGAACGCCTTGAGCACCTTCTCGACGGTCTCGGGCCCGCCCTCGGGCATCACCCCGTCGACGGTGAACATCGGCAGCGTGCTCTTGATGGCGTCCGCGTAGAGCGTCTTGTTGCCCTGGGAGTAGTCGGCGGGCATCTTGTCGGCGATCTCGGTGGCGCTGTGGGTGGACATCCACTTGAGCGTCTTGACGAACGCATTGGCCAACTTCTGGACGGTGGCCTTGTGCCCGTTCACCCAGTCCGTCTGCATGTACAGACTGGACGACGGGTACGGGCCGCCCAGCGCCTCCTGCGAACCCTCGGGCGTCCGCATGTCGAGGAGGACCCGGCCCGCCTTCTTGTCGAGGATCGTGGCGACGGTCGGGTCGGTCGTCATACCGCCGTCGATGGCGCCCTGCTGGAGGGCCGAGATGAACGTGGGCCCCGCGCCCACCGCGACCGGTGTGAACTCGCTGACCTTCACCCCGTTCTTGACCGCGAGGTACTTGGTGAGGAAGTCGGTCGACGATCCGAGGCCGGTGACGCCGAGCTTCTTGCCCTTGAAGTCCTTGGGCGAGGTGATGTCGCCGGCGGCCTTGGTGGAGACGACCTCCACCTCTCCGGGCGCATGGGAGAACTGCACGACCGACTCCACGGCCTTGCCCTTCACCTGGAGGTCGAGCGTGTGGTCGTAGAAACCGACCGCCCCCTGGACCTGGCCGGAGACGAGGGCCGTCTCGGCCTGGACGCCCGCGGGCTCGCTGAGCAGCTCCACGTCGAGGCCCTCGGCGTCGAAGAAGCCGAGCCGCTGGGTGAGCATCGCCGGCATGTAGATGACCTTGTCCAGGCCACCGACCATGATCTTGACCTTCTCGCCCTTTCCGCCGCCCTTGGCGCCGGAGCCGGAGGACGCGGTACCGGCGGCGTCGTTGGCACAGGCGGTGAGGGAGGACAGGGCGAGCAGTCCGGCGGCTGCCAGGGTGGTGTATCTGGCGGTCTTGCGCATGGCGGTTCACGTCCTTGTGAGATGGCGGTGCGAGACAGACGGGAGGGAGAAGTGCGGGAAGGAGAGGTTCCGCAGAGGGCTCAGTCGCCGGAGCCCGACGGCTTCCACCGGAAGATGCGGCTCTCTGCGAAGGTCAGCAGTCCCTCGGCGACGAGCGCGACGACGGCGAGGATGACCATCGCGGCGTACACACCGGCCGCGTTGAAGGTGCCCTGGGACTGTGCGACGAGCAGGCCGATGCCCTTGGTCGCGCCGATGTACTCGCCGACGATGGCGCCGATGAGGGCGAAGCCGAAGCTGACGTGGAGGCTGGTGAAGATCCATGAAGTGGCGGACGGGATGACCACCTGAAGGGTCACCCTGCGATCGCTGGCGCCGAGGATCCTGGCGTTGGCCACCAGGTTGCGGTCGACTTCACGGGCGCCCTGGAAGGCGTTGAAGAACACCGGGAAGAACACCAGGACGACGGCGGACGCGACCTTGGACGCGGGACCGAGTCCGAACCAGATCACGAAGATCGGAGCAAGGACGATCCTGGGTATGGAGTTGAGCACCTTGATGTATGGACCAAGGACATCGGCGAGGAAGGTGACCCGACCCAGAGCGATACCGCACACGACACCGCCGGCCACGCCGATGACCCAGCCGAGCAGCGCCTCGTAGATCGTGTACCAGATCTGCTCGCCCAGGGAGCCCAGCGCGGTCCCGTGGGTCACCCAGGTGTAGATCTGGTCCCAGATCTTCGAGGGCATCGAGAAGTTGAACGGATCGATCGCATTGGCCCGGGAGAGCACCTCCCACAGGCCGAGGACGGCGACCAGCAGCAGCACACGGGACGCCATGACGACGATGCGGCGTCTGCGCGCGGCACGGGCCCGCGAGTGCGCGCGACCTCGCTGGTCCGTCTCTTTTCCGGCCGGGGCGACCACGGCCTCGGACATGACCTCAGGCGACATTCGCGGCGCCCCTCTCGCGAGTGATGCGGACCTCTTCGCCGAGCGACTCCCAGATCTCGCGGTAGATCTCGATGAACCGCGGCTCCAGCCGCACCGCCTCGACCTTGCGCGGCCGCGGCAGGTCGATGTCGAAGATCTGCTTGACGGTGGCGGGCCCGGCCGTCATGACGACGACCTTGTCGGCCAGGGCGATGGACTCCTCCAGGTCGTGGGTGACGAAGACGACAGAGGCGCCCGTGCCCTCCCACAGCTCCAGCAGCTCGTCCGACATCAGGGCCCTGGTCTGCACGTCGAGCGCCGAGAACGGCTCGTCCATCAGCAGGATCTCGGGATCGTTGACGAAGGTCGCGGCAAGAGCGACACGCTTGCGCTGACCACCGGAGAGCTGGTGCGGATAGCGGTCCTCGAAGGCGGCGAGGCCCACCCGGGCCAGCCATTCACGAGCCTTCTCCCGGGCCTCCGCCTTGGGCACACCGCGAAAGAGCGGGCCGGCCATCACGTTGGACAGGACCGTGCGCCAGGGGAAGGTGGCGTCCTGCTGGAAGACGAAACCGACCTTGCCGCCTACGCCGCGCACTGGCTCCCCCGAGACCAGCACCTCACCCTCGGTGGGCTCTTCCAGGCCGCTGACCAGCGTCAACGTGGTGGACTTGCCGCAGCCCGTGGGGCCGACGACCGCCACGAACTCACCGCGCCCGACCGTCAGGTCGAGATCTCTGACAGCGGTGTGCAGACCCCCCGACGGGGTCTTGAAGATCTTGCTCGCGCCCCGTAGTTCGATGGCGGGGCTGGTGTCTGGGCTCATGGCCGAGGACCGTAGATCCGGCCGGTACCTCGGCAGCAGTCTTCTGCGCGCTGGCCGATGTTTTGCTCGCAGGAACCTGTTGTGCTCTTTTTGATCGCGCTACAAAAGCGGAGCCGAAACATGGGCGTAACGCCCGCTGGCCTTGAGGAAGAGAGGGCCAATGATTGACGTCATGGTCGTGGACGACGACTTCCGTGTCGCCGAGATCAACGCCAGATACGTGGAAAAGGTTCCCGGATTCCGGGTGGCCGCCCGCGCGCACAGCGCTGCCCAGGCGCTGGCCACCGTCGAACAGAGCCCTATCGACCTGGTGCTGCTCGACCACTACCTCCCTGACCGGACGGGCCTGCAGCTCGTCCACCGCATGAGGGAACAGGGGCACGGCACCGACGTCATCATGATCACGGCGGCCGGCGATATAGCGACCGTGCAGGCCGCCATGCGCCTGGGCGCCCTGCACTACCTGGTGAAACCGTTCACCTTCGCCGCGCTGCGCACCCGCCTCGACTCCTACGCGGCCCTGCGCCGCACCGTCGACCGGGTCGGCGGCCGCGGCATCGCGGGTCAGGAGCAGGTCGACCGGATCTTCAGCGCGCTGCGCACCGCGCCGGGGACGACGGCGCCGGGGCTGCCGAGCGGGCACTCGGAGCCGACCACCGACCTGATCTGCACCGTGCTCCACCGCGCGGACCAACCGCTGTCCGCCCACGAGGTCGCCGCCGAGACCGGCCTGAGCCGCTCCACCGCCCAGCGCTACCTCCGCCGTCTGGAACAGGCCGGACGGCTGCGCCTCACCCTCAGATACGGCGACACCGGCCGCCCGGAGCACCGATACGCCTGGGTGGCACCGTAAGAGCCGTACGTCGACAGTGGCAGCGGCAGCGGCAGCGGCAGCGGCAGCGACTGGACGGCCGGAGCGGTGCTACACGGCCCCCGCTCCCGTCAGCGACCGCACCTCGATCTCCGCGTGCTTGGCGTCGTCCGGTGGCTCGGCCGAGGTGACGGTGCCGAGCCAGCCCGCGACAAACCCCAGCGGAATCGAGACGAGCCCGGGGTTCTGGAGCGGGAAGTACTGGAAGTCGACACCCGGGAACAGCGACTCCGGACTGCCCGACACCACCGGCGACAGCACGACGAGCGCCAGTGCGGGAACCAGCCCGCCGTACACGGCCCACACCGCGCCGCGCGTGGTGAAGCCGCGCCAGAACAGCGAGTAGAGCAGCACCGGCAGGTTCGCGGACGCCGCGACGGCGAAGGCGAGCCCCACGAGGAACGCGACGTTGAGATCACGGGCCAGCAGTCCGAGCCCGATCGCCAGCGCTCCGATGCCGACCGCGGCGGTCCGCGCCACGGCCACCTCGCTGTACGGTTCCGCCCGTCGGCGGCGCAGCGACGCGTACAGGTCGTGTGCGACGGAGGCCGAGGACGCGAGGGTGATCCCGGCGACCACCGCGAGGATCGTGGCGAAGGCGACCGCGGCCACGATCGCGAACAGGACCGTGCCGCCGGTGGAGTCCGCGCCGCCGCCCAGGTCGAGTGCCAGCAGCGGGACCGCCGTGTTGCCGGCCGCGTTGGATGTCCGCACCGCTTCGGGCCCCACGATCGCGGCCGCCCCGAAGCCGAGGACGATCGTCATCAGATAGAAGCCGCCGATGAGCCCGATCGACCACACGACCGAACGCCGTGCCGCCCGCGCGGTGGGCACGGTGTAGAAGCGGGACAGGATGTGCGGCAGTCCTGCCGTGCCCAGCACGAGCGCCAGCCCCAGGCTGATGAAATCGAGACGGGCCGTCCAGTCCCCGCCGTACTTCAGTCCCGGCGCCAGGAACGCGGACCCGTGGCCGCTGCGCTCGGCCGCTGTGAGCAGCAGTCGGTCGAAGTCGCCGTGGAACCGCGTCAGCACGAGAACGGTCAGCACGACGGTCCCCCCGAGCAGCAGCACCGCCTTGACGATCTGGATCCAGGTGGTGGCCCGCATACCCCCCAGCGACACATAGATCACCATGAGCGCGCCGACACCGATCACGGTCCACGTCTGCGCCGCCGCACCCGTCCGCCCGAGCAGCAGAGCGACCAGGCTGCCCGCGCCCACCATCTGCGCCACCAGGTAGAGAACGGACACGGTGACCGAGGAGGTTCCCGCCGCGATCCGCACGGGACGCTCCTTCATCCGTGCCGCGACCACATCGGCCAGTGTGAACCGGCCGCAGTTGCGGACCAGTTCCGCGACGAGGAACAGCACGAGCAGCCAGGCCACGAGGAAACCCACCGAATACAGCAGGCCGTCGTAGCCGAACAGCGCGATCAGACCGGAGATTCCGAGGAAGGACGCGGCCGACATGTAGTCGCCCGCGATGGCGAAGCCGTTCTCCATCGGCGAGAAGAGGCGGCCGCCGGCATAGAACTCCTCGGCGGAGCCGTGCCGGTTGCGGCTCACCCACGTGGTGATCCCCAGCGTCACGGCGATGAAGACGCTGAACAGCACGAGCGCCAGCGTCTGGTGATGACCCGTCACGACCTACCGCCCCCGACTCCGCGGGTCAGTTCCTGGGTGTCCCAGCGCAGTTCGAGCGCGGCCCGGTCCCTGTGCAGCCGAGCGTGCCGGGCGTAGGCCCAGGTGAGCAGGAACGTGGTGAGGAACTGTCCGAGCCCGGCGAGCATCGCCACGTTCACGGCGCCCGCCACCGGCCGCGCCATGAAGCCCGGCGCTGTCGTCGCGGTCACCACGTACGCCACGTACCAGGCGAAGAAGGCGGCGACGGCCGGCACCACGAACCTCCGGTACCGACTGCGTACCTCCTGGAAGGCGGCGCTGCGCTGTACCTCCAGGTAGACGTCCGCCATGGCCCACGCCTCGTCCTGCGGCTCCTCCCGCTCCTCACGGGCCCGCGGAACGGAACCCGTCGGCAGGCGGCCGACGTCCGCCTCACCCCAGTCCGAGGCGAGCACGTCGTACCAGGGGTCGTCGTACGGCAGGACCTCCGGCGCCCCGGCGTGGTCCGGGGCAGGCCGTTCGTGATTCTCGTCGGGACTCTCGGGACCGCCCTCGCCTCCGCGCGGGTGCCCGTTGCTTGACTGCATACCCAAGCATGGACAGAACGGGAACATCCCCGACTCTTCTTCCCTCTGCCCTTCACCCCATCAGGTGACTCAACCCGCTGGTGGGCGCGCCAATCCCTTCGCAAACGCATAACGCACCGCCTGAGCACGGTCCTTGAGTCCGGTCTTCGCGAACAGGTTGTTGATGTGGGTCTTCACGGTCGCCGTGGAGACGTGCAGTCTGCGGGCGATCTCCTGGTTGCTGAGTCCTTCGGCGATCAGGGTCAGTACGTCGGTCTCCCGGGCCGTGAGCCCGTCGGGCGCGTCGGCGGGCACCGCCGGAGCCGGTTCGGGCTCGGACAGCCGCTCCAGCAGCCGCCGTTGGATGCTCGGCGCCAGTCCCGCGTCACCGGACAGCACGCTGTGCACGGCCCGTACGATCTCTTCGCCTCCGGCGTCCTTGGTGAGATAACCGCGCGCCCCTGCCCGCAGGGCCGGAAACAGCGAGTCGTCGTCCGCGAAGGTCGTGAGCACCACCACGTGCGTCCCGGGATACTCCGAGCGGATCCTCCGCGTCGCCTCCACTCCGTCGCAGCGGGGCATACGCAGGTCCATCAGGACCACGTCCGGCGCGAGTTCGGCGACCAGTCGCACCGCCTCGTCCCCGTCGCCCGCGGAGCCGACGACCTCGATCCCTGGCAGCAGCCCCAGAAGCATCACGATGCCCTCCCGGACGACGGTCTGGTCGTCGGCGACCACGACCCGCGCAGGCTTCGGTGCCGTCCCGTCGCTCATGTCGGCACCTTCAGCGTCACCACGAACCCCTCCTCACCCGGACCGGCCCGGAGCGAACCGCCGAGCAGTTCGGCGCGCTCCCGCATGCCCAGCAGACCGTACCCGCCTCCCGCCTCGGAGAGTTCGCCCGGCGAGCCGCCCGAGTCCCTCACGTCCAGAGTCACTTCGTGCGCCCGGTAGTCGAGCCGGACCCGGACCTCGGCGCCCGGAGCGTGCTTGCGGACGTTCGTGAGGGCTTCCTGGGCGACCCTGCGCACTGCCTGGGACGCCTCGGCAGGAAGCGGTCTGCGCTCACCCGTTATGGTGACCTCCGCTCCGTCGGCCGCCCGGACGAGTTCTTCCAGATAGTCCTCCAGCGGTGTCATCTCCCCGCGCAGGGCGGACAGCGCCTGCCGGGTCTCGGCGAGCCCGTCGCGGGCCATTCCGCGGGCCGCCACGACCCGTTCGAGGATCCGGTCCCGGTCGGCTCCCCGCTCGATCAGCAGCCTGGCCGCCTCCAGGTGCACGAGTTGCGCCGAGAGACTGTGGGCCAGCACGTCGTGGATCTCCCTCGCGATGCGGGTCCGCTCCGCCAGCGCCGCGGATTCCGCCTCGGCGGCCCGTGCCGCCCGCTCCTGGGCGAGCAGTCGCTGGGCGCTGCCGCGGGCCTCGGCGTCCAGCCGCAGGACATAGCCGGCGAGGGCCATCCCGGTGACGGTCGCGGCGGTCGTCAGCCAGACGTCGTTGTTGACGGCGGCGAACGAGGCGAGGGCGACGGAGGCGACGGGCAGCGCGGCGCCCAGGGGCATTCTCTCCAGCGCGGAGATCGCGCAGCCGCACCACAGGACGAGGGCCGGCCCGTCGAAGCCCGCGAACTGGGCCAGCACCGCCATCCCGAGCAGCGGGACGACCAGGACGAGCGACGGCACGAGCCGGTGCAGGAGAGTGGTCCGCCAGAATCCCCAGGCGAGTGCTCCGGTCACGGCGATCCCCGCGACGGCGAGCACGTTGCCCCAGCCGTGCACGTGCTTGCTGTCGAACACGCTCCACAGCAGCATCCCGAGGACCAGGACGCGGATGCCCCAGGACATCAGGCGCCTCGGCCGCGAGAGGCCGTTGCGGCCCAGTGCCTCCGGGGACGGCCAGCGCGTCCAGGCATTGCGCGTCATACCCGCTCCTTCCGCAGGGACAGAAGCACGCCGTCACCGCACGTCACGGTCCGGGCATCCGCCGAGGCCACGGCCCGCGCCCGCAGGACCAGGATGCCGGAGCGGACCAGCAGGGTGGCCGCGAGGCCGAGCATCAGGACCGAACCGCCCTGATGCACACCGAGTGCCAGGCCGAGCCCGAAGAGGCCCGCGCGCAGACCGATACCGACGATCCAGACGGCCACGCCGGCCCCGGTGCCCTTGCTCCACACGGCACCGCCGGGCTCCACCCATATCCGGGTGGTCCAGGCCCAGCCGGCCCCCACGGCCAGTCCGATGAGGAGTTCGACGCCCAGCAGCAGCACCGCCGCCGTGCGGTGGTGAACGTCGAGTACGTCCGGTTCCCGCAGCGCCACCACGGCCAGGATCACGGGCAACAGCCACCAGCGCCGGTCGGCGTCGACGCGACGTGCGCGGAACTGCCGTACGACCACCACGACGACCACGGCGACGATCAGCAACGCGTTGACCAGCCCGGACATCACAGCCTCCGTGGGCGCAAGGGGAGACCGACAGCGAGTGCCGTCGACGCCTTCGACGCTACGGAAATCCGCGGAACAGCAGATCGGAGCCGGGGTGGATCACGGGTGGATCCCGCAGGCTCACCCTTTCCACCCAGAGGTGGAGACGGCCTCGACGACAAGGCGAGGCCGTACCGAGCCCACCGGCGGTGGGCTCGGGTCCGCGCCTGCCGGAGCCCGCCCCGGCAGGCGCGGACCCGAGCAGGTTCCTGATCGGGCCGACCGGACCCGGACCTGCTCCGGTCCGGTCCGCTCCCGGCGCCCCGCTACGCGTCGATGCGCGACCGGTCCAGCGTCGCCGCCGAGCTCGAGATGAACTCCTTGCGGGGTGCCACGTCGTTGCCCATCAACAGGTCGAAGACCTGCTCGGCCGATTCCAGGTCGGAGAGGTTGATACGGCGCAGGGTGCGGTGGCGCGGGTCCATGGTCGTCTCGGCCAGCTGGTCGGCGTCCATCTCGCCCAGACCCTTGTAGCGCTGGATGGAGTCCTTGTACCGGATGTTCTTGCTCTGGAACTCCATGAGCTTGTCGCGCAGCTCACGGTCCGAGTACGTGTAGACGTACTTGTCCTGGCCGCGCTTCGGCTGGGTCAGCTCGATCCGGTGCAACGGGGGCACGGCGGCGAACACCCGGCCGGACTCGACCATGGGCCGCATGTAGCGGTGGAACAGGGTCAGCAGCAGGGTGCGGATGTGGGAGCCGTCCACATCGGCGTCGGTCATCATGATGATCTTGCCGTAGCGGGCCGCCTCGATGTCGAAGGTCCGGCCGGATCCGGCTCCTATGACCTGGATGATCGCACCGCACTCGGCGTTCTTGAGCATGTCCGTCACGGACGACTTCTGCACGTTGAGGATCTTGCCGCGGATCGGCAGCAGCGCCTGGAACTCGGAGTTGCGGGCGAGCTTGGCGGTGCCGAGCGCGGAGTCTCCCTCGACGATGAACAGCTCGCTGCGGTCGACGTCGTCGCTGCGGCAGTCGGCCAGCTTGGCGGGCAGGGAGGAGGACTCCAGAGCCGTCTTGCGGCGCTGAGCGTCCTTGTGCTGCCGCGCCGCGATGCGGGTCCGCGCGGCGGCGACGGCCTTCTCCATGACCACCCGGGCCTGGGCCGCGTCGTCACGCTTCGTGGAGGTCAGGAACGCCTTGAGCTCCTTGGAGATCACGGTGTTCACGATGCGGCGGGCCGCCGAGGTGCCGAGGACCTCCTTGGTCTGACCCTCGAACTGGGGTTCGGCGAGACGGACGGTGACGACGGCGGTCAGACCTTCCAGGGCGTCGTCCTTGACGATGTCGTCCTCGGCGACGCGCAGCAGCTTCTTGGCGCGCAGGACCTCGTTCATCGTCTTGGCGACGGCCTGCTCGAAGCCGGCGACGTGGGTGCCGCCCTTGGGGGTGGCGATGATGTTCACGAACGACTTGAGCGTCGTGTCGTAGCCGGTTCCCCAGCGCAGCGCGACATCGACGCCGAGCTCCCGGGTGACCTCGGTCGGCGTCATCTGACCGTGGTCGTCGAGGACCGGGACGGTCTCCTTGAAGGTGCCCTGCCCGGTGAAGCGGAGGACGTCGCAGACGGCCTTGTCGGTGGCCAGGTACTCGCAGAACTCGCTGATGCCCCCGTCGAAACGGAAGGATTCCTCACCCTTGCTGCCGCCTTCCCCGAGGCCGTACTCGTCACGGACGACGATGGTCAGGCCGGGCACCAGGAACGCGGTCTGGCGGGCGCGCTGGTGGAGGTTCTCCAGGGAGAGCTTGGCGTCCTTGAGGAAGATCTGCCGGTCCGCCCAGTAGCGCACGCGCGTGCCGGTGCGGGTCTTGGCGATCCGCTTGGTCTTGCGCAGACCGCCCGGCTCGAACTTGGCGTCGGGACCGTCGGCGGCGAACCCGCCGGGGACACCGCGCCGGAAGCCGATCGCGTGGGTGTGCCCGTCGCGGTCCACCTCGACGTCGAGCCGTGCCGACAGGGCGTTCACCACGGAGGCGCCGACGCCGTGCAGACCACCGGAGGCCGCGTACGAGCCGCCGCCGAACTTGCCGCCCGCGTGCAGCTTGGTCATGACGACCTCGACGCCGGACAGGCCGGTCTTGGGCTCGACGTCGACCGGGATGCCGCGGCCGTTGTCCCGCACCTCCACCGAGCCGTCGTCGTGCAGGATCACCTCGATGTGGTCGCAGTAGCCGCCGAGGGCCTCGTCCACGGAGTTGTCGATGATCTCCCACAGGCAGTGCATCAGACCGCGACTGTCGGTGGACCCGATGTACATGCCCGGGCGCTTGCGTACGGCCTCGAGACCCTCCAGGACGAGCAGGTGCCGCGCGGTGTAATTGGAACCGTCCCGGTCTGCTCCTGCCAGCAGCGCTGTGGACGGCACGGACGTTTCGGCGGTCACGCGGTTCGCTCCTCGCTGAATTTCAAATGAGGCCCCTGTGGGTAAGGGCGCGGCTTGGGTTGCCGCCAAGAGGGTACCGAGGCCTGGTAGAGCCGTTGTAACGCCACCCTGCTTCCGAACTCACAGTAGTCCAGGGTCGCATACACGTTCGATCCCTCGATGGAGTGAAGTACATATCACGTTCCCTTCGACGCATGAACCATTTAGGCTCCGGGCACGTCCTCATGAACAAACCGGCAACCCGGCCGGGAGGACCTGACCATGACCGAACGTGCGAAACCGTAAGCCGACAGACACGCAATACGGCACATTCGCCGCCAAACCGGCAGCAGCCTGCCACCTCGGAAGAATCTTTCGAGGAAAAGCCACGAGCGGGAACGTTTTGGGGCTGGTTGGATGTTGACCCTGGTACGACAGCTCGTCGAGCTAGAGAAGAGGCGACGTGACTACTGTTCTGACCCCCGCGAGCCCGCTGACGGCCGCTGATCGCTGCGACCGCTGCGGCGCCCAGGCATACCTGCGCGTCGTCCTGCTGAGCGGCGGAGAACTGCTCTTCTGCGCCCACCACGGCCGCAAGTTCGAGCCGGAACTCAAGAAGATCGCCGCTGAGATACAGGACGAGACGGAGCGGCTGACCTCCGTTCCCGAGTCCGCCGCCGCCGAAGAGCGCTGACGCTTCGGACCGACGACGAGCCAGCTCCGGCACAGGCCGGCGCACGGGCGGTCGCCCCTGAACCCAGGGGCGACCGCCCGTCTCGTCATCATGACTCTCCGCACACCGGCAAAGACCCGGGGCCTGCGGCCCGGCGACCGGTCCACCGGCAGAGCCCCGGAGCCCGCCGCCCGGCCACGGTGCACCGGCTGAGCCCCAGAGCCAGTGGACGGTGACCATCGGCCACCGTGCGGGCCGTGCCGCCCGGCCGCCGACGCCTATGGCCCCGGCAAGGCCCTGAGGGCGTCACGCGGCGTCATGCCCACGCCCTGTCCGACCGGCACCGGTCCCGGCTTGTCCCAGCACCCGTACGACCTCGGACACGCGCGTGTAGACACCGGGGCTTCCAGCCCGTCCGCAGCCGCTCCCCCACGACACGAGCCCGATCAGCTTCCCCCCGGCCACCAGCGGGCCGCCGCTGTCCCCCTGGCAGGCGTCCCGGCCCCCCGCGGTCTCCCCGGCGCAGAGCATGCTGGCCGCGAGATAGGTCCCGTCGGCACCGCCGCGCGGATAGGCCTTCTCGCACCGGGCGTCCTCCAGCACGTGCACCTGCGCGGCCCGCAGAGTGTGCACATAGTCGCCGGCGCCGGAGACATCGCCCCATCCGTAGACCGTGGCGGCCGTACCGGGTGCGTATCCGGGATCCTTCTCGGCGGCCATCTTGATGACCGAGCTCGCGGGCAGCGGCTCCGCGAGGGTCAGCACGGCGAAGTCACCGGCGTTACTGACACTGTCGTAGTCCGGATTCACCCAGGTGTCGCGCACGGCTATCTCCTGGCCCTGGATCGTCGACAGCAGGTCGGTACGGTTCGCGATGACCTTGAGGTCGTCGGCACGCCCCGACCCCGTCCCCAGCGCCTCGTCGCCCAGGCAGTGGGCGGCGGTGAGGATCTTGGCCGAGCCGATCGCCACCCCGCCGCAGAATTGGCCCGCTCGCGTACCTCCGAACCGGTCAACGCTCGACAGTGCCACCGTCCACGGACTGGTGGACACATCGACGGGGAATCCGCCGACGACGATGTTGTCGGCGGACGCGGAAGCGGCGGACACCAGCGGCATGGCGGTCGCCACGGCCGCCAGCACCAACGGCCGGGTCAGGGCCCGGACAGAAAGACGCCTCATGCACGTTCCTCACTCTGGGGTGGTCGTGGGAGACCCAGAGTGATCCAGTGCGGCGCGGCGCGCATGCGCACACGGACGCCGAAGGCCCGGTCCTCCTCGGGAGAACCGGGCCTTCGGCTTCGTACGACTACGGTCTAGTCGAGGTAGTCGCGCAGCACCTGGGAACGCGACGGGTGACGCAGCTTGGACATCGTCTTGGACTCGATCTGCCGGATGCGCTCACGCGTGACGCCGTACACCTTGCCGATCTCGTCGAGGGTCTTCGGCTGACCGTCGGTGAGACCGAAACGCATGGAGACGACGCCCGCCTCGCGCTCGGACAGGGTGTCGAGGACAGAGTGCAACTGCTCCTGCAGGAGAGTGAAGCTGACCGCGTCCGCGGGGACGACGGCCTCGGAGTCCTCGATGAGGTCACCGAACTCGCTGTCGCCGTCCTCGCCCAGCGGGGTGTGCAGGGAGATGGGCTCGCGGCCGTACTTCTGGACCTCGATGACCTTCTCGGGGGTCATGTCGAGTTCCTTGGCCAGCTCCTCCGGGGTGGGCTCGCGGCCCAGGTCCTGGAGCATCTGGCGCTGCACGCGCGCGAGCTTGTTGATGACCTCGACCATGTGCACCGGGATACGGATGGTGCGGGCCTGGTCGGCCATGGCGCGGGTGATCGCCTGACGGATCCACCAGGTGGCGTACGTGGAGAACTTGTAGCCCTTGGTGTAGTCGAACTTCTCGACCGCGCGGATCAGGCCGAGGTTGCCCTCCTGGATGAGGTCCAGGAAGAGCATGCCGCGGCCGGTGTAGCGCTTGGCCAGGGAGACCACCAGACGGAGGTTGGCCTCCAGGAGGTGGTTCTTGGCGCGGCGGCCGTCCTCGGCGATGATCTCCAGCTCGCGCTTGAGCTTCGGCGCCAGCTTGTCGGCGTTGGCCAGCTTGTCCTCGGCGAACAGGCCCGCCTCGATGCGCTTGGCGAGCTCGACCTCCTGCTCGGCGTTGAGCAGGGGGACCTTGCCGATCTGCTTGAGGTAGTCCTTGACGGGGTCCGCGGTGGCACCGGCGGCCGCGACCTGCTGGGCGGGCGCGTCGTCCTCGTCCTCGTCGGAGAGCACGAAGCCGGCGCTCTCGGTGCCCTCGGGCTCCTCGGCGCCACCCTTGACCTCTTCGAGGGCCTCGTCCTCGACGAGGTCGGCGTCGTCCTTCTTGGCGCTGGTCTTCTTGGCCGCCGTCTTCTTGGCCACGGCGGTCGTCTTCTTCGCCACGGTCTTCTTGGCGGCGGTGGTCTTCTTCGCTGCCGCCTTCTTGGCGGTCGCGGCTTCCTCGGCGGAATCGGCGGTGGGGTCGGCCGGGGACGCAGCGGCGGCCGTGGTGGCGGTGGCCTTCCTGGTGGTCACCGTCTTCGCCGCAACCGTCTTGGTGGCGGTGCGCTTGGCCGGACTCTTCGCAGCGACGCTTTTTCGGGTGCGCTTGGGCTCCGCGGCACTGACCATCAGCGTCACACCCTCTTCCTCGAGGATCTGGTTGAGGCTGCGCAGTACGTTCTTCCACTGAGTGGCCGGAATCTGGTCAGCTTCGAAGGCCCGACGCACGTCATCGCCGGCGATCTGCCCCTCAGCCTTTCCCCGCTCAATGAGCGCCATGACAGAGACGGACTCGGCGATCTCCGGCGGGAGCGTACGGGATGTGCTGGCCGACACGAACAACCTCTCGGAACGTTGGAAAACGGCTTCCGGCCCCGTCCACGACGGACAGGAGCCGACCACCGGCCTGGGGATGGGCCGACGGCGCGGGCGGGGGCCGGGAAGATTCACAGCGCCGGATACGGCGTCCGTATTCCCTCCGCGGCAGTCACCTCTTAGGTCATCGCGTTGTCTCCATGAGCGTTACGCCCAATCTGCGTGGCCCGAGTCACACCCCTTAAGCGCTCAAAAGCGTCCAGATGTGGACAATAAGTGTCACCCGGGTTACCACCTGGCGTCGACTCCGGCACACCCTTCGTCCCGTCGCACCGCCGGACCCCGCAGGAACCGGGGCTCCTGCGGGGTCCGGCGGAGCACGGTACGCCGACCGGGTGATGTCACAGGAGGGGGGAGACATCTCCGGCCGGATCGCGCCTGGGGCACGGTCGCGGTCAGTGCTCGCGCGGCGCGGGCACCACACGGTCCACCTCAGGGTGGGTGGTGAGGAGCAGCCGCATGGCCGACTCGGCCGCCGCGCCGTCGCCCTCGGCGAGGGCTTCGACGATCCTGCCGTGGTGGGCCAGGGACGCCTCGGTCGGCCGGTCACAGCCCGCGACCGGGCCTCCGGAGACCTGAAGGGCGGCGGACACGATCCCGGAGAGGTGCTCCAGCATGCGGTTGCCCGCGACCTGGATGAGCAGCGAGTGGAACTCGGCGTCGGCCCTGGAGAAGGTGAGGGCGTCACCCTGCCCCATGGCATGGCCCATGATCTCGACCATGTCCCCGAGCCGCTGCTGGACGTCCTCCCGGCCGTGCCCGGCGGCGAGCCTGGCGGCCAGCGGCTCGATCGTCCAGCGCAGCTCGCTCAGCTCGCGGCGCTGATCGTCCCGCTGCGGCCCGAAGGCCCGCCACTCGATGATGTCCGGGTCGAGGAGGTTCCAGTCACTGACGGGGCGCACGCGCGTGCCCACGTTCGGGCGGGCGCTGACCAGGCCCTTGGCCTCCAGGACGCGGAGCGACTCGCGGACGACCGTCCGGGAGACCTCGAAGCGCTGCCCGATCTCCTCGGGCACCAGGGGCCGGTCGGCGCCCAGGTCGCCGGAGACGATCATCTGGCCCAGCTGCTGGACGAGTTGGCCGTGCAGTCCGCGGCCGCGGCTGCCCGCGGCCCGCCGGCCCACGCGGCCCAGCTCCGGCTCGGCTCCCTCCCATACGGTGGTTCCGACCCGTTCACCGGCGGAAGCCTCGGTGTAGGGATAGCGGTCGAGTTCGCCCGGGCCGACGAGGCCGGAGTCGGCGGAGCGGGCGACGGTCATCATGGTGTGCGCAAGGGTACTCACGGATCCTTTGTCGGCGCCGTCTACAACTCCCTTGAGGTCTTTGGTGAAAAGCACACGAAAGGGTGATCGCTCACCCCGTCGCAATTGACGCCTTATCGGAAAGAAATGGGCGCACTCCGGGGAGTTGTGCGCAGGCCGGGATGGGAAGCGCACGATCGGTGATCATCGAGCCCTGCTGCGCAGGATCATGAGCAGATAGGCGCAGAGCAGCGCGGTGAGCGACAACGTCATTGCGCCACCGACGGGTTGGACGATCACGCGGGCCACTCCCGCCAGATACCGCTCCCCCCCGAAGGGCCACTGCCACAGGAACACCTCGCGCAGTCGCACCGAGAGCCCGGCCGCTCTCCGTACAGACGCGCCCTGAAGGACCTCCTGTACGAGCGGTACGACGACGACGGGCACCGCGACCACCGCGGCAAGCCCTGCGGAGGTGGACCGGAAGACGCCCGCCGCCAGTACGCCGGCCCAGGCACAGCCGACCACGAGCCCGGCCCAGGCGAAGCTCAGCGAGAACCAGTCGGCGGGAACCTGGGCGAGCTCTCGTCCGTACACGACATAGAGCGCTTCCGCGTCGCAGCCCACCGTGAGGAAGGCCAGCAGCAGCGCGGTGACCGCGGAGACGAGGAGCTTGGCGGCGAGCAGTCCGAGCCGCCTGGGCACGGTGCCGCGATCCGCCGCGAGGGCGGGATGGCGGAACTCGTCCCCGAAGGCGAACGCACCGAGCAGCCCGGCACCCAGCGCCGCGGGCGGCAGCGGAAGCTCCCGCGGCCAGGCCGCCAGCAGCCGCGGTGGGGAGGTGTGGCCGGCGCGTGCCAGGAGTACGGCGGTGAGAGCCGAGGCGACAAGCACGGCGGCGGCCGTGAAGAACCCGGTGCCGATGCCGGCGGCACGGCGGAGTTCGTAGCGAAGGGGGCGGAGGGGACTGGGGGCGGGGCGGACGGAGATCGGGGGCGGGAGTTCGGACAGCGAGTCGAGCGCGCCCGGCCCGACGGGCCGGGGGGTGCGCGCCGCGGTCCGCGGACCGGGTGTGCGCGGGGGGTGGGTGCCCGATCGCCCCGAGGCGCCCGCCCCGTCGGGCGTGGGAGGCTCGGCTGGCGTGGGTGACGTGCCGGAGGCGTGCGGTCCGGCGGTCCCCGACGAAGGTGTGCCGTCAGGGACCGGCCCGGCGGACGCAACCGCCTGCGCCCCCGTGGAGACCGCCGCTTCGGCGGCCTCCGACACTGCCGTTCCGGAAGCCTCCGGCACTGCCGCTCCGGGCGCCTCGGTCAGCACCACGACGGCATGCGTCTCCCCGGCGTCGGACAGCTCCCTCGTCTTCGACGCCTCCCGGACCCTGGGCGACTCATGGGCGTGGGTCGCCTCCCCGCCGCCCGGGACGGTCGCCGTACGGGGATGCGGTGACGTGGCCGGGAACGGAAGCGGTGCGTCGGTGCGCCGGGGTGGCTCGTCGGCGAGTGGGGCGGATGCGTTGGCGAGCGGAAGTGACACGGCGGCAACGGCGGCAGCGGACCGCCGTCCGTCGACGGACGGTGACCCGTCGACGGACGGGCGCGACACGTCCACGGACGGCTGCGGTACGCCGGCGGACTTCGGCTCGCCCACGGACGGACGCGGTACATCGGCGGACGGATGCGGTACGTCGACGGACGGCGACTCACCCATGGACGGATGCGGTGCGTCGGGCGCGGGCGGCCCGCCGTCGGACGGATCCGGCCCATCGTCGTACGGCAGGTCGCCGACCGACGGGTGCGGCACATCGGCGGACAGCAGGTCCTCGTCGGACGGATGCGGCCGGCCGGCGGGGTGGACCGTGCCGTGTTCGAGGGAGGTCTGCGTGGGAGCGGGAGGAGGACCGACGGCGAGGGAGGCGGTGTCGGGGACGACGGGGAGCCTCCTCCCCCTCCAGCGGGTCCTCGTCCCCGGCTCACCCGCGTCGGGCAGCTCGCCGCTCCACGGGCCGTTCGGCCCGGCCTCGGCTCCGGGCCCCATGTCGCCGGTCTCGTCGGCGAGTTTGTGTACGAGGATGCCGTGCCGGAACGCGGTCTCGCCGACGTCGGCGCAGGTACTGCCGTAGACGCAGAGGCGATTGCCGCCGTCCTGCACGACCTCGACGGACCGCCGGGCGGCGCGGGCCTCCTTCGAGAGCGCGGCCGCGAGCCGGGTGGCCTGCGGGCTGCGGACGGCGACACGGGGGCGCAGCCGCGTGCGGGCGAAGTCCTCGGCCTCCTGGTCGGCGACGACCCGGCCCCGCTCCAGCGTGACGATCCGGTCGGCGGTACGGGCGGCCTCCTTGGGGTCGGCGGTGGTGAGCAGGACCGTGCCGCCTTGAGCGGCGTGCGCGCGCAGCATTCCGTGCAGCCACCGGCCCTCGCGGGCGTTGAGGCCCGCCGTGGGAGCGTCGAGCACAAGGGTGTGCGGGTCGGGGAGCAGAGCACAGGCGAGACCGAGGCGTCGGTCCATGCCGCGCGAGAGGGTGCCGAGGCGCTCGTGGCGCAGGCTGACGAGGCCGACGACCTCGAGGACTTCGTCGGCTCTGCGTGCCGGGACCCCGGCGGCGGCGCACAGCATGCGGAGGTGGCCGCGGACCGTACGGGCCGGGTGCCCCGGAACGTCGCCGAGCAGCACGCCCACCTCGTGCGAGGGATGGGGGATGTGGTGCAGCGGGCGCCCCCTGAAGTGGGTGACACCACGGCCGTGTTGGAGTTCGAGCATGAGTTTGAGAGCCGCGGTCTTGCCCGCGTCCGCTGCGCCGAGCAGCGTGGTCACGCGGCCCCCGCGCGCCTCGAAGGAGACGTCGTCGACCGCGGGCGGAAGGCCCTTGCGGTGGTTGCTGGTCAGTCCGAAGGCCTGGATCACCTGAAGCAAGATAGCGCGCAATGTCCGATTTGCCAGGTATCGCACGGCGTGCTGCGGCGGCAGACGACCGGTTGGCCCGGCGCCTGTCCGTCATCGCGGGACGGCCCGCCGCAATGACGGCTTCCGGCGGCCGGGTTCAGACCTCGGGGCGAAGCATCGGAGGGTTGAGCAGCGTGGCGCCGCCGGCCCGGAACAGCTGGGCCGGGCGGCCGCCCTGCCGGGTGGTGGTACCGCCGGTGGGGACCAGGAAGCCGGGCGTGCCCGTCACCTTGCGGTGGAAGTTGCGGGGGTCGAGTGCCACGCCCCACACCGCCTCGTAGACCCGCCGCAGCTCTCCGACGGTGAACTCGGTGGGGCAGAACGCCGTGGCCAGCGACGAGTACTCGATCTTGGAGCGGGCACGCTCCACACCGTCGGAGAGGATCTGGGCGTGGTCGAAGGCGAGCGGCGCGACAGGTTCGCCGTCACGGCCGTAACCGCCCTGCCGCAACAGTTCCTCCACGGGTGCCCAGCGCGCGTTGCTGGCGTCGCCACCGGCGCGGGGCGCCGGCAGATCCGGGGCGAGCGCGAGGTGGGCGACGCTGACCACACGCATCCGCGGGTCTCGCTTGGGGTCGCCGTAGGTGGCGAGCTGCTCGAGGTGAGCACCGTTGTCCTGGGCGGGGACGTCCGGGTCGTGGGCGCGCAGCCCCGTCTCCTCGGCGAGCTCGCGCGCCGCGGCCTGCGAAAGATCCTCGTCGTCCCGCACGAAGCCGCCGGGAAGCGCCCAACGCCCCTGGAACGGCGATTCCCCCCTGCGTACCGCCAGCGCGCACAGGGCATGGCGGCGCACGGTCAGCACGACCAGGTCCACGGTGACGGCAAAGGGCGGGAAGGCTGACGGGTCGTAGGGCATGCCGCGATCATAGTCGTCTTCCTGACGATAAACACTCCCTTCTTCGGTCCCATCGACGGCTGACGCACTCCGCTCGAAGAGCACCTCATGGCGGCCCACCCGCCCGGGCCGCCGCGGGACGGCGTGGTGCCCTGCGCGGTGTGACGCGGCCGGCGGTCACACTCCCAGCTGGAGTCCGTCGGCCGCCTCCTCGACCATGGCGAGGCCGGGTCTGCCGACCCGCACCGAGAAGGGGGCGCCCGCCACGCGCAGGCCGGTCAGGCCGATCTCGCCCAGGGGCGCGCTGCGCACGGGGCGCAGCATGACGGTGCCGGCCGGGGCGTCGGGGCGGATCCCGGCGAGGGTGGTCAGCATCAGGACCCCGGCGGCCGCCGCGACGGCCGCCGGGCGGCAGGCCGCAGGGTGCGGCACGGGAGCGCTCCCGTCGGCGCGCTGTTCGCCCGCGTACATCTCCGGCAGCCGGTGACCGAAGGCGTCGGCTGCCGCCAGGACTCCGCGCAGCAGTGAGGTCGCTTCCTTCTCGTACCCCGCGACGGCAAGACCCGCGACGGCCACGGCTGTCTCCTGGACCCGCACGGCACCGCCGCGGTGGCCGAGGGGGTTGTACCCCGCTTCATCGGCACCGAGCCCGCGCAGTCCCCAGCCGGAGTCCATCGCCGGGCCGCCGAGCAGTCGGGCGAGCTGCTCCGTCCGTACCTCGTCGAGCAGACCGGGTGCCAGTTCGCCTCCGCCGAGCAGGCCGGTATCGAGCAGGTGGACGGCGAAGGCTCCGAGGTGTGTCAGGAGACGTCCGTCGGAGGCACGCGCGGCCGCGGGCCGACCGCCGCCGGGCTGTTCTACCCAGAAGTCCTCCCGGAACGCGCTCCGCAGTGCTCTCGCCCACTGCCGCAGTCCGTCACCGCCGGGCCGTCCGCAGGCATCCAGCAGATCGGCGCCGAGCAGTGCGGCACGATGGGCGTGGGCCTGCGTCTCGCAGCGGGCGGGGCCGTCGGTCTGCGGGTCGTACAGGTAGGTCCCGTCGCCCACCGTGGTCCGCAGCCAGGTCAGACAGCGTTCGGCCGCCGGCAGCAACTCCTCGGTCTCGCGCTCGGGGAGCCCCCAGCGGCGCGCCTCGGCGAGAAGCACCGGGAACAGCACGGTGGCCTCGGTGGACGTACAGGTCGGAGGCAGCCGTGGGCCCGCGTCCCGCAGCGGGCCCGGGATCGCGCCCGAGCCCGGGTGCTGGGTGCGGGCGAGGACGCGCAGCGTGCTCGCGGCCAGCCGGGTGCCGAGCGGCAGAGCCATCCGGGCCGCGGTGAGCGCCTCCGCCGGCGCCAGGCCGCAGCGCCAGGGCACCCCGGCCGCGAGGTAGGTGTCGGCAGGGTGCGCCGGGTCGCGCAGCAACAGTGCCTGGAGGTCCTCGACGCTCACCCGCATCAGCGTCTGAACGCCCGGATGATCGCCGGTCGCCCGCGCGGCGGCGAGCGGGGCCGTCGCCGTTCGGCCGACCGCGCGGACGGGTCCGGCGCCGTCCGATCGCACGCGCAGTTCCAGAGTCGTCCTGCCTCCGGGAGGCAGTTCGATGTCCCAGCGCAGCAGTCCCGCCGAGGCCAGCGCGTCCGCCGGCGACGGATCGGCGGTGACGGCCGACGTGCCGAGGGCGCAGGACCAGCGCAGGCCGCCGTCATGGACGCTGGCGGGCAGCTCGGGCCCCGCGGTCCCGGCCGCGATGGCGCCCAGGTCGGCCAGGTCGGTGCCCAGGGCCACCTCTACCGGGAAACGCAGAGGGCGTGGCGAAGTGCTGTGCAGCGTGATCCGTTCTGTGCCGTCCGCGTGGCGGACCCGCTCGACGACGATGTCCGGATCGGGGCCGGCACCGGGCGAGGAGCGCAGGGTCCCCAGGAAGCGGGCCTGGTCCGCCGTGATCATCCGCGCCTGGACCGCCAGCGGTTCCCGCCCGGCCACGCGAACCTGACAACGGGACAGCAGGCGTCGGCCCGCTCGGTAGTAGCCCTCCAGTCCCCGGCCGGTGAGCTGCGCCTGGTCGGTGGAGATCGCGAGCCCGGGAAGAGCCACACAGATCAGCGCGGTGTGGGTGGGGGGCAGGTCGGTGGCCCGACGGGATGTGGGGGGCGGGGCCGGCTGCGGAGTCCCTCCTGGCACGGGGGTGGAGGGACGGCGGGCCTGGCCGCCGCGCGGGGGCGGAGCCCACGCACGGTCCGCCGGCCGGGGCGGCTGCGTCCGGCCTGTGGGCGCAAGAGGGGATGAAGGTGAAGCGGGTGATCCGCCTCCCAAAGGCCGGGCGGTGCGGTCCTGGTCTGCGGCCAGGTGGGTCTGGTCAGGGCTCCGGGGCGCGGGGAGCGGCCCCTGGCTTTCGGGCTCGGCTGCCTGGCCCTGGCTCACCGGTGCATGCGACAGCTCCTCCTGATGGACTGGCCCGGGCGAATGCCCCGGGTGCTCGGACACCCGCGACTGTTCCGGGCCCGGGGGCGCGGGCGGCTGGTTGCGGCCTGCACCGAAATCGTCCGCGGCCTGCGGATCCGCGCCGGGCGGGAAAGGTGGTGCGGGCTGCCCGGAGGCGAAGGGGGTATGGGCGGCGGAGGGCGGAGTGGGCTGGTGTCTGTGCATGCGGCGGCTTCTTCTGCGCTCTGTGCGCCCCTGGCGTGGGCGGCGCCGGGCGGAGTGCTGGGGCGGTACGTGGAGTTCGGCGGCGCGCCCCGACCACGCGTTCCGCCACTCAGGTGAACGGAATCGAGAACCCTCGGGTCACGGCCCTGCCGCGACGGCCCCACCGAATGGCGGTGTCACAGCACCCCCGGCTTCGGCTTCGGCTTCGGCTTCGGCTTCGGCTTCGGCTTCGGCTTCGGCTTCGGCTTCGGCTTCGGCTTCGGCTTCGGCTTCGGCTTCGAGGCACGATCCCGCGACTCGTTCCACCGCCGCCACTCGCGCGAGCGAGCGCGTCAGCGGCCAGGGGTCGTCGTCCCGACGACTCAGGCCTCCCCCTCGGTCTCGCCGCGGCCGAGGCGCACGCCCTCCGCGCCACCCGCACTGCGACGCCGCCCGACGGCTTTCCCCGTCCCGGCACCGGGCGGACGCGTGTGGCCCGGCGCAGTGGTACCGGCACGGTCCTCCGCCGTACCGGCCCGGCGGGCGCGACGTCGGCGCCGGGATCCCTCCGCCTGAGCGGGGGCGGCCACGGGGCTCGCGGCAGAACCCGGCAGCGGCGCGGCCACGTCGTCGACGACCGACTCGGTCGTCCCGTCCGAGGCCTGGACGTCGATCCCCGTAAGCCCCGCTTCGACCGCCTGCTCGGCCTGCTCGAGCGCGGGACGCCCGCGGCGCTCGCGTTCCAGGCGCTCGGCGCGCAGGCAGCGGCGGACCGACTCCGGATCGAGGCCATCGTTGCAGGCCTGGTGCAGCAGACGGGCGAAGAGGTACTCGGGATCGGCGCCCAAAGCCATGGCCAGCGCTTCCCTGGCCTCCAGCTCGTCGCCGGTCGACCATGCGACCCAGCCGGCCAGGGTGAGCGGGGCGGCGGCGTGTTCGCCGTAGGACCCTACGCAGCGGCGGGCGAGTGCGCGCCAGAGCCGGAGGGCGGGGCCGGCCTCGTCGCCCTCCATCCATGCGGCGGCCCAGTCGCGGGTGGTGCGGTCCTGAAGTCCGAGGATGAGCACCGCGGCTTCTGTGTGTTCCAGCAGTTCGTCGTCCCGGCCGTCGGCCCGGAGCGTGCCGGAGACGGCAGGCGCCTCGGCGTAGCGCCGCATGACCTGCCGGGCCAGCGCCATGGTCTCGTCGGCCACCAGGGCACGGCTCGTGTCGTCCAAAATCCTGGGGACCAGCTTTCGGCCTGCGCCGTCCAGGGCCGCCTCCTGGTCGAGCGCTGCCGCCGTCTCCCAGGGCAGCAGCCTGGCCCGGAGTTCGCGCAGGGTGCCGCGCACCTGGAGTCCGGCGTAGGTGGCCGCGGCGGCCAGTACGGAGGTTCCGGGCAGGCCCATGGCGACGCCTTCGGCCGGACAGCAGGCTTCGCCGGTGCAGCAGTACGACCACAGACGGCCGCCGGAGACGCACAGTGCCTCGACGACCGGTGCGTCGAGGAGACCGCACTCGAGACGGATGTGCTGGGCCAGGGGGCGCAGCCGCTCCATGACGTGTCGGCCCGATTCCCCCTGGCCCGGTTCCTGGCAGAGGTAGGCGACCATCTGCGCGGGCCGGTGGCCCCTGCGCTCGCTGCCGGTCACCAGTCCGTGCGCCAGCTGGCGGGCTGCCGAGGCCCAGTCGTCAGGGCCGGCCGGAATACCGAGCCGTGCCCTGCCGCCGAACCGGCCCCGGCCGCCCTGGTCGTGCAGGGCGACCAGGACGATGCTGTCCTCCGGTCGGTACCCGAGCAGATAGGGCAGGGCGTCGGCCAGCTCGGCCGGGGTCCGCAGGGTGACGTGGTGCGTGTCCGCGGGACCCGCGAAGGCGTGGTGCCGCTCCATGCCCGCGTGACGTGCCATGTCGCCGTTTTCGAACGGTCCAGTCGTTTCGCCGTGATTCGTCATGCGCCGACGATCTCGCGGATTGCGAGGTTCCGCTTGACCCTGTGGACAACTTCGATCAGGGACACATCAACCCGGCGGAAGCCCGACAGAAGCCCGACGGAGGTCCGACGGCTCCCGGCGCATCCCGACGCGGCCGCCGTCTGTCAGTGCGGTCGTGTTGTATGGACCGCATGGAGCACACGAGCAACGCGGACCTCCGGGCTGCCGCCGACACGGTCCTCGCCCGCCTCGTCGGGGACCCCACCGGAGCGGCCCGGCTGCGCGAGGACCAGTGGCGGGCGATCGAGGCGCTGGTCGCCGAGAAGCGCCGGGCGCTGGTGGTGCAGCGCACGGGGTGGGGAAAGTCCGCGGTCTACTTCGTGGCGACTTCACTGCTGCGGGCCCGCGGCAGCGGGCCCACGGTGATCGTCTCCCCGTTGCTCGCGCTGATGCGCAACCAGGTCGACGCCGCGGCCCGGGCCGGCATCCGAGCCCGGACCATCAACTCCGCGAACACGGAGGAGTGGGAGACCGTCCAGGAGGAGATCGCCGCCGGCACGGTGGACGTCCTGCTGGTCAGCCCGGAGCGGCTGAACAACCCGGACTTCCGGGACCATGTGCTGCCGAAGCTGGCCGCCGCCACCGGACTTCTCGTCGTGGACGAGGCCCACTGCATCTCCGACTGGGGCCACGACTTCCGCCCCGACTACCGGCGCCTGCGGACCATGCTCACCGATCTCCCGGCAGGCGTTCCGGTGCTCGCGACCACCGCCACCGCCAACGCGCGCGTGACCGCCGATGTCGCCGAACAACTCGGCACCGGGGGCACGTCGGACGCCCTGGTGCTGCGCGGCCCGCTGGACCGGGACAGCCTGAGCCTGGGGGTGCTGCCGCTGCCGGACGCCGCTCACCGGATGGCGTGGCTCGCCGACCGTCTGGACGAGCTGCCGGGGTCGGGGATCATCTACACGCTCACCGTGGCGGCCGCCGAGGAGGTCTCCGCCTTCCTGCGGCAGCGCGGGCACACCGTCGCCTCGTACACGGGAAAGACGGAGAACGCCGACCGGCAGCAGGCCGAGGACGATCTGCTCGGCAACAAGGTCAAGGCGCTGGTCGCCACCTCCGCCCTCGGGATGGGATTCGACAAGCCCGACCTTGGGTTCGTGGTGCACCTGGGATCGCCGTCCTCCCCCATCGCCTACTACCAGCAGGTCGGCCGTGCCGGTCGCGGTGTCGAGCATGCCGAGGTGCTCCTCCTTCCCGGGAAGGAGGACGAGGCGATCTGGGAGTACTTCGCCTCGCTCGCCTTCCCGCCGGAGGATCTGGTGCGCCGGACCATCGACGTGCTCGCCCGTGCGGACCGGCCGATGTCGCTGCCCGCGCTGGAACCGCTGGTGGAACTGCGCCGCTCCCGGCTGGAGACGATGCTCAAGGTCCTCGACGTGGACGGGGCGGTCCGGCGGGTCAAGGGCGGCTGGGTCGCCACCGGGCAGCCGTGGACCTACGACACGGAGCGGTACGCCTGGGTGGCGCGGCAGCGAAAGGCCGAGCAGCAGGCGATGCGCGAGTACGCGCGGACGACGGGCTGCCGGATGGAATTCCTCCAGCGGCAGCTCGACGACGAGGGTGCCAAGCCCTGCGGCCGGTGCGACAACTGCGCGGGTGCGCGCTTCGTCGCCGACACGTCCTCGGTCTCGGTGGAGGCCGCGCGGGGCGATCTGGGCCGGGCCGGTGTCGAGGTGGAGCCCCGTCGCATGTGGCCCACGGGGCTGCCGGCGATCGGTGTGGAGCTCAAGGGGCGGATTCCCGCCGCCGAGCAGGCCGCTTCCGGGCGGGCGCTGGGGCGATTGTCGGACATCGGCTGGGGCAACCGGCTGCGGCCGATGCTCGCGCCCGCGGCCCCCGACGGGCCGGTTCCGGACGATGTGGCGAAGGCCGTGGTGGGTGTGCTGGCCGACTGGGCGAAGGGTCCCGACGGCTGGGCCTCGGGCGCTGCGGACGCCCGGCGGCGCCCGGTGGGCGTGGTCACGGTCGCCTCCCGCACCCGACCGCGGCTGGTGCAGTCCCTCGGCGCCCGTATCGCGGAGGTCGGACGTCTGCCGCTGCTCGGAGGCGTGGAGTACGCCGGGGACGCCGCCGCGGTCTTCCGCAGCAACAGTGCCCAGCGCCTCAAGGCGCTCGCCGGAGCACTGACCGTGCCGCCCGCGCTCGCGGCCGCGCTGGCCGAGGCGGGCGGGCCGGTCCTGCTCGTGGACGACTTCACCGAGACCGGCTGGACGCTGGCGGTGGCGGCCCGGATGCTGCGCCGGGCCGGCGCTCAGGACGTGCTGCCGCTGGTGCTCGCCGTGCAGGGCTGACCGGACGCCGGACATGGGCGCGGGCGATCGAATGCGCCGCGCTCCGTTCCCTCACCAGCGCCGGACGAGACGTACGACGCCGTCCCACGTATCACCGGGTGAAACACGGGGTAGGGATATAAGTCACACACGGCCACATACAGGTCGGTGGCCCCATTTGCTCGTTGCCGCATCCAAGTTCGACAGCAAGAATTGAGGTCCGCTCCCCGCACGGCTCGTCCGTCCGTGACCAGGTAGGGCTTTGCTGCGGTGCGCGCTCCCCCGAATCCGACCCGCCCGCAGTGGGCGCGTAGCCGAAGGGAGGACCGTGACCTTCGGATTCGCTCCGTCCTCGGCAGCATCGTTGTCGACATCCACGTCCGCCGCTTCCGTCAGCCGCAAGCTCGAACCCGCGGAGTGGGCCGCCGCAGGGATTCCGTTGCTGCGCAACCCACGAGAGGTCGTCAGCGGCCTCCATTCCCGGCACAGCCCTCGGCCGGCGATGGCGATCGTGGCGGTACTCGACCAGGAGGAACGCGTACTGGCGAGTGCCTCCTTCGTCCGCCGGTCGGCTCCGGCCGACGGCTGGATGTTCCGTAACGCGCTGCTCGCCCAACTACGCCGGGTCATTCCGCACGACCTGCGGCGCCGTACTCCGGTACGCACCGCGGTGCTGCTCTACTGCCGTGAGGGCGACGCCCGCTGGACGGAGGAGGACGGCGCCTGGATGTGGGGGCTGCGCGACGCCTGCACGCTGCACGGGTTGCGGTGCGGGGCGTACATCACGCTGACCGACGACGGCTGGCAGGTGTTCGGCGAGGGCCGTGGTGGCCGTCGTCCGCACGCCGATTCGGCGCCGGAGCCCTTCGCGTTGTCCGAGATGCCGCCACGCATCCCCCGTACCGGTGGCGTCGCTTCGGAGGTCCTGCTGCGGGCGGCCGCCCGCTGAGGACCGGCCGCCCGGCGGCACCGGTGGAGTTCCGGCCTGTGCGGTCCGGGTTCTTCAGCGGCAGCGGGGCCGTGCCTCGCCGTGCCCGTAAGGCATCGGCGAGGCACGGCCTCCTGCCGGGCGAGTGCGCGACTTCCGTACGGAACGTGACTTCTCCGTGCGAAGCGTGACCTTCGTGCGGAGCGCGGCTTCGCCATGGGCTTGTTCGGCTCGGCCACGCCGGGCGCGGGCTCGCCGCGCCCTCGTGACATCGCCGGGCTGTCCCGGTCCGTGGGAATCCCGGATGTCCCGGATTCCCACGGACCGGCGGACACCGAGCGCCACGGCCCGGTGGACGTCGAGCGTCTCCGCACCGCGGTCAGCGGTCACCCGCACGCGCCGTTCGGACGGCGGGTGCGGGTGACCGACGTGCGTCGAGGAATGGTTCCGGCCAGCGGGCCGGGCGGTGGAGCCCCGCCCCGGCGTGCGGCATCCGTGCGGCATTCCCGGAGCGGGCAGGAGCCCGCCCGGAGCACGCCCACGGCCGTCCGGGCATGCCGAAACGCCCACCGTGCCGATGCCGCCGCAGTGGCATCTCCGTCGCTCCGGCGTCCGCCGGAACCGACGTGCTGGATTCAGGCGCCCGCGCCCGGCAGCGTGTCGATCTGCTGCGGGTCGCCGCAGGCGATCAGCAGCACACCGGCCTTGGCCCGAGCGAGCGACAGCGCGGAGGCGGCAGCGTCGGCCGGGCCGCCGTTGACGGCCACGACGACCACGGGGCGGGATCCCGCACGGCCCGCGATGGTGACGTCGGTGTAGAAGACGTCGTCTCGCGCGTCGTGCTGCGCCCAGTAGGAGGCTTCGCCGAAGGACAGCTCGTGAGCGGCCCAGGGGTGCGGATCGCCGGTGGTGAGCACAAGAACGTCACCGGGAACACGGCCCGAGTCCAGGAGCAGGTCCACGGCTTCCTCCGCGGCGTCGAGCGCGCCCTCGGCCGAAGCCGGGATCAGCTGGAGCTGCGGAGACGCCGAGGCGGCGGGGACGGGAACAGCGGGGCCCGATGGTTCGGGCTTGGCCACGTCGCGCGAAGTGCGTTGCACCGGCGGCGCGGGCCGAAGAGGTCCGGGACGACCGGGGCGTGGTGGCGCCGCGGGACGTGGGCCGGGTACGGGGCGGGGGGTCGGCGCAATGCGGCCGCTGGCCGAAGTGGCGCGGGGACCCTGGGCACTCTCGTGAATCTGAGGCTCCTCGGGAATGAGAGGCATGAGCTGTTATTTATCAAACATTGGTGCGGCTCGCGTCGGCGGGTGACACATCGGCGCGAGCGGAATCGTCAGAAGTCGAAGCCGAGCTGACCCTCGATCTCCGGAACGCGTCCATCCGCCCAGCTGCGGGCCTTCTTGAGATGCCGCCACTGGGGCAGCGCATCAAGATACGCCCACGACAACCGGTGGTACGGGGTGGGGCCCCGCTCCGCCAGCGCGGCCTTGTGGACGGGCGACGGATAGCCCGCGTTGTCCGCAAAGCCGAAGTCTGCATGGCCGACGCCGAGTTCGGCCATCATTTTGTCGCGGTGCACCTTGGCGATCACCGAGGCCGCCGCGACGGCCACACAGGACCTGTCGCCCTTGATGACCGTGCGCACCTGCCAGGGCGCGCCCAGGTAGTCGTGCTTCCCGTCGAGGATCACCGCGTCGGGCCGGACCGGCAGGGCGTCGAGGGCGCGCACCGCCGCGAGCCGCAGCGCCGCCGTCATCCCCAGGTCGTCGATCTCCTCCGGGGAGGAGTGACCCAGGGCGTACGACGTCACCCACGTCCGGAGTTCCAGGTCGAGTTCGGTGCGCCGCTTGACGGTGAGCAGCTTCGAGTCGGTGAGCCCCTGCGGGGGCCGGCGCAGTCCGGTGACCGCCGCGCAGACGGTGACGGGCCCGGCCCACGCACCGCGGCCCACTTCGTCGACACCGGCAATGACCTTCGCTCCGGTCGTGGCGCGGAGGGAGCGCTCGACGGTGTGGGTAGGTGGTTCGTACGGCATGGCGCCCTTAGCCTACGCCGCCCGGATCCCCGCGCGACACCCCGGTTGCCCGAGCGGTCCCGACGCCTGTCCGGAACGCCCTCAGGCGCCGTCTGGACGGAGCAGCGGCATCATCAACTGGTCGATCATCTCCTCGATCTCCCGATCGTTCCATTCGCTCACGCACATCTTCGATCGGTACATCATCATGGCCGGGATGGCATCGAGGACGTAACCGTTGACCGCGTCGGGTCGGACCTCGTTCCGCCCGATACCACGCTCGACGATCTCGCGCAGGAGCCTTATGGTCGGCTCCACGACCCCTTCGACGATCACCTGATGGAAGCGTTCGGCTTGCGCCTGGTCGCATTCGTGAACCACTGAGCGCAGAGCGAATCCGGGGCGCGAGAACATCGCCTCGCGGGCCTGCGAGCACAGCGCGATCAGATCCGAGCGCACGCTGCCCAGATCAGGGGCCGCGTCCAGCCGCGGCAGTCCGGCCTGGAGCGCGTCCGCGACCAGATCCTCCTTCGACGGCCATCGCCGGTAGACCGCGGCCTTGCCCGTCTGGGCGCCGGCGGCGACCCCTTCCATCGTGAGGCCGTTCCAGCCGACCGTGCCGAGTTGCTCCAGCGCGGCGTCCAGGATCGCGCGTTCGAGTACGGCGCCGCGCCGACGGAGCGAGGCCGCCCGAGCGGGGGCGGCCGTCCAGCGCGAAGTAACCATCTGAGCGTCTCCAGCGAGCAGGGGAAGCGGGTGTTCCGGGGACAAGGGGCGTGCGGTGCGGCGCCGTTGGGGGACACGCCGGACGGCAAAGCATTGAGTGAACGCTTGCGTTCACTATCGGGGACTCACTACCGTTGACGCGACAGTGAACGCGAGCGTTCACTAACGCTCTTGTGGGGGACCCATGGTGACTGCCTCTCAGTCGATCAAGAACCAGAAGTCAGGAGCGGCTCGCCGGGAAGGGCATCCCGGCATAGCACTCACCGTCATCGCGGCCTGCCAACTCATGGTGGTACTCGACGCGACGATTGTGAACATCGCCCTGCCGCACATTCAAGACGCGCTCGAATTCAGCACGACCGATCTCACCTGGGTGGTCAGCGCCTACACCCTCACCTTCGGCGGGCTGCTGCTGCTCGGCGCGCGGGCAGGTGACATCCTGGGCCGCCGCCGGGTGTTCATGACCGGCATCCTGCTGTTCACCTTCGCCTCACTGCTGGGCGGACTCGCGCAGGAGCCCTGGCAGTTGCTCGCGGCGCGCGCCCTGCAGGGCATGGGGGGCGCGATCGCGTCGCCCACCTCGCTGGCGCTCATCACCACCACCTTCCCGGAGGGCCCGGAGCGCAACCGGGCCTTCGGTGTGTTCGCCGCCGTGTCCGCGGGCGGCGGGGCCATCGGTCTGCTCGCGGGAGGCATGCTCACCCAGTGGCTCGACTGGCGCTGGGTGCTGTTCGTCAACGTGCCGATCGGTGTACTGATAGCCGCACTGGCCCCGCTCTACATCAACGAGTCCGAACGCCACCCCGGACGCTTCGACATCGCGGGCGCCCTGACCTCGACGGTCGGCATGGCGTCCTTGGTGTACGGCTTCATCCGAGCCGCCGAGGAGGGCTGGCGGGACGGTCTCGCCCGCGGTTCCTTCGGGGTCGCGGCCGTGCTGCTGCTGGCCTTCGTGTTCATCGAGAGGCGGGCACGGGAGCCGATCACCCCGCTGCGGATGTTCGGCGACCGCAACCGCTCGGGCACGTACGTGATCATGCTGAGCCTGGCGGCGGCGATGTTCGGCATGTTCTTCTACATCGTGCTGTTCGTGCAGAACGTGCTCGGCTACAGCCCGATCAAGGCGGGTCTCGCCTTCCTCCCGGTCACGGCCGCGATCGCGGTGGGCGCCGGACTGTCGCAGCGGTTCCTGCCGGTGCTCGGCCCCAAGCCGTTCCTGCTCACCGGCTCCGCGCTCGTGGTGGTCGGTCTCGCCTGGCAGTCCCTCATCAGCCCCGACAGCTCCTACGCGGGCGGGGTACTGGGTCCGATGCTGGTGTTCGGCTTCGGCATGGGTCTGAACTTCGTCACGGTGACGGTGACCGCGGTCTCCGGGGTCGCCCAGCACGAGGCGGGCGCCGCGTCCGGGCTGCTGAACGCGACGCAGCAGGTGGGCGGTTCGCTCGGCCTGTCCATTCTGACGACCGTGTTCGGCACGGCCAGCAAGAACGAGGCGGAGAAGCAGCTGCCGAAGTTCCTCGCCGACGGTTCGGCGGAACAGAAGGCGGAGTTCGCGAAGACGCACCAACTGCCCGCGCCCTGGGGGCACGAGGTGCTCGCTCAGGGCATCTCCACCGCGTTCGTCCCGGCCGCCGCCATGGCGCTGCTCGCCCTGGTGACGGCCTGGCTGGTGATCCGGGTCCGCAGGAGCGACCTGGAGGCACTCGCGGGAACGGCGGGCCCCGCGGCCGGCTGATCCGGCCGGCCCGACGAGGCACCAGGGGTGACGGGCCGCGCCCGACGGTCCCATGACGGGGCCGTCGGCGGTCCGGTCCCCCGCGTCGGCTCACGAAGACGTCGGCACGGCCCAGTCCGGCAGGGCCTCCGTCTGCTCCAGCCAGCCGGCCGGCGGCGCCCCCGCCTTGCCCGCGGCCAGCACCCCGCCCACGATGGCGCAGGTCGTGTCCACGTCACCGCCGACCTGCGCGGTCGTCCAGAACGCCTGTTCGTAGTCACCCAGTGCTCGTGCCGCCGACCAGAGGGCGAAGGGCACCGTGTCATGGGCGGTCGTACGCCGTCCGCAGCCCAGGACGGCCGCGACCGTGCCCGCGTCCCCGTAGTCCAGCATGCTCCGGGCGCGCCGCAGACCCGCGCCGACGGCGCTCCTCGGGATCAGCGCGACGACCCCGTCCAGCAGGTCCTCGGCGCTGGGCGGCCCGCCCGGGGCGCCCGCCAGCGCGGCGGCCGCGGCGACGGCCATGGCGCCGACGACGGCCTCACGGTGCTGGTGCGTCGGGTAGGCGGAGATCTCCGCCTGGTGGGTCGCCTGCTCGGGATCGTCCGCGTAGTAGGCGCCCAGCGGGGCGATGCGCATCGCGGCGCCGTTGCCCCACGAGCCCTGTCCGTTGAAGAGCGCCGCGGCCAGCTCACGCCAGTCGCCGCCTTCCCGGACGAGGCGCAGCAGGCGGTTGACCGCCGGGCCGTACCCGCGGTCGAAGTCGTGGTGCTCGGCGAAGGACCTGGCCAGGGCGTCCTGGTCGACGCGGTGGTGGGTGGACAGGACGGCGACCACGGAGCACGCCATCTCGGTGTCGTCGGTCCACTGCCAGGGGCCGGGCGGCAGCTCTCGCTGCTTGAGCAGGGGATAGTTCACGGGCACGAAGAACTGCGAGCCGAGTGCGTCCCCCACCGCCAGTCCGCGCAGGCTCGCCAGGGCGCGGTCCATGCGCCCGTCACGTGAGGAATCAGGGGTCATCGCTCTCCCACTCTATCCGGTGATCCCGTACGGCTCCGGATCTCGCCAGCGTACGAACGGCCGGTCCAGCGTGTACCGGTCGTCGTCCCCCAGAACGAGCATCCTGACCTCCGCGTTCCCCGGATTCGACAGCGACTCGAATTCCGCGACCGTCCAGTGGAACCAGCGCATGCAGAACAACCGCATGGCCAGTCCGTGGGTCACCAGGAGCACGTTCGGCGGGTGGTCGGGGTCCTCGAAGCTGCGGAACAGGCTCTCCAGGAAGCCGCCGACCCGGTCGTACACATCGGCGCCCGACTCGCCCTGGGGGAAGCGGAAGAAGAAGTGCCCGTAGGCGTCCCGATAGGTCTTCTGCAGCCGCACGTCGTCGCGGTCCTGCCAGTTTCCCCAGTCCTGCTCGCGCAGTCGCGGCTCCTCGCGTACTCGTATGAACTCGGGGTCGAGGTGGAAGGCCCGGAAGGTCTCGTGGGTGCGTCGGTAGGGGGAGACGTACACGCTGACGCGCTCGCGGCCGAACACCTCGCGCAGGCGCTTGCCCGTCTCCTCGGCCTGCCGCCAGCCCCGTTCGGTCAGGGCGAGGGCGTGGTCGGGCTCCCGCTCGTAGACGGTGTCATCAACATTGCCCGTCGACTCGCCGTGCCGGACAAGAACGATGCGCCGTGGTCGTGCCATGCCAAAACCCTAGATCGAGTGACGGCTCGGCGAAGACTTCTACGGCCCACATACGGCGCAGGTCACACAGATCTCACACCTGGGACCACATCAGCACCACGTCGTCCGAACCGGTCCCCGCCCAGGTCGACCCTGTCGAAGCCGCACGAAAGCAGCCGATCGGCTCGCTCGTTATCGTACGAAAATTCGATTCGGTCGCCGAGTCGGATTCCCTGCGTCCGCACGACGGCCCGACCGTCCTACGGCACGGAAGGCCCCCCGATCACCGTCCCGGCGCCCGTCACACCGTCCAGCCCGGCTCCATCTCAACGATGTCCCCGGTCAGCGCGGCGACGTCCGCCTCCAACTGGGCCCGCAGCGCGAGCCGTTCCACCCGCTCGGTGCGGTACTTGCCGTGCTCGGCCTCCGAGCGCCACATGGACAGGACCATGAACTCGGGCCCCGGCGCCTCGCCGAACAGCCCGCGGACCATGCCGGGCGAACCGGCCATCGCGGGGTTCCAGACCTTCTCCTGCATCAGGGTGAAGTGTTCGGCGCGCTCCTCGTGGACTCGGCAGAGAGCCACCCGGATCAGGTCCGCGTCGGTGAAGCGCGGCTCGAAGCCGGTCTTCACGTCGAAGCGGTGGTCGAACAGCTTGACCTGGCTGTCCTTGAACGTGCCGGCCTGCGACGCCGCCAGTCGGTCGTGGGAACGGGCCATGAAGGAGTCGTAGAAGGCGCGGCTCTCCCAGAACGCGAAGACATGCGCGACCGAGGGCCGTGCCCTGCTCCAGCCCCCGCCCTGCCCCCGAAACCCCGGCTCGCCGAGAAGCCCCGCCCACTTTCGCTGCCCCCGCTCGAAGCCGCGGCGGTCCACCACGGTGCAGCGAATCCACTTGACCAGCACCGCGCCATCGTACGGCCCGGAGCGTGGCCTCCGTCACGGTGCGGCCGAGAGCAGCCGCCCGATCGCCACGCGTGCGTGGCAGGATGGACAAACAGCCCTGCGGAAAGGGCAGTTCGGCCCGGGAACAGCAGGGCGTACGGGGAAGGGGAGTCCGGTGAGCGGCCTCAGCAAAGGCATCCGCAAGGTCGAAGTCGCGCTGAAGTGGGATCCGAGTCCGCCGGGGGAGCCCCCCACCGACCTGGACATCGTCGCCGCGACCTATCTCGCGAGCGATCCGCACGGCACCCCGGCCTACGCGGTGTACTTCGACAGTCGCTCCCCCGACGGCACGATCTACCTCAACCGGGACAGCAAGGACGGCAAGGGGTTCGGCTGGGACGAGGTCATGACCCTGGAGCTCGACCGGCTCGACGCCCGGTACGCGCGCGTGGTGGTCGGCGTCGTCATCCAGCAGCGCACCGCCGACCGGACGTTCGTCGGCGTCCTCAACCCGGGGCTGCGCATCCGCGAGGGCTACCAGGTCCTGGCCGTGACCGACTTCGGCAGTGTCCTCGGCGCGACGGGGGCGACGGTCGCGGAGTTCGTCCGTGACCCGTCGGGGGGCTGGATCTTCCGCCCGGGTGTCGAGGGCTTCGACGGCGACCCCGCGACCTTCACCCGGACCATGGGCCGGCCGGAACGGCCCTGACCCACACCCCCCGTGGCACCGCGGGCGCCGACGGGAAGAGGGGTGCCGACACGTGGTCGGCACCCCTCTTCTCAGGAACCCGACGCCGGTTGCCTCAGAGATTCAAGGCACTCGCCGTCCTGTCCGCGGGTCAGCTGCAACCGCTGGTCGAGCCGCAGCCCTCGCAGATGTAGCAGGAGCCGGCCCGCTGCATCTTGGTGCCGCAGGAGAAGCACAGCGGGGCGTCGGCCTGGATGCCCAGCTGCATCTCCACCAGCTCGGCGCTGGTGTGGGCCTGCTTGGGGGCGGCCGGCCGGGGCTCCTCGGCCTTCGGCACGACGACGGCCTTCAGGTCCGTCTGGCGCGGGGCGGACTGGGCCAGCGCCTCGACGTCGACCTCCTCTTCCTCGGCCGGCTCGTAGGAGCCGGTCTCGAGGTGGCGCTGGCGCTCCTCGGCGGAGTGGATGCCGAGCGCGGAGCGGGTCTCGAAGGGCAGGAAGTCCAGCGCCAGGCGGCGGAAGATGTAGTCGACGATCGACTGCGCCATCCGCACGTCCGGGTCGTCCGTCATGCCGGCCGGCTCGAAGCGCATGTTGGTGAACTTCGAGACGTACGTCTCCAGCGGCACGCCGTACTGGAGGCCGACGGAGACCGCGATGGAGAAGGCGTCCATCATGCCCGCGAGGGTGGAACCCTGCTTGGACATCTTCAGGAAGACCTCGCCGAGACCGTCGTCCGGGTAGGAGTTGGCGGTCATGTAACCCTCGGCGCCGCCGACGGTGAAGGACGTGGTGATGCCGGGGCGTCCCTTCGGGAGGCGCTTGCGGACCGGGCGGTACTCGACGACCTTCTCGACCGCGGTACGGATGGTGTCCTCGGCCTTCGCCGTGACGGCGTCGGTCGCGGACTTCTCCTTCTCCTTGGTCTTCGCGGAGAGGGGCTGGCCGACCTTGCAGTTGTCGCGGTAGATGGCGAGCGCCTTGACGCCCATCTTCCAGGCCTCGAAGTAGACCTCCTCGACGTCCTCGACGGTGGCGGTCTCGGGGAGGTTGACCGTCTTGGAGAGGGCGCCCGAGATCCACGGCTGGATCGCGGCCATCATGCGGACGTGGCCCATCGCGGAGATGGAGCGCTCGCCCATGGCGCAGTCGAAGACCTCGTAGTGCTCGTGCTTGAGGCCGGGGGCGTCGACGACATTGCCGTGCTCGGCGATGTGGGCGACGATCGCCTCGATCTGCTCCTCCTGGTAGCCCAGGCGGCGCAGGGCCTGCGGGACGGTGCCGTTGACGATCTGCATCGAGCCGCCGCCGACCAGCTTCTTGAACTTGACCAGGGCGAGGTCGGGCTCCAGGCCGGTGGTGTCGCAGGACATCGCGAGACCGATGGTGCCGGTCGGGGCGATGACGGACGCCTGGGAGTTACGGAAACCGTTCTGCTCGCCGAGGCGGACGACGTCCTGCCAGGCCTCCGTGGCGGCGGCCCAGATCGGGCTGTCCAGGTCGTCCATGCGCACGGCCGTGCCGTTGGCGTCGGCGTGCTGCTTCATGACGCGCTGGTGGGCGTCGGCGTTGCGGGCGTAGCCGTCGTACGGGCCGACGACCGCGGCCAGTTCGGCCGAACGGCGGTACGACGTGCCGGTCATCAGGGAGGTGATCGCGCCGGCGAGGGCGCGGCCGCCCGCGGAGTCGTACGCGTGGCCGGTCGCCATCAGCAGGGCGCCGAGGTTGGCGTAGCCGATGCCGAGCTGGCGGAACGCGCGCGTGTTCTCGCCGATCTTCTGGGTCGGAAAGTCCGCGAAACAGATGGAGATGTCCATCGCGGTGATGACGAGCTCGACGACCTGGGCGAAGCGCTCGACGTCGAAGGACTGGTGGCCCTTGCCGTCGTCCTTGAGGAACTTCATCAGGTTCAGCGAGGCGAGGTTGCAGGACGTGTTGTCCAGGTGCATGTACTCGCTGCACGGGTTCGAGCCGTTGATACGACCGGACTCCGGGCAGGTGTGCCACTGGTTGATCGTGTCGTCGTACTGGATGCCCGGGTCGGCGCAGGCCCAGGCGGCCTCGGCCATCTTGCGGAACAGGGACTTGGCGTCGACCTCCTCGATGACCTCGCCGGTCATACGGGCACGCAGGCCGAACTTGCCGCCGTTCTCGACGGCCTTCATGAACTCGTCGTTCACGCGGACCGAGTTGTTGGCGTTCTGGTACTGGACGGACGTGATGTCGTCGCCGCCCAGGTCCATGTCGAAGCCCGCGTCACGCAGGGCGCGGATCTTCTCCTCCTCCTTGACCTTGGTCTCGATGAAGTCCTCGATGTCGGGGTGGTCGACGTCGAGGATGACCATCTTGGCCGCGCGGCGGGTGGCACCACCGGACTTGATCGTGCCGGCGGAGGCGTCGGCGCCGCGCATGAAGGAGACCGGGCCGGAGGCGTTGCCACCGGAGGAGAGCAGCTCCTTGGAGGAGCGGATGCGGGAGAGGTTCAGGCCGGCGCCGGAGCCGCCCTTGAAGATCATGCCCTCTTCCTTGTACCAGTCGAGGATCGACTCCATGGAGTCGTCGACGGCCAGGATGAAGCAGGCGGAGACCTGCTGCGGCTGCGGGGTGCCCACGTTGAACCAGACGGGGCTGTTGAAGCTGAAGATCTGGTGCAGGAGGGCGTACGCCAGCTCGTGCTCGAAGATCTCGGCGTCGGCGGGCGAGGCGAAGTACTTGAAGTCCTCACCGGCCTTCCGGTACGTCTTCACGATGCGGTCGATCAGCTGCTTGAGACCGGTCTCGCGCTGCGGGGTGCCGACGGCACCCCGGAAGTACTTGCTGGTGACGATGTTGACCGCGTTCACCGACCAGAAGTCGGGGAACTCGACGCCACGCTGCTCGAAGTTGATCGAGCCGTCGCGCCAGTTGGTCATGACGACGTCACGGCGCTCCCAGGCCACCTCGTCGTACGGGTGCACGCCGGGAGTGGTGTGGACGCGCTCGACACGCAGCCCCTTGTTCGCCTTGGTGCCCTTGGCGCGGGAACTCCGTGCCGGACCGCTCGCCGTCTCTGTCATGCCGCCTCCCATTACGGGCAAAACGCCCTGAAGTGCCCCGATGTTCCCGTGGCACGGTGTTCTCTCTGGTGCTGCGGGCACCCTCGTACCGCCGCCCGCAACAAGTCTTGGATCGCCGCCGCCGGCCGGTTCCGGTGCCTCCGCCCGGTCCCGGCCCGCCGGTCAGTCGGCGGCGTGGGCGGGCCCGGGGACCTGGTCGGTCCCGCCGTGCCCGCGCCGGTCTTCCCGGCTCCCCGCGACCGCATCGCCCTCGCGGCACGCGCAGCCCTCGCGGTCCTCATTGACCGCGGCGGGGTGTCCCGTGTGTTCCCTCAGCTCCGTGATCGCGGCCTCGAAGTCCTCGAGCGAGTCGAACGCCCGGTAGACCGAGGCGAATCGCAGATACGCGACGACGTCGAGCTCCTGCAACGGGCCGAGGATCGCCAGCCCCACGTCGTGAGTGGTCAGCTCGGCGCTCCCGGTGGCCCGCACGGCCTCCTCGACCCGCTGGCCGAGCTGCGCGAGCGCGTCCTCGGTGACAGGCCGCCCCTGGCACGCCTTGCGCACGCCGTTGATGACCTTGGTCCGGCTGAACGGTTCGGTGACCCCGGACCGCTTCACCACCATCAGCGAGCACGTCTCCACGGTCGTGAAACGACGGGAGCAGTCGGGGCACTGGCGGCGCCTGCGGATCGATGTGCCGTCGTCGGTGGTACGACTGTCGACGACGCGGCTGTCGGGGTGCCTGCAGAAGGGGCAGTGCATGAACTCCGAACCCTCCTCACAGCAGACTCAACATCCTCGGAAGCCCTCCCGGCCCCCTCGAAGCAGCCCCAAGCATAGGCGATCGCCGAGGGCCGCGAGACCCATGGGACCACAACTTCTGGGCCAGGACAGCAATCCAACCACTAGATGTGGGGCTCGACTCATACAAACACGCCGAACACGTGTGTGACATGAGGATTGGCACGTGCCGGACGCCCGTACCACCCCGCAGCACGCGCGGACCCGGCCCTTCACCCGGATGCGCGGGCGCCGTACGCGGCGAACGGGGGACACGGACGTACCGTTTCGGCACCGACAGGGATAGCGTGAGCGGCACACGGAGGGGCACGGCACTCCCGCACGGGGACACGAGCGCTTCACGGTCGACGGGATCGCGGATGGCAGACTGGGGCGACACCCCGGCAGGTCGTCGACCCCGACGAAGAAGGGTACAACGAGCGCCCCTTCCACCAGCCGGACAGCGCGTCAGCCATACACCCAGACACATGATCGCGGCAGTGAATCCGCGATTTTTCACTCGAACGTGTGTTTGGCGCAACCTTTCGAAAGCAACTACCGTTGTCCAGCAGGGAGACCATCGAGAGGGGCCGACGTGACCACCACCGCAGACAGTGCCACCATCACTGACCAGGACCGCTCCCAGGGCCGACTCGAGCCGGTGCATGCGATGAACGAAGCCACGAGTCCCGAGGGGCACAAGCGCTCCCTGCCGGGCCGACCTCCAGGGATCCGGGCGGACAGCTCGGGACTCACCGACCGGCAGCGCCGGGTGATCGAGGTCATCAGGGACTCGGTGCAGCGGCGGGGCTACCCGCCGTCGATGCGGGAGATCGGCCAGGCGGTCGGCCTGTCCAGCACCTCGTCGGTCGCACACCAGCTCATGGCACTGGAACGCAAGGGCTTCCTGCGGCGCGACCCGCACCGCCCGCGCGCGTACGAGGTCCGCGGCTCCGACCAGGCCGCCTCCGTGCAGCCCACGGACACCGCGGGCAAGCCTGCCGCGTCGTACGTCCCCCTGGTGGGCCGTATCGCCGCCGGTGGCCCGATCCTCGCCGAGGAATCCGTCGAGGACGTCTTCCCGCTCCCGAGGCAGCTGGTCGGTGACGGTGAACTGTTCGTCCTGAAGGTCGTCGGCGACTCGATGATCGAGGCCGCGATCTGCGACGGCGACTGGGTCACCGTCCGCCGCCAGCCCGTCGCCGAGAACGGCGACATCGTCGCGGCGATGCTCGACGGCGAGGCCACCGTCAAGCGCTTCAAGCGCGAGGACGGCCATGTCTGGCTGCTCCCGCACAACGCGGCCTACGAGCCGATCCCCGGCGACGACGCGACCATCCTCGGCAAGGTCGTCGCCGTGCTGCGCCGCGTGTGAGGACAACGGCGGGTCGATCGCACCGACCCGCCACCTGACTGGGCCCCGGGACCCCTGCGCCGGTTCCGGGGCCCTGCGTTGTCCGGGACCGCCTCCCGCCGCCGAGGCAGGGCCTGCCACGGGCTCCCGCACGGTGCTGTGGGGCGGCGCCCGGCACGGGACCCTACGCAGGCGCCCCCACGATCACGGGACGGCCCGGCGCGGTCGTGGCGCGGACCGGCCCATGGCCGTCACTCCGTTTCCGACTGCTTCGCCGCCGCGTCGATGGCCGCCAGCGACCTGCGCACCTGGTTACGGTCCGTGGTGTACCAGAAATCGGGCAGTGACGCCTTCAGATAGCTTCCGTAACGCGCGGTGGCCAGTCGCTGGTCCAGTACGGCGACCACACCCCGGTCCCCCGACGCCCGTACGAGTCGACCGGCGCCCTGGGCCATGAGCAGGGCCGCGTGCGTGGCCGCGACCGCCATGAAGCCGTTGCCGCCGGCGTCCTCCACCGCCTTCTGCCGGGCGCTCATCAAGGGGTCGTCCGGACGCGGGAACGGGATCTTGTCCATGACGACCAGCTGGCAGCTCGGACCGGGCACGTCGACGCCCTGCCACAGCGACAGCGTGCCGAACAGGCACGTACGGGGATCCGCCGCGAAGTTCTTGATCAGCTCGCCGAGGGTCTCCTCGCCCTGGAGGAGGATCGGGAACTCGGGAATCCGGCCGCGCAGCTCCTCGGCGGCCAGCTGGGCCGCGCGCATGGAGGAGAAGAGGCCGAGCGTACGGCCGCCGGCCGCCTGGATCAGTTCGGTCAGCTCGTCGAGCATGTCCGCCCGGTCACCGTCGCGCGCGGGACGGGACAGATGCTTGGCGACGTAGAGGATCCCCTGCCGCGGGTAGTCGAAGGGGGATCCCACGTCGACCCCCTTCCACTGGGGGACGTCCTCGTCATCCTTGCCCGCCGTGCCCTCGGGGGCGAGCCCCAGGGAGGCGCCCACGCCGTTGAAGTCGCCGCCGAGCTTCAGGGTCGCGGAGGTCAGCACCACCGACCGGTCGGCGAAGAGCTTCTCGCGCAGCAGGCCCGACACGGACATGGGGGCCACCCGCAGGGAGGCGCCGAAGCGGTCGTGCCGCTCGTACCAGACGACGTCCCACTCGGAGCCGTTCACGATCCGCTCCGCCACGTCGTGCACGCTCTCCACCGAGGCCAGGGCCTGCTTGCGGACCGCGTCCTCGTCCTGGACGGACTTGTCACGGGTCGCGCCGATGGCGGAGATGACCGTACGGGCGGCGTCGCGCAGCGCCATCAGCGCGTAGCCGAGGTCTTCCGGGATCTCCTCCAGTCGGCCGGGCAGCGCCAGCTCCATCAGCCGTTCGAAGCCCTCGGCGGCGGTCTGGAGCTGGTCGGCGGCCTTCTCGTTGACGAGCTTGGCGGAGCGGCGCACCGCGCGGTTGACCTGGCCCGGAGTGAGCTCGCCGGTGGCGACCCCGGTGACCCGCGAGACCAGTTCGTGCGCCTCGTCGACGATCAGCACCTCGTGCTGCGGGAGGACCGGGGCGCCCTCGATGGCGTCGATCGCGAGCAGCGCGTGGTTGGTGACGACGACCTCGGCCAGCTTGGCCCGCTCACGCGCACTCTCCGCGAAGCACTCCGCGCCGTACGCGCACTTCGTAGCACCCAGGCACTCCCGGGACGAGACCGACACCTGGCCCCAGGCCCGGTCGGAGACGCCGGGAGTCAGGTCGTCGCGGTCGCCGGACTCCGTCTCGTCGGCCCAGTCGCGCAGGCGCAGCAGGTCCTGGCCCAGCTTGCTGCTGGGCGCGGCCGCCTCGAACTGGTCGAAGAGGCCCTCCTCCTCGTCCTGCGGGACCCCCTCGTGCAGGCGGTGCAGGCACAGGTAGTTCGATCTGCCCTTGAGCATGGCGAACTCCGGGCGGCGGCGCAGCAGCGGGTGCAGCGCGTCGACCGTGCGGGGCAGGTCCCGCTCCACGAGCTGACGCTGGAGGGCCAGGGTGGCGGTCGCCACGACCACCCGCTCCCCGTGCGCGAGCGCGGGCACGAGATAGCCGAGCGACTTTCCGGTGCCGGTGCCGGCCTGGACCAGCAGATGGGAACCGTCGTCGATCGCCGCCTCGACGGCTTCGGCCATGGTCACCTGGCCGGGGCGCTCGGTGCCGCCGACAGCGGTGACGGCAGCGTGCAGGAGTTCGGGGAGGGAGGGCTTCGTCATAGCTCGACCACCCTACGGCTCGGCACTGACAAACGGGCGATCAAGCAGGGGATCGTGGCCGACGGCGCAGGCACGGGCCGGGTCGGTCGCGGGGCTGAGGGGGGAGTCAAGGTGTGGGGCTTCTCGCGTCGGGGTCGAGGTCGGGGCGAAGTGCGCGCCGGTGTGGCGGGGCGGCGGCGGGACGTCACATGAGGTGGCGGTGGCCGCGGTCCCGGACCATGAGCGCGGCCCGTTTGGCGGGCAGGTCGATCTCGGCGGAGAACCGGAAACCGGCGCTCAGGAATGCCGCGACGGAGGGCGTGTTGCGCAGATCGGGTTCGGCCACGACGCGTGCGGCGGCGGGACACCGGTCGAGGGCGAGGTCGGCGACGGCTCTGAGCAGGGTGCTGCCGAGCCCTCGCCCACGGTCCGTGACGCCTCCGATCAGCAGGTGGATCCCGGTGTCGTGAGGGCGCGCGGGGTAGTACCGGGCGAGCGGGTCGAGGTCGGCCCGGTAGATCTCCCAGTAGCTCATCGGGACGCCGTCCAGCAGTCCGAGACAGGGCACGTCACGCCCGTCGCCGGCGAGCCTGGCCCTGAGGTGGTCCTCCGTCGCGGCACGCGGGCCGGCCAGGTGCCAGAAGGCCGCGACGGCCGGATCGTTCATCCAGGCGCCGATCAGGGCGAGGTCCCGGTCGACGCCGACCGGCACGAGACGGAACTCACCGGCGGGGGTGGTGACCGGCCCCCAGTCGGCGACACCACCGAGCAGATCGCCGCCGGTCGTCCCGTACGGCCCCGGCCGCGCCGTGCCGGTCACCCCGCCCGGACTCCGTCCCAGGCAGGGCCCGGCCCCCTCCTGCGCGATGAGCGCGAGCAACTCGTCGGGCAGCCGCAGTTCCAGCGTGTCCTCGGTGTCCTCGGTGTTTGCGGTGTCCGCGACATCCGTGACGCTCGCGGTGTCCGCGACGGGGAGGGTGCCGGTTTCTGAACCGGCGTCGGTGGCAGGCACGGCGACGCTCCTCTCAGGAGTGGGGTCAGGCGTGCAGGGGGTTGGCGATGGTGACGTAGACGGACTGGGTGTCCACCGGGCCGACGAGTTCGTCGAGGCCGTGCAGCCGGGTCAGCAGGTTGGCCTTGCAGCGCAGGACGGGTGAGTCGAGGAGACGGGCGGGCAGGGAGGTGCGCAGCCGGGCGGGGCCGGTGGCGACGGACCGGAGGAAACGGCGGAGGGCGGCGAGCAGCAGCCGCTCATCGGCGAGGTGCTGGGATCCGAACGCGCCGATGAGACCCAGGACGTTGTTGATCGCGAGGTAGTACACGAAGCGCTCGTCGGTGACCTCGTCGGAGACGAAGGTGTCGCTGTGCTCTCCGATGCCGGGCAGTTGGGCGTCGAGTTCCGCGCGCCGGGACTGCCGGAAGTAGTAGCCCTGGTTGTCGCGGTACCGGCCGCCGGTGGGCCAGCCGTCGCCGTCCAGCAGGAGCAGCGTGTTCTGCTGGTGCGCCTCCAGCGCGATGCCCGCGTGTCCATCGAGCCACAGCACGGGCCGTACGACCTGTTCGAGGTAGCGCAGGAACCACTCGGCGGCCACGGCTCCGCGGGGGCGGCCGGTCCGGCCGGCGAGGCGGGTGACGAGCTCGGCCAGCCGGGACCGCGCCCCGGGGCCGCCCGCACCCTGGTGCCCGGCACCGCCCGGGATCCCGTCCGGGGCCGGGCGGTCGTACGGGCGGGGCGAGACGAGCCCGGCGACGCAGGCGACGTCGGCCCAAGGGGTGAACGGGTTGTGCCTGATCACCACGTCGAGTCCGGTCACCGGGTCGCCGTCCCGGCCGTCGACGGCGAGCCAGGCGGGGTCGCGGACGATGTCGAAGCCCGGGTGCACGGCCTGCCACCGCTCGGACAGTCCCGCGCGCAGCAGGCGGTGCACCTCGACGCCGCGGTGCAGCTCCTTGCGGAGGTTCTCCCGGCGCGAGTTGGTGATGCGCAGGCCGAGGGAGAGTTTGAGCATGGCGGGTGCGCCGGACCGGTGGACGGTGCGCACCGAGGAAGTGGGGTGCCACGGTGAACCGTGCGGTCCGAGATCCCGGAGCAGACCGGCCTCGAACAGGGCCGCGGTCCCGGCCCGGTGGCGGACCTCCCTGGCCTGCCACGGGTGCAGGGGCAGGGCCGCACAGCCGTCGGGCAGGGGCAGCCCGGCTCCCGCGAGTTCCGCGGTGAGGGCGGCCGCGGAGACAGGACGACCGCGCTCGGTCCAGGCGGAGTCGGTGGCGAGGACCGCGGGGTCGACGGCCAGCCAGTGCAGGGGGTGCGATCCGCGCAACTCGGGTGAGTACAGCCGGGCTTCGGCCGCGGAGAGGCCCTCACGGCTCTTCGGGGTCGGATGCATCGGGTGCCCCAGCACGAGTGCCTGCTCGGCCGCGAGGAAGAGGTCGGTGGCGTCGGCGGGCCGTTCCCTGCGCGCGCGGACGAACACGGCGGTACGCCGGACCGAGTCGGCGACCTGGGCTACCAGGTCCGCGGATGTCCCGGCGTCGGCGTCGGGACCCGTGCTGCCGTCCGCAACGGCGTCGGGCCCGGTGCCGTGGTCGGCGGCGGCTCGGGGGCGGGACGTCGCGGGCGTCTCGCGGGTGAGCAGGGCGGCGATCGTGACCGCGTCGGCGGGTGGGGACTGGGCAGGCGTGCCGGCCAGGCGCGGAGGACCGAAGCGGTGCCAGCCGGTCGGGGACCAGTAGCGGACGGGGACGAGCAGGGCGGTGGAACTGGCGGGGAGGGGGATGCGCAGGATGCCGGCGTCGGGTGCGGACAGGCCGGACTCGCGTACCCAGCAGCGCAGCAGGTTCTCGACGGCGGCGGCCTCGGCGGCGGTGTGCGGGTCGGGATGTTGCAGGAGGTCGTCCGCAGTCCCGGGTGCGTCCGCGGTCGGGAATCCGTCCACAGTCGGGAACCTGTCCACCGTGGGACGTCCGTCCGTCCGCTGGACCTCTTCCTGTTCCTGCTGCCGGGGGACGGTGCCTTCACCGAGACCCGTGTCCACGGCGGACTGGATCCGCGCCTCGGAGGGGTCCGGCATCGGCACGGAAGTGACATGGGGGATGGTGTTCAAGTCGGTTCCTCACGGGTGTTTCTGGCTTGGCGCGGCGGCGACCGGCATCCGGGGTGGCTGCCGCGGGGGCGTGGCCCCGACGGGAACGCGGCCCGGCACGCCCGGCACGGAACACCGGCCGCACGGGTGAGCCGTTGGTCGCTCGCTACCCCGCGCGTTCGGCGCGGTCGCCCTGACGCGGTCGGCGGCCCCGTGGCACCGGCGCCCGGTCCGGCGTCCCGCGCTCCCTTGCCGCCGACGCCACCGCGTCGGCCAGGCGATCGAGGACGGCGGAGGCCTGGTCGTCGGTGATGGTCAGCGGCGGAAGCAGGCGCACGACACTGGAGTGACGGCCGCCGAGTTCGACGATCAGGCCGCGTCTCAGGCACTCCCGCTGGACGGCGGCCGCGAGTTCGGGGGCCGCCGGGCGCGGCCCGCTCGCGGATGCGACTCCGCCCCCGTCCCCGCCCCCGTCCCCTCCCCGGTCTCCGTCTGTCTCTGCCTCAGCCTCTGCTTCTGCGTCCACCAGTTCGACGCCGATCATCAGCCCGCGCCCCCGCACGTCCCCGATGCACGGAAACTCCCGGGCCAGGTCCCGAAGTCGGGCCAGCATGCGCGAACCGAGGGTGGCCGCCCGTTCGGCGAGGTGGTGTTCGCGGACGTAGCGAAGGGTCGCGGTGCCCGCGGCCATGGCGAGTTGGTTGCCTCGGAAGGTGCCTGCGTGGGCGCCGGGTTCCCAGACGTCGAGGTCGTCGCGGTAGACCACGACAGCCAGGGGGAGGCTGCCGCCGATGGCCTTCGAGAGCACCATCACGTCGGGGGTGACACCGCTGTGCTCCACGGCCCAGAAGGCGCCGGTCCGGCCGACTCCGGTCTGGATCTCGTCGGCGATCAGCGCGATGGACCGGTCGGCGGTGATCTGCCGCATGCGCCGCAGCCAGGTGTCCGGCGCGGGGATCACCCCGCCCTCGCCCTGGACGGGTTCGAGGATCATCCCGGCGGGCTGCCGCACCCCCGACTTGGGGTCGTCGAGGACGGATTCGGTCCAGCGGGCGGCGAGTTCGGCGCCGCTCGGACCGCCGACGCCGAACGGGCAGCGGTAGTCCTGCGGATAGGGCAGGCGGGTGACGCGGACGTCACAGGCCCCACCGGACGCGGCGAGGGCTCCGGCCGTCATGCCGTGGTAGGCGCCGGTGAAGGCGAGGACGCCGGAGCGGCCGGTCGCGGCCCGTACGAGCTTGAGCGCGGCCTCTACCGCGTCCGTGCCGGCCGGCCCGCAGAACTGCACGCGGGCGCGGTCGGCGAGTCCGGGGGGCAGGTTGTGGAACAGCTCGGTGACGAATGCGTCCTTGACGGGGGTCGCCAGGTCCAGGACGTGCAGCGGCGCGCCCGAGTCGAGAACCCTGCGGATCGCGTCCAGGACGACCGGATGGTTGTGCCCCAGGGCGAGGGTCCCGGCGCCGGAGAGACAGTCGAGATAGCGGCGGCCGTCGGCGCCTTCGATGGTCAGCCCGCGGGCCCGCACCGGCACGATCGGAAGGGCGCGTGCGTAGGTGCGCGCCGCCGACTCGCGTGCCGACTGCCGCCGCAGGATTCCCTCGGCCACCGCCACGGCTCCCACTCCTCCCCGCATGCCCCCGCGCAGTCCCCACCGGTAACAACCGCGGACCGCCCGCCGGGTTACGGCCCGCTTCAAGATCATTGCCGTGCCGGGTCCTGCGAGGAGGGGACAGCCAGGCGTGAAAGCCGGGCGCGAAAGGCCGCCGATTCGGCAGCTCCCCCGACGACCGGGCAGGTCACATGCCTTGTAGCCGAACCGTTGCCGATCCGTCGGCGCTCCCCCACAGCGACCGCATAGTGTGTGTTGCCGTTCCCACGGCGTGCGCCACACGCCAAGTCGTTTCCGTTCAGGGGGAGTCAGACCATGCGATCCATACGGCCGTCGTTCACCGCTCGACGTGGAGGGAAGGCGCGCCGCAGGATCTCCCCCGTGCCGGCCGCCGTCGCCCTGGCCTCGGCGCTGGCGCTCACCGCCACCGCGTGCTCGTCGGGCGGGACGGACGCCGGGATCCAGGCGTCCGCGTCGGCCTCCGCGACCTCCGGCGGCGACGACAAGATCAAGATCCCGGACGACATCAGGGACAAGCTCAAGAAGCACGGGATCGACATCGACAAGTGGAAGGGCGGCGCCTGGAAGAAGTGGGACAAGGACGACTGGCTGCGCGAGGCGCAGGACTACGTCAACCCGATCATCGAGGGGCTGTGGAGTTCGGACCGGATGCGGGGCGCCGACGACCCCGACCAGGGCGTGGACGAGAACGACCTCTCGGGTGACCAGGGCGTGACCGACCCGACGCCCGCTCCCGTGCGGGCCACGTCGGTGGCGCCCGAGTACCACGCCAACGCCCCGGAGGCGGGCAAGGTGTTCTTCGACTCCCCGGAGGGCACGATGGTCTGCTCGGCGACGGTCGTGCAGGATCCGGCCCATCCCGGCAAGTCCAACCTGGTGTGGACGGCGGGCCACTGCGTGCACGCCGGCAAGAAGGGCGGCTGGTACCGCAACCTCGCGTTCGTGCCGTCGTACAACAACTCGGGTGACACGGCGGAGCAGTTGAAGACCGCGCCCAAGGAGGAGGTCGCTCCCTACGGCGTGTGGTGGGCCGACTGGGCCCAGACCTCGGACCAGTGGATCGACGGGGGCGGTCCCACGGGCGGCGACGGAGCCCCGTACGACTACGCCGTCATCCATGTGACGCCGGAGAAGGGCGGCACGGGCAAGTCCCTGGAGGAGACGGTCGGTTCGGCGCTCCCGGTGAACTTCGACGCCCCGGCCGTGCCGAAGGTGAGGAGCATCACGGCGACGGGCTTCCCGGCGGCGCCGCCGTACGACGGTCAGACGCTCTACCGGTGCCAGGACAAGCCGGGTCGGCTGTCGATCAACACGTCGGACCCGACGATGTACCGGATCGGGTGCACGATGACCGGTGGCTCCTCGGGCGGCGGCTGGGTCGCGACCGGTGCGGACGGCAAGCCCGCGCTGGTGTCCAACACCTCGATCGGCCCGGTGACGGCCGGCTGGCTGGCGGGTCCCCGGCTGGGCCCGGTGGCCAAGAAGGTGTACGACTCGGTCAGCGACAAGTTCGCCCACTAGCCACTGGCCACTGGCTATTGGCTCGTCGTGCGCGAAGGCCCGCCCCCTCGGAGAACGCCTCCAGGGGGCGGGCCTTCACTCAGTCGGTCAGAGTGCGGGAGCGGGCACGTACGGCGCGAGGTCCGCCGCGAGCTCCTCGTGCACCCGGGCCTTGAGCAGGGTGCCCTCCGGGGTGTGCTCCTCGGAGATCACCTCGCCCTCGGAGTGGGTGCGGGCGACCAGCTTGCCGTGCGTGTACGGCACGAGCGCCTCGATCTCGACCGAGGGCCGGGGCAGCTCGTTGTCGATCAGCGCGAGCAGCTCCGCGATGCCTCGGCCGGTACGGGCCGAGACGGCGATGGAACGCTTCTCGATCCGCATCAGCCGCTGGAGCGTCAGCGGGTCGGCCGCGTCGGCCTTGTTGATCACGACGATCTCGGGCACCTGGGTGGCGCCGACGTCCCGGATCACCTCGCGCACGGCGGCCAGCTGCTCCTCCGGGTTCGGGTGCGAGCCGTCCACCACGTGCAGGATCAGGTCGGCGTCGCCGACCTCCTCCATGGTGGAGCGGAACGCCTCGACCAGGTGGTGCGGCAGGTGCCGGACGAACCCGACGGTGTCGGCCAGCGTGTACAGCCGACCGCTCGGGGTCTCGGCCCGGCGCACGGTCGGGTCCAGGGTCGCGAACAGGGCGTTCTCGACCAGGACGCCGGCGCCCGTGAGACGGTTGAGCAGCGAGGACTTCCCGGCGTTGGTGTAGCCCGCGATGGCGACGGACGGCACCTTGTTGCGGCGTCGCTCCTGCCGCTTGATCTCACGGCCGGTCTTCATCTCCGCGATCTCCCGGCGCATCTTCGCCATCTTCTCGCGGATCCGGCGCCGGTCCGTCTCGATCTTGGTCTCACCGGGACCACGGGTGGCGAGGCCGCCGCCCTTGCCGCCGCCCATCTGGCGGGACAGCGACTGACCCCAGCCGCGCAGCCTGGGCAGCATGTACTGCATCTGCGCGAGCGCGACCTGCGCCTTGCCCTCTCGGGACTTCGCGTGCTGGGCGAAGATGTCGAGGATCAGGGCCGTACGGTCGATGACCTTGACCTTGACGACGTCCTCGAGGTGGATCAGCTGACCCGGGCTGAGCTCACCGTCGCAGATGACAGTGTCCGCGCCCGTCTCGAGGACGATGTCGCGCAGCTCCTGGGCCTTGCCGGAGCCGATGTAGGTGGCCGCGTCGGGCTTGTCGCGGCGCTGGATGACGCCGTCGAGCACGAGCGCTCCCGCGGTCTCCGCGAGCGCGGCGAGCTCCGCGAGGGAGTTCTCCGCGTCGGTCACGGTTCCGGTGGTCCAGACACCGACGAGCACGACCCGCTCCAGGCGGAGCTGGCGGTACTCGACCTCGGTGACGTCCTCGAGCTCGGTGGAGAGACCGGCCACGCGGCGCAGGGCCGCGCGCTCGGAGCGGTCGAACTGATCGCCGTCCCGGTCCCCGTCGATCTCGTGGCTCCAGGCGACGTCCTCTTCCATCAGGGCATCGGCCCGAAGACCTTCGGGGTAGGCGTGCGCGAAGCGCTTGGTGTCCTGGGAAAAGGAAGAAGAGGAGGTCATTGGATCCTTACGTCGGTCGTGATTCGGGTTCGGCGACGGAGCGCGATCCGTCACACCTCACAACGTTCGAGTACCCCGGGAGATTCCCGGCCACTCGTGACACGGAGGGCGGACCGCCGGGGCGCGCCGCCGGCCCGTCGATGGTCGCACGGGACGAGCCGTGCCGTCACCGTGTTATCGCGCGCTGTGCCGGCCGGTGCGCGCGGGGGCGGGGGCGGAGGCCGGGGCGGTGGACTTCCAGTCCGGGTGGCCAGGCATCGGCGGGGTCTTCTTCCCGTAGAGCCACGCCCTGAAGAACCCGGTCAGGTCGCGTCCCGCAACGCTCGAGGCGAGGCGTACGAATTCGGCGGTGGTGACGGTGCCGTCCCGGTGGGTCTGCGCCCAGATCCGCTCCAGGCGCTCGAAGCGCTCGCGGCCGATCTCCTGGCGCAGCGCGTAGAGGGCGAGGGCGGCGCCGTCGTAGATGTTGGGCCGGAAGATGCCGATCTTCTGACCGGGGTCGGGCCGCTTGGGGGCCGCGGGCGGTCCGCCGGCCGCGCGCCAGTGGTCGGAGGCGGTGTAGGCCGCCTTCATCCGCGCCTCCATCGGCTTGTGCGCCTTCTCCTGCGCGTAGAGGGACTCGTACCAGGTGGCGTGTCCTTCGTTGAGCCACACGTCCGACCAGGTGCGCGGGGTGACGCTGTCGCCGAACCACTGGTGGGACAGCTCGTGCACCATGACCGACTCGACGTACCACTTGGGGTAGGCGGGATCGGTGAACACGTTTCGTTCGAAGAGGGAGAGCGTCTGTGTCTCCAGTTCGAAGCCGGTGGAGGCCTGGGCCATGAGCAGGCCGTAGGTCTCGAAGGGGTAGGGCCCGACCTTGCTCTCCATCCAGGCGATCTGGTCGGGCGTCTTCTTGAGCCACGGTTCGAGCACGGCGCGGTCCTTGGTGGGGACGACGTCCCGGACGGGCAGTCCGTGCGGCCCCCGGCGGTGCAGGACGCTGGAGCGGCCGATGGACACCTGGGCGAGCTCGGTCGCCATGGGGTGCTGGGTGCGGTAGGTCCAGGTGGTCGACCCGCCCACCCGTTCGACCCCGGTGGGGATCCCGTTGGCGACGGCGGTGTAGGCGTTGGGCGCGGTGACCCGGATGGTGAACATCGCCTTGTCGGACGGGTGGTCGTTGGACGGGAACACCAGGTGGGCGGCGTCGGCCTGGTTGGCCATGGCGAGTCCGTCCGCGGTCCGCACCCAGCCGCCGTCCCGGCCCTTGACGGGCCGGGGATCGCTGGTGTGCCGCACGGTGATGCGCATCCAACTGCCCGCGGGCAGCGGTGTCTCGGGAGTGATCACCAGGTCGTCGCCGGCGGTGGTGAAGGAGGCGGGCACGTCGTCGATCTCGACCGAGCGGACCGTGCCGTGGGCGAAGTCGAGGTTGACGCGGTCCAGCGAGGCGGTCGTCCAGGCGTCGATGGTGGTGACGGCCTGGAGGGGCTTGTCGTTGCGGCCGGGATAGGTGAAGGAGAGGTCGTACGACGCCACGTCGTAGCCGGGGTTGCCCAGGTACGGGAAGATGCGGTCGCCGACGCCGAGCGGGGCCGGCGGGGCGCTCGCGGCGACGAGGCAGACGGAGACGGCCGAGGCGAGCAGTGCTGCCGTCAGCCGTCGGGGGGCCCGGGTACGCGGCCGGGAAGCCCGGTTGCGGAGGGTGTGCGACATGCACCACGGCTACCAGCGCATGCATGCACTCTGGTGACGGCGCGCGTCGAACCCACCCGAACGGGTAATTCAGGCGCACTCATGGTGCGGTGAGGCGCGACGAGGTGCGGTGGGGCGCGGCCGGGTGTGCTCAGATCGCCGGCGCGTGATGCTGCGCGCGGCTCACGTCGAACACGCCAGGCACGTTGCGCATCGCCCGCATCAGGGCGGGCAGGTGGGCCGCGTCGGCGAGTTGCAGGGTGTAGGTGTGGCGTACGCGCTGCTGGCTCGGGGGTTCCACGGTCGCGGAGACGATCTCGGCGCCTTCCTGGGCGATGACCTCGGTGAGGTCGGCCAGGAGGTGGGGGCGGCCGAACGATTCAGCGACCAGGGTGACCCGGCACGCGGTGGTGTCCCCCCAGTGCACGCCCGTTTCGGGACGTCCCGCGTCCTTCATGCGCGTCACCCCGGCGCACTCCACGCGGTGCACGGTCACCACTCCTCCGCGCACGGCGAAGCCGGTGACCTCGTCGGGCGGTACGGGCGTACAGCAGCCGGCCAGTCGTACGGTCGCGCCGGGCAGGTCGACCACCGCACTCGCGGCGGGGCGGGACCCGCCCCCGGTGCCGGCCGGTCCGCCGTCCGCGCCTCCCGCCGCTTCGGCCGCTCGTGCCGCGCCCCCGGCGTCGGCCTCGTCGCGGATCTCCGTGTCGTCGTCCTCGCTCACCGGGTGCGTGGCGAGCCAGCGTTGGATGGCGATCCGGGCGGCGGGCGTGTGCGCGTGCTCCAGCCACTTCCTCGAGGGCTCGGAGGCCGGGTCCTGGCCCATGAGCAGTTGGACGGTGTCACCGTCCTTCAGGACCGTGCTCAGCGTCGCCAGCCGACCGTTGACGCGGGCGCCGATGCACGCGTGCGCGTCCTCGCCGTACTGCGCGTACGCGGCGTCGACGCAGCTGGCTCCCTCGGGCAGGCCGAGCGCGCCGCCGTCGGGCCGGAAGACGGTGATCTCACGGTCCTGGGCGAGGTCCTCGCGCAGGGTGGACCAGAAGGTGTCGGGGTCGGGTGCGGCCTCCTGCCAGTCCAGGAGACGGGAGAGCCAGCCGGGCCGGGTGGGGTCGACGCGCTCGCCGTCGATCACGGCCTGCTCCTCCGAGGGCGGAGCGTACGGATTGCCGAGCGCGACGACCCCGGCCTCGGCGACCTTGTGCATCTGGTGGGTGCGGATGAGGACTTCGACGACCTGGCCGTCCCCGCGGGCCACGGCGGTGTGCAGCGACTGGTACAGGTTGAACTTGGGGACGGCGATGAAGTCCTTGAACTCCGAGACGACGGGCGTCATGCAGGTGTGCAGTTCACCGAGTACGGCGTAGCAGTCGGCGTCCTCGTTGACGAGGACCAGCAGCCGGCCGAAGTCGGCGCCGCGCAGTCGGCCGCGCTTGCGGGCGACGCGGTGCACGGAGACGAAGTGCCGTGGCCGGATGAGGACTTCGGCCTGGATGTCGGCCTCGCGCAGGACCCCGCGTACCTCGTGGGCGATCTCGGCGAGCGGGGCGTCGGGGCGGGCCGCGTCCTCGCTGATCAGTTCGCGGGTGTGCCGGTACTCCTCGGGGTGGAGGATCGCGAAGACGAGGTCCTCCAGTTCGGTCTTGAGCGCCTGGACGCCGAGCCGCTCGGCGAGCGGGATGAGGACGTCCCGGGTGACCTTGGCGATGCGGGCCTGTTTCTCGGGGCGCATGACGCCGAGGGTGCGCATGTTGTGCAGCCGGTCGGCGAGTTTGATCGACATCACGCGGACGTCGCTGCCGGTGGCGACGAGCATCTTGCGGAAGGTCTCGGGCTCGGCGGCGGCGCCGTAGTCGACCTTCTCCAGCTTCGTGACGCCGTCGACGAGGTAGCGCACCTCCTCGCCGAACTCCTCGCGCACCTGGTCGAGCGTGACCTCGGTGTCCTCGACGGTGTCGTGGAGCAGCGAGGCCGTCAACGTCGTGGTCTCGGCGCCGAGTTCGGCGAGGATGAGGGTCACGGCGAGCGGGTGGGTGATGTACGGCTCACCGCTCTTGCGCATCTGGCCGCGGTGCGAGGACTCCGCGAGCACGTAGGCGCGGCGCAGTGCTTCCAGGTCTGCGTCGGGATGGTGGGCGCGGTGCGCCTCGGCGACATGGCTGATCGCGTCGGGCAGCCGGTCACGGGAGGCGGGGCCGAGCAGGGCGGCCCGGCCGAGGCGGCGCAGGTCGATCCGGGGGCGGGCCCTCCGGCGCGGCGCGACGGGCGCCGCGGGAACGGCGACGGCCGGCGTCACCGGGCCTGGGGTCGCGGGGTTCGTGGCCTCCGCACTCATGGGCACCTCCGGCTGCGTGGACCGGCGGACGGGTGCCCCAGGGCGGGCACGGCTCGGGGGACGACTACGGTCCCCCGTCCGAACCGGTGCTTGATGCTACCGAGCCCACCACGTGCGGCCGACCGTCTCTCGCCGAGCGTGAAACGGATCACCCATTCGAGCGATGAAAACGAGGTTTACGCTTTCCCGCCAAGCGAGTTGAGGTCGGCCGTGCTTTCGTACGTACGTCTGTCGCTCAAGTGGACACATCGTGCCCGCGACGGGTTCCGCGGCTGGGATGCCAAGCCCGCCACTCGCTCAGCGAACCGCGTTTTCCAGCCAGTCCGAGTCGATCTCGCCTTCGGCGACGATCACCGCGGGACCGGTCATCTCGATCTCTCCGTCGGGCCGCTCGGTGATCAGCAGCCGCCCGCCGAGCACGTCGACGGCGTACGTCGCCGGAGTTCCGGTCACGGCCGGGTCGGCGCCGTCCCTGCGGGCGGCCGCCACGGCGACGGCGCAGGCGCCCGTGCCGCACGAGCGGGTCTCGCCGACGCCGCGCTCGTGGACGCGCATCGCCACGTGGCCCGGGCCTCGGTCGGCCACGAACTCGACGTTCACCCCGTGCGGGTAGGCGGAAGCGGGGTGGAACGGCGGCCGGGTGTGGAGGTCACCGGCGTGCGCGAGGTCGTCGACGAAGGCGACCGCGTGCGGGTTGCCCATGTTCACGTTCCGCGCGGGCCAGCTGCGCTCGCCGACGGTCACGGTGACGTCCCCGTCGGGGAGGACCGCCTTGCCCATGCCGACGGTGATGTCGCCCGCGGCCGGACCGCCGTCGGCCGTCGCCTTGGCGATGTGCACCGTCTTCACGCCCCCGCGCGTGGCCACCGCGAGGTCGCCCTCGGTGACCAGGCCGGCGTGCTGGAGATAGCGGGCGAACACCCGTACGCCGTTGCCGCACATCTCGACGGTCGAGCCGTCGCCGTTGCGGTAGTCCATGAACCACTCGGCCTCGGCCGCCATGGACCTGGCCTCCGGGTGCGCGGCGGACCGCACCACGTGCAGCAGGCCGTCGCCGCCGATGCCCGCGCGGCGGTCGCACAGGGCGGCCACGACGGCCGCGGGCAGGTCGATGACGTTGTCGGGGTCCGGGACGATCACGAAGTCGTTCTCGGTGCCGTGACCCTTGAGGAAGGCGATCCGCGAGCTCATCCCTCGATCGTACGGGGTGGGCGTGCCACTCCGACGGCGGCAGGAGGGCCGCCCGCCGGGGACGGCGGGTCAGCGCAGCCGGGCGACCCGCCAGACGGCGAGGACCACGACCGCTGCGACCAGCACCGCGTACATGAGCACCATCCGCCAGTCGGGCCGGCGTCCGGAGCCCCGGGCGGGCAGTCCGGGCCAGGTGTGTCCGACCCGGAGGGCGGCCATCATGCCCCAGCCGGCCGCGCAGGAGGAGATCAGCAGGCCGAGCATGGCGATCACCGCGCCGCTGTCGCCGAAGTCGAAGGCCAGCGGGAAGGCGAACATCAGGGAGCCGGTCGCGGCCAGGGCCACGATGGGCGCGAGCTGCCAGATGCGCAGCCGACGCTGCGGACGCAGCTCGACCTCGACCTCGGGTCCGCTCGCGAACATCTCCTCGGGCTCGGGACCGTCGGCGGTCACACCGCCCTGGATCTCGTCGGGGCCGTCGGGACTCAGCCGATCCACTTCCTGCTCCGCATCACCACGGTCGATGATGACGGGCTCGGTGTCTCGTGCGGTGTCGCGAGGGCCGGCCTCCATCGCCACGCGCCCTCCCAACTCGGACTCCACTTGGTCGATCGAAGCTCGATGATGGCATGACGCAACAGGCCTGGATGACGGCCTGGGCGTCCCGATGCCATCACGTGATCAGGCTGTAACCGGTCGTTCGACCAACGCCATCGCAAGCTGGGGAAGTTCTGTGAAATCCGCCGCAGCCCCACTCAACCAGTGCACCCGCGGATCGCGCCTGAACCATGAATCCTGACGGCGCGCGAAGCGTTTGGTGGCACGGACGGTCTCCGCCCGCGCCTCGTCGTCCGTGCACTCCCCCGCGAGCGCCGCGAGCACCTGCTGGTAGCCGAGCGCACGCGACGCCGTACGCCCCTCGCGCAGGCCGCGCGCCTCCAGCGCGCGGACCTCGTCCACGAGCCCCGCCTCCCACATCCGGTCGACCCGGCGCGCGATGCGCTCGTCGAGCTCGGGGCGGGCCACGTCGACGCCGATCTGCACGGTGTCGTAGACGGAGTCGTGACGGGGGAGGTTGGCGGTGAAGGGCCGGCCTGTGATCTCGATCACCTCCAGGGCCCGCACGATACGACGCCCGTTGCCGGGCAGGATCGCCCGGGCCGCCTCGGGGTCGGCCGCGGCCAGCCGGGCGTGCAGCGCGCCGGAGCCGCGCAGGGTCAGCTCCTCCTCCAGACGGGCCCTGACCTCGGGGTCGGTGCCGGGGAACTCCAGGTTGTCGACGGCACCGCGCACGTACAGGCCGGAGCCGCCGACCAGGATCGGCCAGCGCCCCTCGGCGAGCAGCGCGTCGATCCGCTCCCGGGCGAGCCGCTGGTACTCGGCGACCGAGGCCGTGACGGTCACGTCCCAGACGTCGAGGAGGTGGTGGGGGACGCCGCCGCGCTCCCGCTGCGTCAGTTTGGCGGTACCGATGTCCATCCCCTGGTAGAGCTGCATGGAGTCGGCGTTGACGACCTCGCCGCCGAGCCGCTGGGCCAGGAAGACGCCCAGATCGGACTTTCCGGCCGCGGTGGGTCCGACGACGGCGATGACTCGGGGGGCGAGGGGTGCGCTGCTCACCGCACCAGTCTCGCAAACCTCGCGACCCGCCCTCGAACGAGTTACGCGACGGCCCCCGGACGGCACGATCGGACGGCACCGGGTGACGCGGCGTTTCGTCCGCGCGAGTAACGTATGGAGTTGATATGGGTGCTTTTGCTCGACTTCTTTGGAGGTCGAAAGCCACGGAGGAGGCCACGGCGAAGGTCGCGGGCCGGGCCACCGAGGAGGCCGGCAGGGAGTCGGCGGTCGCCGAGGAGCGGACCGAGGCGACCGCGCCCGGTCCCGAGGTGGCGGCGCCCGCCGGATCGGCGGGGGCGGACGGGGACGCGGGCGTCACCGTCGCCGTTGCCGTGGCCGACCCCGTCGGGATCCCGAAGCAGCCGTCCGCCGAGGACGTGGCCGACCGTGCGGCGGGCGAGGGCGCCCGCCGGTGACCGCGCCGTGAGGGAAGGTGACCCCATGGGTCTGAAGGACAGTTTCAAGGCCAAGATCGCCCCGGCGAAGGACAAGGTCTCCGACCTCGCGCATCAGCACGGGGGCAAGATCACCCACGGTCTGGACAAGGCCGCGAAGGTGGTCGACGAGAAGACCAAGGGCAAGTACAGCGACAAGATCCAGACGGGCACGGGCAAGGCCAAGGGCGCCATGGACCGGCTCGCGCACAAGAAGGGCCCGGAGACGGCCGGCGGCGACCCCGCCACCCCGCCCGGGACACCTCCTCCGGCCTCCTGAGGCTCCGGGAACGCCCGGGACGGCACGGCGATCGGCGGACGGCCGCGCCGCATCGACGCTCGCCGCCGTCCGCCGATCGCCGTTCGTCGATCGCCGTCCGCCGTACGAGGTGGGCCCGGCCCGGCGCCCGTCAGCGCTCTACGACCACGCGGCGACCATGTACCCGACCCCGTAGGGCGCGTCCTCGTACAGCAGCGCGCCGGAGAGGCCCGCGTCCTCGGCCGCACCGGCCAGGACCTGCCAGGGAGCCCGGCCCGAGGCTTTGAGCTCGTACGCCAGCTCGGCGTCCAGCGCCTTGACGGCGGCGACGTCCGCCGCCCCCAGGGCACGCGCGGCCGCCGCGTCGAACGGCTCCGCCCGTGCGTCGAGATAGCCCGGTGCCTTCACCGTCCGGCACGCGCTGCCGTCGCCCATCACGAGCAGCGCGAGCCGCTCGCCGGCGGCGACGAGGCCCCGGCCGGCCTCGACGCAACGCTCGGGCGCCAGGGGCTCCCCGACGCCGAGTCCCTCGATCGGGGCGTCCGACCAGCCGGTCCGCTCCAGCAGCCACGCGGCCACGGCGAGGGAGGGCGGCAGCGGGCGCTCGCCGGGCGTTCCCCGGTCGCGGCCCAGTGTCACGTCGAGATCCACGCCGAAGCCGCGGAACGAGCCCCGCGCGCCCTCCGGGTAGGGGCCGCGTGCGACCTGGTCGGCGGGTCCGACGACCACGAGCCGGTCCGGCCGTGCGGCGGCGAGCAGTCCCAGCGCGTCCACGCAGGCGGCACGGGCGGCGTCCAGTTCGGACGCGGCGCCCGCGGCGACCTCGGGCACGAGCAGGGGCGGGGCGGGGCAGACTGCGGCGGCGACGAGCATGATCCGCAGGGTAGCCGAGCACTCACGGGGCCTGGCTGCTCCGCTGCACGACCGCCGCTTCCCGGCCGCGCCGCCTTCACGCCTCCCCGCCCTGCCGACCGACCGCCGTCCGAGCCCGCCCGCGGTGGTCAGTCGCAGCCGCAGCCGCTGCCCGTGGCGACCGGCAGCGGGGCCGGTGCGCCGATCTTCGGCAGCCCGAGCATGACGCCGGCCGGAGCCGCCTTCTCGGCGTTGCGCTTCTCCCAGGCGTCCCCCGCGCGCGTGCGCCGCACGTCGAGCGTGGGTCCCTCGGCGAGGAGGTGGTGTGGGGCCGCGTACGTGATCTCGACCGTGACCACGTCACCGGGGCGGACCTCCTGGTCCGGCTTGGTGAAGTGGACCAGGCGGTTGTCGGGGGCGCGGCCGGACAGACGGTGGGTGGCACCGTCCTTGCGGCCCTCGCCCTCGGCGACCATCAGCTCCAGGACGCGGCCGACCTGCTTCTTGTTCTCGTCCCAGGAGATCTCCTCCTGGAGCGCGACGAGGCGCTCGTAGCGGGCCTGGACGACCTCCTTGGGGATCTGGTCGTCCATGGTGGCGGCCGGGGTGCCGGGGCGCTTGGAGTACTGGAACGTGAAGGCCGCCGAGAAGCGGGCCTCGCGGACGGCATGGAGGGTCTGCTCGAAGTCCTCCTCGGTCTCGCCGGGGAAGCCCACGATGATGTCGGTGGTGATCGCGGCGTGCGGGATGGCGGCGCGGACCTTCTCGATGATGCCGAGGTAACGGTCCTGGCGGTACGACCGGCGCATCGCCTTCAGGACCGTGTCCGAGCCGGACTGCATCGGCATGTGGAGCTGCGGCATCACGTTCGGGGTCTCGGCCATGGCGGCGATGACGTCGTCGGTGAAGTCGCGCGGGTGCGGGGAGGTGAAGCGGACGCGCTCCAGGCCCTCGATGCTCCCGCAGGCCCGCAGCAGCTTGCTGAAGGCCTCGCGGTCGCCGATGTCCGAGCCGTACGCGTTGACGTTCTGGCCGAGCAGGGTGATCTCGCTGACGCCCTCGCCGACCAGGGCCTCGATCTCGGCGAGGATGTCGCCGGTGCGTCGGTCCTTCTCCTTGCCGCGCAGCGCCGGAACGATGCAGAAGGTGCAGGTGTTGTTGCAGCCGACGGAGATCGACACCCAGGCCGCGTAGGCGCTCTCGCGCCGGGTCGGCAGCGTGGAGGGGAAGGCCTCCAGCGACTCGGCGATCTCGACCTGTGCCTCTTCCTGCACGCGGGCGCGCTCCAGCAGGACGGGCAGCTTGCCGATGTTGTGCGTGCCGAAGACGACGTCCACCCAGGGCGCCTTCTTCACGATGGTGTCGCGGTCCTTCTGCGCGAGGCAGCCGCCGACGGCGATCTGCATGCCGGGGCGCTTCGTCTTCATCGGCGCGAGGCGGCCGAGGTTGCCGTAGAGCCGGTTGTCGGCGTTCTCACGGACGGCGCAGGTGTTGAAGACGACGACGTCCGCGTCGCCGTCCGACCCCTCGGGCGCGCGCACGTAGCCGGCGTCTTCGAGCAGCCCGGACAACCGCTCGGAATCGTGGACGTTCATCTGGCACCCGTAGGTGCGGATCTCGTAACTCTTGGTTCCTTCGACGTCCACTGCGAGGCTCCGGTCGCTGCTGCTGGTCATGCCTCCAGAGTAGGCGGTGCCGACGACAGCCCCGCCCGGGTGTTCCGGGGCCGCCGCCCCCGCAGCCGTCGTCCCCGGGGGCTGCGCGTGGACGAGGTGAGGCGCCACGGGCCGGTCACGGGTCGATGAGGCCCGCCCGGATCGCGTACCGGGTGAGCTCCAGCCGGTCGCGCATCCCCAGCTTGTGCAGCAGGTTGGCCCGATGGCGCTCGACGGTCTTCGCGCTGATGAACAGCAGCTCGCCGATCTCCTTCGACGTGTGCCCCTCGGCCACGAGCTTGAGGATCTCCTCCTCGCGGTCGGTGACGACCCGCTCGGGCAGGCCGTCGCCGCGGTGCAGTCGCTCCAGGTAGGAGCGGACCAGTGCCCGTTCCGCGCCCGGGTAGACGAACGGTTCGTCGCGCACGGCCGCCCGGCAGGCCTCGACCAGGTCGCGGTCGGCCACGGACTTCAGGACGTAGCCGACGGCACCGGCCCTGAGCGTCTCGAAGAAGTACTGCTCGTTGTCGTACATCGTCAGGATCAGGATGCGCAGGCCGGGCAGTCGACGGGAGAGTTCGCGGGCCGCCTGGAGCCCGGTCATCCGGGGCATCGCGATGTCGAGGACGGCCAGGTCGATGTCTCCGGCGCGGGCCCGGGCCACCGCCTCGGCGCCGTCGCCCGCCTCGGCGACCACCGTGAGGTCCGGCTCGCTCTCCAGGATGAGGCGTACGCCACGTCGTACGAGCGTGTGGTCGTCGGCGAGCAGCACCCGGATCGGGGCGCCGGGCCGGGCCGGGGGCATCCGGGGCGGCGCGGACGTCTGGGACGTGGGAGGCGTCGGAGGCGTCGGGGCGTGGTGGCTCATCGGGGCACCCGCAGACGGATGTCGGTACCGCGTCCGGGCGCCGGTGTCAGGGACAACGTCGCGCCGATCAGCAGGGCCCTCTCTCGCATCCCGCGGATTCCGGCTCCCTCCCGCCCTTCCTCCAGGCCCGTGCCGTTGTCGCGTACGAGGAGTTCGACGCCGTCCGTGACGGGGTGCAGCCGGATCTCGGCCTGGTCGGCACCGGAGTGCCGGACGGTGTTGGTGAGGCCTTCCTGGGCGACCCGGTAGAGCACGAGCTCCGACTCCTCGGTCAGCGGGGGCAGCTCCCCGGCGACCCGATGGCTCACCGTCACGCCGGGCGTGCTGAACTCGGCGGCGAGCGCGCGCAGGGCACTGGCCAGGCCTAGTTCCTCCAGCACGCCGGGGCGCAGCCGAAGCGCGATGCGGCGGACCTCGTCGAGACCCGCCCGGGTCGCCTCCTGCGCCTGTCCCACCTCCGCGCGCAGCTCCTCGGGCACCCGGTCGGCGACCCGCTTGAGCTGGAGCAGGACCGCGGTCAGGGTCTGACCGACCTCGTCGTGCAGCTCCCGGGCGACGCGCCGGCGCTCGCGCTCCTGCGCGGACAGCGCCCGCGCGGCGCTGGTGGCGCGCTCGCGCTCCAGCCGGTCGAGCATCGTGTTGTACGTGGTGATCAGCGCCGCGGTCTCGGCGGGACCGGCGACGGGGGCCCGCGGTCCCGGACGCAGCAGGTCGGCGGTGGCCATCGCGTTGCCGAGCCGGCGCAGCGGGGCGAGCCCGATCCGCAGCACGGCGGCGTTGCCCACCAGGAGGGCCGCGAGCCCCACGGCGACGACCAGTGCCTCGCGCGGCAGCACCGGGGTCGACACGGTGACCGGTCCCAGCAGCAGCGCGGCGGCCACGGCCAGGCCCGTGGCGTTGAGCGAGAAGATCCGCCAGAACAGCGACAAGCTCCGGTACCCGCCTCTCGCCATCTCCGCCGACCCGCTCCCACCACCGGGGCCCACCAGCTTCTCCGCCCCGCGCCGTCCCCGTACATCCGTCATGACACCCATATCGCCACCGTACGGGCGAATGGCAGCATGGCGGCTCCGGGGTCCCGCGCACGATCCGTCCGCCGGGCGACCGACGGGACCCGCGACGAGGTCCGTCGCCGTCGGCGGGACCCTCGCCGAGGTCCGTCGCCGTCGGCAGGACGGTCGACAAGAACGATCAGCAAGGGGAAGAAACGTGTCTGCTCCACGCCTCCGGGCGACGCCGCTGCCGGGCATCGGGGTCCAGTACGACCTGGTGACGCGGGAACAGCGCCACCTGTCCGTGGTGGCACACCGCGACGGCACCCGCACGGTGAACATGTACCGCACGGACGACCCGGACTCCTGCGCCCACTCGCTGCGGCTGACCGGCGCGGAGGCCGGGACCCTGATCGACGCGCTGAAGCCCTCCCACCACAGTCCGAACCTGCTGTACACCACCGACCTGGGCCTGGTGGCCGAGCGCATCGAGATCGCGGCCGGCTCGTACTGGAACGGACGCCTGCTCGGCGAGACCCGGATGCGGACCGAGACCGGCGCGTCGATCGTGGCGGTGCTGCGGCGGGCCGGGGCCACCCCGTCCCCGGCGCCGGACTTCCGGCTGGCGGGCGGCGACACCCTCATCGTCATCGGCACCCGTGAGGGCGTCGACTCGGCGGCGGCCATCCTCGGACGGGAGTGAGTGTGCACTCAGCAGTCCTGCTGATCGAGTTCGGTTCCATCATCCTCGCGCTCGGCCTGCTCGGCCGGGCGGCCGCCCGCTTCCGTCTCTCGCCCATCCCGTTGTACCTGCTGGCCGGGCTCGCCTTCGGCGAGGGCGGGCTGCTGCCGCTCGGCGCGAGCGAGGAGTTCGTCGCCACCGGCGCCGAGATCGGCGTCATCCTGCTGTTGTTGATGCTGGGTCTGGAGTACTCGGCGAGCGATCTGGTCTCCAACCTCAAGGCGCACTACCCGTCCGGGCTGGTCGACTGCGCGCTCAACGCCCTGCCCGGCGCGGCGGCGGCCCTGCTGCTCGGCTGGGGCCCGGTGGCCGCGGTGGTGCTGGCGGGGGTCACCTGGATCTCGTCGTCCGGGGTGATCGCCAAGGTGCTCGGCGACCTCGGCCGGGTCGGCAACCGGGAGACCCCGGTGATCCTGAGCGTCCTGGTGCTGGAGGACCTGGCGATGGCGGTGTACCTGCCCATCGTCACCGCGCTGGTCGCCGGGGCGGGGCTGGCCGCCGGGAGCGTCACGCTGGCCGTCGCGCTGGGGGCCGCCGGGCTGGTGCTGTTCGTCGCGGTCCGCTACGGGCGGGTCGTCTCCCGCTTCGTCTCCAGCGACGACCCGGAGAAGCTGCTGCTCGTCGTACTGGGGCTGACCATCCTGGTGGCGGGCGTGGCGCAGCAGCTCCAGGTGTCGGCGGCGGTCGGCGCGTTCCTGGTCGGCATCGCGCTGTCCGGGGAGGCCGCGGAGGGCGCGCACACCCTGCTGAGTCCGCTGCGCGACCTGTTCGCCGCCGTCTTCTTCGTGTTCTTCGGTCTGCACACGGATCCGGCGAGCATCCCCCCGGTCCTGCTGCCCGCCCTCGTCCTCGCCGTCGTCACCGCGGCGACGAAGATCGCCACCGGGTACTGGGCGTCGTGGCGCGCGGGCATCTCGGTCAAGGGGCGCTGGCGGGCCGGTGGAGCGCTGGTGGCCCGCGGCGAGTTCTCGATCGTCATCGCGGGCCTGGCGGTCACGGCCGGCATCGAGCCGTCCCTGGGGCCGCTGGCCACGGCGTACGTCCTTCTGCTGGTCGTCCTCGGCCCGCTCACCGCGCGCTACACGGAGCCCCTCGCGACCTGGTGGAGCCGTCGCGGCGCAGGCCGGCGGGCGGCCCTGGACGAAGCGCCGCGCGCGACGGAGGGGACGGCGGCGGAAGAGGCCCGGACCGGGACCGCCGTGGGCGACTGAGCTCAGGGGAACCGGGCGCGGCGGGCCCCGGCGGGCGGGGCCCGCTCGGCGGGGAGACTGGCCGGCGGGGAGCCCGCTCAGCTAGGAGCCTGCCCGGCGGGGAGCGTCTCAGGCGGCGCCTTCGGGCACCCATCCCTGGCGGCGCAGCACGCCCGACACGTCCGGTGCCTCGTAGTGGTCGCCCTTCAGGACCTTGCCGTCCGCGCGGCGGGCGACCTGGCCGTCCGGGCCCAGCTTGGTCATGTTGGAGCGGTGGATCTCGGCGATCACCGCGTCGAGGTCGATGCCGTGGACGAGGGCCGTGCCGTACGCCACGTAGACGACGTCGGCCAGTTCGTGGGCGAGGCTGTCGAGCGGGCCGACGACCGAGACCTCGGCCACCTCGGCGGCCTCCTCCGCGAGCAGCTCGCCCCGGTGCGCGGCGAGCTGCTCGGACACCTGGGTCGGGACGCTGCGGGCGTCCAGTCCGAAGGCGCGGTGGAACTCACGGACCAGGTCGGCGGGCGAGGTGCTCATGCGCCCGACTGTACCGACCACCTCCGACGGTCCCGGCCGGCCGATCCCCGCCCCGGTCGCCTCCTGCCTTGTCCCCTCGGCCCCTGGCCAGCACCGCGCCCGTGCTGGCAGGATCGCGCCCATGTCCAAGGTGATCCCCCGTATCGGCAGGCGCCGGGCCCTCCAGGGCGCGGCCGCCGGTTTCGTGGCCCTCGGGCTGCTGCTGTGGTGGCTGGTGCCGCTCGGCGAGGAGCCGCCGGGCGGGACGATCACGTTCAGCACCGGGACCCGGAGCGGTGTCTACCAGGAGTACGGCCGGCTGCTGCGCAGCGAGCTGGACCGGGACATGCCCGACCTGACGGTGAAGCTGCGGACCAGCGAGGGTTCGCAGGAGAACGTCGCGCGCGTGGCCTCCGGACAGGCCGACTTCACCATCGCCGCGGCGGACGCGGTGGAGACGTACGAGGCGAACGGCGGCAAGGGGGCAGCCGGGCTGCGCGGGGTCGCCCGCCTCTACGACGACTACGTCCAGCTCGTCGTCCCGCGCGACTCGGACATCCACTCCGTGGCGGACCTGAGAGGCAGGCGCGTGGCCATCGGCCCGCCCGAGTCCGGGGTGCGGCTCATCGCCGACCGGGTGCTCCGGGCGGCCGGCATCGACGCGCGCAAGGACATCACCCCCGAGCCCGACGGCATCGGCACCGCGCCCGACCGGCTGAGGTCCGGCGGGATCGACGCGTTCTTCTGGTCCGGCGGCCTGCCGACGGACGGCGTGCGCACGCTCGCCGAGGGCTTCTCCCTCCGGTTCGTGCCCATACAGCCCGAGCTCGTGACGAAGCTGCACGGGGAGGGCGACGTCACCCGGTACTACCGCGCCACCAACATGCCGGAGTCGGCCTACCCGACCGTGCAGAACGGCGCGGTCGTGCCGACGATGGCGGTGTCCAACCTGCTGATCACCCGGGCGGACGTGGATCCCCGGCTCACCGAGTGGGTGACCCGGACCGTGATCAAGAGCCGGGACGGCATCGGCGCGCACGTCCACTCGGCCCAGCTGGTCGACCTGCGCACGGCGATCTACACCGATCCGCTCCAGCTCCACGAGGGCGCCCGGCGCTACTACCGGTCGGTCAAGCCGTAGGTTCCGACCGCGGCAGCGTCACCGTCACCCGCAGTCCGCTCGGCTCGTGGTGGCCGTAGGAGATCGTGCCGCCGCCGGCCGCCAGCAGGACCCGGGAGATCGACAGGCCGAGGCCGGAGCCCTTGACGTTCTGGTGCCGGCCGCTGCGCCAGAAGCGGTCGCCGACCCGGCCGAGCTCCTCCTCGGTGAGTCCGGGGCCGTTGTCGGTGACGACGACGGTCGAGGTGTCGCCGTGGGAGGCGACGCTCACCTCGACGGTCTCGTCCCCGGGCGTGAACTTCACCGCGTTGTCGATGACCGCGTCCAGCGCGCTGGACAGCGTGACCGGGTCGGTCCAGGCGGTGACGGGCGGGCAGTCGCCCACCAGGCGTACCCCCTTGGCGTCGGCGGTCGGCGACCAGGCCGCGACCCGCTCGGCGGTCAGCGCGCCGATGTCGGTGAGCGTGAGGTCCGCGTCGGCGTGCTCGGCGAGCGCCAGGTCGAGCAGGTCGTCGAGGACCTGCGCCAGGCGCTTGCCCTCGGTCCGCACGGAGGCGATCTCCTCGTTGCCCTCGGGCAGTTCGAGGGCGAGCAGTTCGATGCGCAGCAGCAGGGCCGCGAGCGGGTTGCGCAACTGGTGCGAGGCGTCGGCGACGAACGCGCGCTGCTGCTCCAGCACGTCCTCGACGTTGTCCGCCATCTCGTTGAACGAGCGGGCCAGCCTTCTGAGTTCCGGGGGTCCGCCGCCCACCGCGACCCGGGACTTCAGGCGTCCGGTGGCGATGTCGTGGGTGGTGGCGTCCAGGACCCGTACCGGTCTGAGGACCCAGCCGGTCAGCCGCAGCGCGGCGCCGACGGCGAGCAGCATCGCGGCGATCTCGCCCGCGCCGACGATCAGCCAGCCGTGCAGGATCCGGGCCCGCATCGCCCCGGTGGGCGAGTCGGTGACCACCACCGCGACGACGTCGCCGTCCCGGATGACCGGCGACGCGACGACGAGATGGCGTCGCTGCCAGGGCCACACCTGCTCGGGGTCGTGGCTGCGGCGGCTGAGCAGCGCTTCGCCGAAGGCCTCCCGCACCTCGCCCGCCTGGGGGAGGAACCAGTCGGCGGGGGCCTGGGCCATGGGGGTGTCGGTGCGGTAGAACACCCCGGCACGAATGCCGTAGACCTTGTAGTAGCTGGCGAGTTCGGTGTTGAGCGTCTCCTTGCGCTCGTCCCGCGCCTTGGTACGGGAACCGCCGGGCACCTCGGTGACGAACTGGGCGAGGGCCGCGAAGCGCGCCGTGTCGTCGATGCGGTCGACGACGACCTTCTGCTGCTGGGCGGCTGCCACGCTGACGGCGAGCGGGATTCCGAGGGCGAGCAGCACGGCCGCCATCAGGACGATGAGCAGCGGCAGCAGACGGGTGCGCAAGCCGTCCCCGCTAGGCGTCCGGGGCGACGAGCCGGTAGCCCACGCCGCGTACCGTCTCGATCAGGGCGGGCAGGCGCAGTTTGGCGCGCAGGGACGCCACATGCACCTCCAGGGTGCGGCCGGTGCCCTCCCAACTGGTGCGCCAGACCTCGCTGATGATCTGCTCGCGGCGGAAGACGACGCCGGGACGCTGGGCGAGCAGCGCGAGCAGGTCGAACTCCTTGCGGGTCAGCGCGACGACCGAGCCGCCCACGCTGACCTGGCGGGTGGGCAGTTCGATGAGCACGGACCCCAGACGCAGCGCGCTGTCGGTGCCGCCGGCGGCGTCCTCGGGCACGGCGCGCCGGCTGACGGCGTGGATACGGGCGAGCAGCTCACCGGTGTCGTACGGCTTGACCACGTAGTCGTCGGCACCGAGGTTGAGGCCGTGGATGCGCGAGCGCACGTCGGCGCGGGCGGTCACCATGATCACCGGTGTGGCGGTGCGCTTGCGGATCTTGCCGCACACCTCGTAGCCGTCCTGGTCGGGCAGGCCCAGGTCCAGCAGGACCACCCCGAAGCCGGAGCCCTCGGGGACGAGCGCCTGAAGGGCCTCCTCCCCGCTGCGGGCGTGCGTGACCTCGAAACCGTGCCGCGCCAGGACCGCGGACAGCGCGGCGGCGACATGGTTGTCGTCCTCGACGAGGAGCAGTCTCACCCCCGCCCCCTCCGGTTCATCGGTCGTACGACGTCGCTACGAAGTCGTTGGATACAACGCGTGCACGCGCGCGTGCACGATGGCAGTCACGCTGATGGACGACGACGACGTCAAGGGGGTTCCGGCCTCGGGCACGTTCCGTTACGCGGCCGATACGCACCCCGGGCGCAACTGCTACGACACGTGTCCGATTGCTATCGGATCGTGATGCTCAGATTCCCCTCAGATGTAATGACGCTGGTCGTACCGCATCACTACTGTCCTGCGAAACCGAGGAGGACGGAGCCTTGAAGCGATGACCGAAGTATCGGTGGCCGAGGAGAACACGGCCGCGACCGACGAACTGGTCGTCCTGAAGAGCGTCAACAAGCATTTCGGCGCGTTGCACGTGCTCCAGGACATCGATCTGACGATCGCCCGCGGCGAGGTGGTCGTGGTCATCGGGCCCTCGGGGTCCGGCAAGTCCACCCTGTGCCGCACCATCAACCGTCTGGAGACCGTCGATTCGGGCACGATCACGATCGACGGCAGGCCGCTGCCCCAGGAGGGCCGGGAGCTGGCCCGGCTGCGTGCCGACGTCGGGATGGTCTTCCAGTCCTTCAATCTCTTCGCGCACAAGACCGTGCTCGAGAACGTGACGCTGGCCCAGATCAAGGTCCGCAGGGCGAACAAGCAGCAGGCCCAGGAGAAGGCGCGGGCGCTGCTGGACCGGGTCGGTGTGGGCGCGCAGGCGGACAAGTACCCCGCGCAGCTCTCCGGCGGGCAGCAGCAGCGCGTCGCCATCGCGCGGGCGCTGGCGATGGACCCGAAGGTCATGCTCTTCGACGAGCCGACGTCGGCTCTCGACCCAGAGATGATCAACGAGGTGCTGGAGGTCATGCAGCAGCTCGCCCGGGACGGCATGACCATGATCGTCGTCACCCACGAGATGGGCTTCGCCCGCTCGGCCGCGGACCGCGTGGTCTTCATGGCGGACGGCCGCATCGTCGAACAGGCCGTGCCCGAGCAGTTCTTCAGCAACCCGCGCAGCGACCGCGCCAAGGACTTCCTGTCGAAGATCCTGCACCACTGACCGCGCCCGGCACGCCCGTCGTGCCCCGACGATCCGCGTCACCCGCACCCGACGGCCCGCTTTCCCTCACCACCGAAGGATGTTCACCATGAAGCTCCGCAAGGTCACCGCCGCCTCGGCCGTCGTACTCGCCCTCGCGCTGAGCGCCACCGCCTGTGGTGGCGACAAGAAGGACGACGGCGGCAGCTCCGGCTCCGGCGGCGGCAAGATCAAGATCGGCATCAAGTTCGACCAGCCCGGCCTGGGCCTGCAGAAGCCCGACGGCACGTACGCCGGCTTCGACGTCGACGTGGCGACCTATGTGGCCAAGGAGCTCGGCTACGCGCCCGACAAGATCGAGTGGGTCCAGACCAAGAGCGCCGACCGGGAGAACGCGCTCGCCCGCGGCGACGTGAAGTTCATCGCGGCCACCTACTCCATCAACGACGAGCGCAAGCAGAAGGTCGACTTCGCCGGCCCGTATCTGCTGGCGCACCAGGATCTGCTGATCAAGAGCGACTCGACCATTTCCAAGGGCACGGACCTCAACGGCAAGAAGCTTTGTTCCGTGACCGGTTCGACCTCGGCGCAGAACGTGCAGAAGACGATCGCTCCGGACGCGCAGCTCAAGGAGGTGAGCTCCTACTCGGAGTGCATCGCCGCCCTCCAGAGCGGTGCCGTGGACGCCGTGACCACCGACGACTCGATCCTCGCGGGCTTCGCCGCTCAGGACAAGTACAAGGGCCAGTTCAAGCTCGCCGGCCTGAAGCTGAGCAACGAGAACTACGGCATCGGCGTCAAGAAGGGCGACACCGAGACCGTCAACAAGATCAACGACGCCCTGAAGAAGATGGTCAGCGACGGCTCCTGGCAGAAGGCGGTCGACGCGAACTTCGGCCCGGCGAACTACAAGAGCGAGCCCGCCCCGACGATCGGCAACATCGTCAAGTGACGCGAGGCTCCGGCCGAGCAACGCAGGGTTCCCAGGACGCGCCGCCACCCGCCACCTGACAGGCGGGTGGCGGCGCGCCACACCCTCCACGTACGCCACACACCCGGAAGCGCGGGAGATCGTGTTCGACTTTCTTGAAGGTTACGACGTCCTCGGGGCGTTCTGGACGACGGTGCAACTCACCGCCCTGTCCGCCGTCGGCTCCCTGGTCTGGGGCACCCTGCTGGCGGGGATGCGGGTCAGCCCGGTCCCGCTGATGCGCGGTTTCGGCACCGCCTACGTGAACATCGTGCGGAACATCCCCCTGACGGTCATCATCGTCTTCTCCTCGCTGGGCCTGGCCGACATCTTCGGCGTCACCATGGGTGCGTCCGACGACTTCAAGCTCCAGGGCTTCCGGCTGGCGGTGCTCAGCCTCTCCGCCTACACGGCGGCCTTCGTCTGCGAGGCGATCCGGTCCGGCATCAACACCGTGCCCGTGGGGCAGGCGGAGGCGGCCCGCGCGATCGGGCTGAGCTTCAGCCAGTCGCTGCGGCTGATCGTGCTGCCGCAGGCCTTCCGGGCGGTGATCGCGCCCCTGGCGAACGTGCTGATCGCCCTGACCAAGAACACCACCGTGGCGGCCGCGATCGGCGTGGCCGAGGCCGCCACCCTGATGAAGACGATGATCGAGAACGAGGCGCAGACACTCGCCATCGGCGCGCTCTTCGCCCTCGGCTTCGTGGTGCTGACCCTGCCCACCGGCCTCCTCCTCGGCTGGGTCGGCAAGCGAATGGCGGTGAAGCGATGAGTTCGGTCCTCTACGACGCCCCCGGCCCGCGGGCCAGACAGCGCAATATCGCCCTGTCGATCGTCTTCTTCCTGCTGCTCGCCCTGCTGCTGTGGTGGGCGTGGGGGAAGATGGACGACAAGAACCAGCTCGAATGGGCCCTGTGGGAGCCCTTCGTCACCGCCCAGGCCTGGAACACCTACCTGCTGCCGGGGCTCGGCAACACGCTGAAGGCCGCCGCGCTCTCCATGGTCATCGCGCTTCCGCTGGGCGCGGTCTTCGGCATAGCCCGGATGTCCGACCATCGCTGGATCCGCGTCCCGGCCGGTGTGGTGGTCGAGTTCTTCCGGGCGGTACCGGTACTGCTGCTGATGCTGTTCGCGATGGAGTTCTACGTCCGTTCCACGAACGTCTCCAGCGACGACCGGCCTTTCTACGCCGTCGTCACCGGTCTGGTGCTCTACAACGCCTCGGTCCTCGCCGAGGTCGTCCGGGCCGGCATCCTCTCCCTGCCCAAGGGACAGACGGAGGCCGCGTACGCGGTCGGCCTGCGCAAGGGCCAGACGATGACCAGCATCCTGCTGCCGCAGGCCGTCACGGTGATGCTGCCGGCCATCGTCAGCCAGCTCGTCGTGATCGTGAAGGACACCGCGCTGGGCGGTGTGATGCTCACCTTCCCCGAGCTGATGAGCTCGCGCAGCACCCTGGCGGCCAACTACGCCAACGTCGTCCCCAGCTTCATCGTGGTGGGGATCATCTTCGTCGTGCTGAACTTCGCCCTCACCTCCTTCGCCGCCTGGCTGGAGCGCCGGCTGCGCGGCAGCAAGCGGGGCACCGGCAAGGTGCTCGGCGCCGAGGATGTCGAGGAGCTCAACGCCGCGGAGGTCGGGGGCTCCTTCGGCGCCGGCGCGGGCGGCAGCATCTGACACTCGCTCAAGTGGCCGATGCGGCCCGGGAGCAGTGGCGTGACCAGTGCGGTCACCCGACAGGAGCCGTCGGGTGACCGATACGGAGGCCGTGGCGTGATCGCCACGGCCTCCGTCACTTGACGCAAGCAGCGGCAATAGGTTGCATACGTTCTGTGATCGTGCACCCTGCCCCGACCTCCTGCTCACCAACGTCCGTGAGGACATCACCGCGGGCGGGAGGCGCCGCGCCGTGGACCCGGTGATCATCGTCGGCGCGGGGCCCGTGGGGCTCACGCTCGCCCTGGCGCTGGCCCGTCAGGAAGTGCCCTCGGTCGTCCTGGACGAGGGGCCGGGCAAGGACGAGCCCCGCCTCGCGCGCACTGTCGTACTGCGCGCGGACACCGCCGCGCTCGTGGAACGGCTGACCGGGGTGCCGCTCGCCGAGGCGGGCGTGCGCTGGGCCGGATGGCGGTCGTTGCGGCGCAAGCAGGTGATGCGCGAGATCACCTTCGACGACGCCGAACCCGGGCCGTTGCACCTCGCCCAGCACGTGCTGACCGGCGCCCTGCGCACGGCCCTCGCCGGCGAGCGGCTCGTCAAGGTCGCCGTGAACAGCCGTCTGGACGCCGTCGAGCAGGAGACCTCCGGCGTCACCGCCCGCGCCCGGGGCGACAAGGGCACCTGGTGGCGCGGCAGTTACCTGGTGGGCTGCGACGGTCCGCGCTCGACGGTGCGCAAGCTTCAGGACATCCGCTTCCCGGGCCGCACCGCGGTGGAACGACACGCCGTGGCCGCGCTGCGCACGGAACTTCCCTGGACCGACGAAGCGTTGATCCACCGGATGCCGCCGTGGCGGACGTCCGGCCCCTGGGCCGGAGAGGTCACCGGACGCCCGCTGCCGGACGGCGCCTGGCGGCTGGACTGGCTGCTGCCGCCCGGCAAGGACCTGGTCACCCCCGAACTCCTGGTGACCCGGGTCCGGGAGACCCTGGCCGGCTGGACGGACGGCTCCACACCGCCGTACGAACTGCTGGACACCGGCGTCCACACGGTCCACCACCGGCTGGCCCGCCGCTGGCGCGTGGGACGGGTCTTCCTCGCCGGGGACGCCGCCCACCTGCTCGGCGCGCTCGGCACCCAGGGGCTGGACGAAGGACTCAGGGACGCCGACAACCTCGCCTGGAAGCTGGCGCTCGCCTGGCACCACGGCCCGCACGAGACGCTGCTCGACAGCTACCAGACGGAGCGGCGCGCCGTCGTCGCCGCCCGGCTGCGCGCCGCGGACCAGGTACTGCCGCTGCTGCGCGGCGGCGGCGGGCTCCGTTCCTTCGTCCCCGGCTCGGCCCGGGGTCACGAGGCGCTGCTCACCGACGGCCACCTGGGCCGCGGCCCACTGGGGGAACCCGGTGGGTACGCCGGCTCGCCGCTCGCACCGCCGCTCCTGGATGGGGAGGTCCCCGTGGACACCCCGCCGGGCGCCCAGGTCGCGGACGTACGGGTGACGGCGGAGAACGGCTCCTTCGTACCGCTGCGGGAGCGGTTGGGCCGGGGGGCGCTGCTCGTCGTCCTGATCGCACCGGGCACGGGTGTCTGGGAGCGCAAGCACTGGGTGACGGCCGGGATCATGCCCCGGCTCGCCGCCGCGGTGACCGCGCTGCCGCACCCGGCGGAGCTGCTGGTCGCCGAGAGCTACCCGGGGGCGGCCGCCCACACCGTGCTCCTCGTCCGCCCCGACGGCCATCTCGTCACCGCCCTGAGCGGCGTGCGCCCCGCCGACCTGTACGCGGCCGCCGAGGCGACGCTCGGTGGCCCGGCCCGCAGAGAGGCGACGGTCGGCTCCGCCTCGAAGTGACCGCGCGGGCGTCGGGCGCGCCCGCGCCGCACCCTCGCGCGACTCACTGTCACCCTGCGGTCCGCATAGTGACAGTGAGTTGACCGTCCAGCACCGGCATGGTCTACTCCGGATCGTGACCGACACCTGCGTGCGTCTTTGGCGGAGGGTCCATATGGACCTCGTCCGCTACGCGGGCTGCGTGTGTCGACCGTCCAGCTGAATTCGCTCCCCTCTTCACCCGCGCGCGCCGCCCTTGGCTGCCGCGCGCGCTCTCGCGAACGCTGATCAGGACGGTGCCCGTGTCTGTCACTCCCTCTGCCCCCGCTCCCGCCTCCGCCTCCGTGGCCCAACCGGCCCAGGCCCCCACGCAGGCGGACCTCCTCGACTTCGTACGGCGCACCGCCGCCGACACCGAGTTGATCGCCTCGCTCCCGCTCGACCCGCAGGGCCGCACCTGGGTGCGCCTGGACGGGCCCGGCGGCAGCGAGGCCTGGCTGATCGGCTGGCCGCCCGGCAGCGGCACCGGCTGGCACGACCACGCGGAGTCGGTCGGCGCCTTCCTCACCACGCGGGGCGAACTCAAGGAGAACTCGCTCGCCGCGCGCCTGCCCACCGACGGCTGGAAGACCCTGGAACTCTCCGACGGCGTCGACCGGCAACGCCGGCTCCCGGCGGGACGGGGCCGCTCCTTCGGCCGCCACCATGTCCACGAGGTCCTCAACGAGTCCGCCGCCGACCACGCGATCTCCGTACACGCCTACTACCCGCCGCTGCCGCAGATCCGCCGCTACAGCCGTACCGGACTGGTGCTGCGGCTGGAGCACGTCGAGCGTCCGCAGGACTGGCAGTGAGCGGCCCGGGCGAGCACCGGCCGACCGGCATCGACGAGTTGCTGGAGCGGGTGCGCGAGGGCTACGAGCGGATCGAGGCTCCGGCCGCGTACGAGGCCGCCCGGGCGGGCGAGGCACTGCTGGTGGACATCCGGTACGCGGCGCTGCGCGAACGGGACGGGCTGATCCCCGGCGCGCTCGTCATAGAACGCAACGAGCTGGAATGGCGCCTCGACCCGCAGGGCAGCCACCGCGCCCCGGAGGCCACCGGTCACGATCTGCGCATCGTCGTGATCTGCAACGAGGGTTACGCCTCCAGCCTGGCCGCCGCGTCCCTGCACCAGTTGGGCCTGCACCGGGCGACCGACCTGGTCGGCGGCTTCCAGGCGTGGCGGACGGCGGGGCTTCCGGTGACCCAGGGCCTGCGGGAATCGACGAGCTGATCGCCGGCGGCCGCCCGGAAGAAGCCCAGGGCGTTCACCGCCCCCGGCTCGTCCTCGGCTTCCCACGGCTTCGGCCGCACCACTGCCGCGCTCCCGGCCGGGCGCATCGCCGTGCCCGACAGGGCCGTTCGGCCCTTGTCGCCGGTCAGGGCCGCTGACTTCACTGATCCCGCGGTCCCGCCCGTGTCGCTCGGATCCCGTCCGTGGACCCGGTCTCGCGGTCCCGCCCATGGGCGGGGCGGGCGGGGCCGTGCGATGCGGGACGAACGGGCGAGCGAGAACCTCGCGGGGCAGAGAGGGGAGCGGGATGATGATCTCGGTGGTCGGGCACGCCGACCTGACGCCGGACACGCTGAAGCTGGTGGAGGCCGAGCTGCGGGCCCGGCTGGAGCAGCAGTTCGCACGAGCGTCCGGAGTGGTGCGCGCGGGTGCCGGTGGTGCCCTTGCGTTCGGGCGGGCGGTGCGGGCGGCGGGACACCGTCTGGTCGTGGTCACCCCCACGCAGGAAATGGGGCCCACGCCGCTGCCGGCGCAGGACCGGACGGTCACCGGCGCCCTGCTGGACCTCGCCCAGCAGGTGCGCCTGCTGGCGTACGACCCGGGCGACCGCGACGCATGCGTCGGCGCGGACGAACGGATGATCGCGGGATGCCGGCATCTGCTGGCCGTATGGGACGGTTCGCCGTCCAGCGGCCGGGACGCCACCGCGCATCTGGTGGCGTACGCCCGTGCGCACGCCGTTCCGGTCGACGTCGTATGGCCCCGGGGCGCAGCGCGCGAAGGCATGCGCATCGCGCCGGAACCGGACCGCGACGGCGGTCCGCGCGGCAGCGGCGACTCGTCGGCCACCGTGGGTCCGTGGCCCGCCCCTGAAACCAGTGAGGCGGGAACATCCCGATGACCGGCACCACCACGACCGTGCACCACCTCACCACCGGGACGGGGGGTGGCGGGCGTGACCGGAGCACCGTGTCGGCGGGCGGCACCGGAGCCTCCCGTGCCTTCGCCTGGCTGCTGATCGTCTCCGGCGCGCTCGGCATCCTCGCCTCCTTCGTGATCACCGTCGACAAGTTCCGACTGCTACAGGACCCGCACTTCTCACCCTCGTGCAACCTCAGCCCGATCCTGTCCTGCTCCGACGTGATGAAGAGCGCCCAGGCGTCCGTGTTCGGCTTTCCGAACCCGTTGCTGGGCCTCCTCACCTATCCGGTGGTCGTCGCCGTCGGGTTCGCACTGCTGGCCGGGGCCCGTTTCCGCCGGTGGTTCTGGCTGGGTCTGAACGTCGGCACGCTGTTCGGCGCGAGCTTCTGCATGTGGCTCATGACCCAGGCGCTGTACGAGATCGGCGCGTTGTGCCTGTGGTGCTGCCTGGCCTGGGCGGCCACCATCGTCATGTTCTGGTACACCACCGCGCACAACCTTCGGCACGGGATCGTCCGCGCGCCCCGGGAAGTGGTCGCGGGTGCGCTGGAGTTCCACTGGGTGGTGCCGGTCACCTGGTGTCTGGGCATCGTGATGCTGATCGCCACACGCTGGTGGGACCACTGGCAGACGCTGCTCTGAAACCCTCCGTCTGCCGGCCGGGTCTCCCCGGATGTCGAGGCGGCCCGCCAGGCCGGAGGAGCGGGAGCCGGCGCTCCATCGGGGCGAAGAGGGGCCGTTGGGCCCTACCGGCGGGACCGGACAGGGGCTGTTGGGCCCTATCCGGGCCGGGGGCCCCACAGCCGATCATGGGACGGCGGCCGGGGAGGGCCAGGTCCATTCCCGCACTTCAGGTCCTTCCCGGCACGTCGATGAGATCAACCGATCGACATCGACTGTCGACGTCTGCCGATCGATATCTACCGATCGGCATCGACTTGCCGACATCGACTGATGGGGAGGACACCGTCCGGTGGACGAGATACAACAGCCGGGGACCGCACGGCCGGGTGCCGGCGTCGCCGTGGCAGACGGTCCATCCGGACCTGTGGCAGGGCCGGCGCCCCGGCCGGCGTGGACGGACTGGCTGACGACCACCGACCACAAGAAGATCGGGACGATGTACCTGGTCACGGCGTTCGTGTTCTTCCTCGTCGGCGGCGTGCTGGCGCTGGTGATGCGCGCCGAGCTCGCCCGCCCCGGGCTGCAGATCATGTCGAACGAGCAGTTCAACCAGGCCTTCACCATGCACGGCTCGATCATGCTGCTGATGTTCGCGATGCCCCTGTTCACCGGCTTCGCCAACTGGATCATGCCGTTGCAGATCGGTGCCCCGGACGTGGCCTTCCCCCGGCTGAACATGCTGGCCTACTGGCTGTTCCTGTTCGGCTCGTCGATCGCCGCGTTCGGCTTCCTCACCCCGGGCGGCGCCGCCGACTTCGGCTGGTTCCTGTACGCGCCGCTGTCCGACGCCGTCCACTCGCCGGGCATGGGCGCCGACCTGTGGATCATGGGCGTCGCCCTGTCCGGCTTCGGGAGCATCCTCGGCGCGGTCAACTTCATCACCACGATCATCTGCATGCGCGCGCCGGGCATGACCATGTTCCGGATGCCGATCTTCACCTGGAACGTGCTGCTGACCGGTGTCCTGGTCCTGATCATCTTCCCGGTGCTGGCTGCCGCGTTGTTCGCGCTGGAGTGCGACCGCAAGTTCGGCTCCCACGTCTTCGACGCGGCCAACGGGGGTGCGCTGCTGTGGCAGCACCTGTTCTGGTTCTTCGGCCACCCGGAGGTGTACGTCCTCGCCCTGCCGTTCTTCGGCATCGTCTCCGAGGTGATCCCGGTCTTCGCCCGCAAGCCGATGTTCGGCTACATGGGCCTGATCAGCGCCACCATCGCCATCGCGGGCCTGTCCGTGACCGTGTGGGCCCATCACATGTACGTCACCGGCGGTGTGCTGCTCCCCTTCTTCTCCTTCATGACCTTCCTGATCGCGGTCCCGACCGGCGTGAAGTTCTTCAACTGGATCGGCACCATGTGGAAGGGCTCCCTGAGCTTCGAGACGCCGATGCTGTGGGCCACCGGCTTCCTGATCACCTTCGTCTTCGGCGGGCTGACCGGCGTGATCCTCGCCTCGCCGCCGATGGACTTCCACCTGTCCGACTCGTACTTCGTGGTCGCGCACTTCCACTACACGGTCTTCGGTACGGTCGTGTACGCGATGTTCGCCGGCTTCCACTTCTGGTGGCCCAAGTTCACCGGCAAGATGCTCGACGAACGCCTCGGCAAGATCACCTTCTGGACGCTGACGGCCGGTTTCCACCTGACCTTCCTGGTCCAGCACTGGCTGGGCGTCGAGGGCATGCCCCGCCGCTATGCCGACTACCTCGCCGCCGACGGCTTCACCGCCCTCAACACCCTGTCCACCATCGGCTCGTTCCTGCTGGGACTGTCGATCCTGCCGTTCCTCTACAACGTGTGGAAGACCGCGAAGTACGGCACGAAGGTCGAGACCGACGACCCCTGGGGCTACGGCCGCTCGCTGGAGTGGGCCACCTCCTGCCCACCACCGCGCCACAACTTCGTCTCCCTGCCCCGCATCCGCTCCGAATCCCCGGCCTTCGACCTGCACCACCCGGAGATCGCCGCACTCGAGGAAGTGGGCTGAGCCGTGGCAGGGGCCGTTCCGGCGTTGGGCGCCGCGCTGCTGACCGCCGCCGGCTGCGTCTGGTACGTCCCTGCCGTCGCCGACCTGCGCGCGGGCGCCGACCGGCCGGTCTCCCGCCGTACCGCGGCTGCGGCCTGTCTGACGGGCTGGACGACGCTCGCCGCCATCGCCGTACTGCTCTTCGTCGGCGCGGCGTGGCAGGTGGAGTGCGCAACGGCGACGGCGGGCGCGACCGTCACGGCCGTCCTGCGGATCCGTGCCGCCGTGCAGCACCGTCACGAGGTCCGGGAGACCGTCCGACACTGGGCGGCACTGGCCCCCGGCCTGCCCTGGCACGGCCGGGGCGACGACCGCTCCCGATACGTTTTCGCGGTTCTTCTCGCCTGCGGCCTGGTCGTCACCGTGGTCACCACGTCCGTCGCGATGGCCGTGGGCTCCGGCGGCGGGAACTGAGCGACGGCTGCCGCCACGGTCACCGGCCCGGCTCTCACCGAGCTGCGGCCGTGGCGGAGCCGGTGGCTCCGAGAGGGGACGGTTCGCGCTTGCGCCCAGGATGCCGAGCCCGTCGCTCGAACTGGTCGGCAGCAACTCGATCACCGTCTGCTCACCGGTCGTCCGACGGGCAGTAGAGCGGGGCCGTGTCCGCGTTGTCCTTGGTGACCAGGCGCAGGGGCGTCCGGGCGATCCTGTCGACCCGGTCGTCCTCACGCAGCAGGGCCACGGCGTCGGTGACGGCCAGCGCGCCGGTGTCCGCGGCCGAGTTGGCGACCGTGGCGGAGAAACGGCCGTCCTTGAGGGCGGCCAGGGCCTCGTCCGTGCCGTTGACCGTCACGATCTTGACGTCCTCGGCGCCGGCCGCGTCGAAGGCCTCGCGGACCGCGAAGGCCATCTCCTCGTTCGCGACGAAGGCGTAGTCGAGGTCCGGGTGAGCCTTGATCATGCCTTTCGCGACCTCCCGCGCCCGGCCCGGGTCGAACATGCCGGCCCCGGTCGCGACCACCTCGGCGTTGGCCGGCAAGGCACCCTTGAATCCACCCACGAGGAGGTCGGACGCCGCGCCGGGGGCGCCCGCGACGATGCCGACCCGGACGTCCTTCCCGGCCGCGTCCTCGCCGATCCAGCCGGCGTCGAGGCTGCCGACCTTCTTCAGGTCGACCACCACGGCGCCGAGCAGGTCGGACGTGTCGTCGGGGACGACCGAGGTCAGGAAGATCGGGATGCCCGAGGCCTTCGCCCTTGCGATGTCGTCCTTGAGGGCGCGGACGTCGACGGTCTGCACGATCAGCGCGTCGACCTTCTTCGCGATCATCTCCTTGATGTTGGCCAGCTCGGTGGCGGCGTCCTGGTGCGAGTCCGCCGTGTAGACCGTGGCCCGGTTGTTCTTCGCCTCCGCCTCCACGGCCGCCTGGAGGCAGGTGTGGAACTGCGTGGTGCCTCCGTTGACGAAGCCGAAGGTGAGCGGCCCGGTGACCGCGTCCGAGGCCGTCTCCTGGCCCAGGCCGCATCCGCTGAGCAGCAGGCCGGTACCGAGGGCCGAGGCGACCAGCGCTCTTCGGGGGCGAGCGGGCACGGGCATGTCTGGGCCGCCTTTCGGACGCATTCGGGGATGCAGCGGCATGCCACGACCATCGGGATGTACGGCGACGGAAGTTCGCGGAACCGCGGGACGGCAGCAGACGGTACAGCCGGGGCGAAGAAGGACACCCTCCCGGGAACGCAACGTAAAGCTGCGCGCCACGGACCCCTCACGCGACGCAGCAGCCTCTAGTGTCAAACGGCTCGGCAGGGACCTTGGGCGGTGCCCCCCCACACCACGGATCAGCCCTCGTGGTCCCCGTAGTGGTCCCCGTCGGCGAGGAACTCCGTGTCCTCGCCCTCCTCCTCCAGCGCCTGCCGGACCACCCGCAGGGCCAGGCCCTGGGAGTAGCCCTTACGGGCGAGCATGCCGGCCAGGCGGCGCAGCCGTCTGTCCCGGTCGAGTCCGCGGGTGGCACGCAGCTTGCGGGCGACGAGTTCGCGCGCGGTCGCCTCCTCCTGCTCCGAGTCGAGCCGGCCGACGGCCTCGTCGATCAGGGTGGAGTCGACGCCCTTGGTCCGCAGTTCCTGGGCGAGGGCGCGCCTGGCCAGCCCCCGGCCGTGGTGCCGGGACTCCACCCAGGCGCCCGCGAACGCGCCGTCGTCGATCAGTCCGACCTCCTCGAACCGCGACAGCACCGCGTCGGCGACATCGTCCGGGATCTCCCGCTTGCGCAGGGCGTCCGCGAGCTGCTTTCGCGTGCGCGGGGTCCCGGTGAGCAGGCGCAGACAGATCGCCCGCGCCCGCTCAGCCGGGTCTCCCGGAGACTCCCCCGCCTCGGCCCTCGACGAGGAGGAGGAGACTTCGTCCTGTGGGTCACCGAACGGCTGCGTGGCACCGCGCCGCCGACGACCGCGTCCGCCACGCCCCCCGGAACCCTCGCGCGACGCCGGCTCACCCCCGTACGCGTCGGGATCCGGCCCCCCGTGGCCGTGACCGCCGTCGTCCGGGACCCCGTACCCGTGACCGCCGTCGTCCGCCCAGTCGGTTCGTCGTGTCACGGGTCAGCTCTTGGCAGCCGCGGCCTTGGTCCTGGTGGCCTTGGCAGCGGCGGGAGCGGGCACGGTCTTCGCGGTCTCGTCCGCGGCACCGGTCGCCGAGGCCGCCGCGTCCGCGCCGGGCTGCGCGGCGGGCTCCTCCGGTCGCACGCCGACGCCGAGCTTCTCCTTGATCTTCTTCTCGATCTCGTTGGCCAGGTCGGGGTTGTCCTTCAGGAAGTTGCGCGCGTTCTCCTTGCCCTGGCCGAGCTGGTCGCCCTCGTACGTGTACCAGGCGCCGGCCTTGCGGACGAAGCCGTGCTCCACGCCCATGTCGATCAGGCCGCCCTCACGGCTGATGCCCTGGCCGTAGAGGATGTCGAACTCGGCCTGCTTGAAGGGCGGCGCGACCTTGTTCTTGACGACCTTGCAGCGGGTGCGGTTGCCGACCGCCTCGGTGCCGTCCTTCAGGGTCTCGATACGGCGGATGTCGATACGCACGGAGGCGTAGAACTTCAGCGCCCGGCCACCGGTCGTGGTCTCCGGCGAGCCGAACATCACGCCGATCTTCTCGCGGAGCTGGTTGATGAAGATCGCGGTGGTCTTCGACTGGTTGAGCGCGCTGGTGATCTTCCGCAGGGCCTGGCTCATCAGACGGGCCTGGAGACCCACGTGGCTGTCGCCCATCTCACCCTCGATCTCCGCGCGCGGGACGAGCGCGGCGACCGAGTCGATGACGATGAGGTCGAGCGCACCGGAGCGGACCAGCATGTCCACGATCTCCAGCGCCTGCTCGCCGTTGTCCGGCTGGGACAGGATCAGGTTGTCGATGTCGACGCCGAGCTTCTTCGCGTACTCGGGGTCGAGCGCGTGCTCCGCGTCGACGAAGGCGACCTGGCCGCCGGCCTTCTGCGCGTTCGCCACCGCGTGCAGGGTCAGGGTCGTCTTGCCGGAGGACTCCGGGCCGTACACCTCCACCACGCGGCCGCGCGGCAGGCCGCCGACGCCCAGGGCGACGTCGAGTGCGGTCGACCCGGTGGGGATGACCTCGATGGGCTCGTTCGGGCGCTCGCCCAGGCGCATCACCGCACCCTTGCCGAATTGCCGTTCAATCTGTGCGAGCGCGGCGTCGAGCGCCTTCTCGCGGTCGGTTCCTGCCATGGGTTCCACCCGGTTTGCTTGAGTCGATCGCTTCACGTCAAAGACGCTAACGCCTGCCACTGACAATGCGCCCCGACGCCGGTCCGGCCTGTGGATAACTCGGGTACCTACCCCACCAAACCGGGCTTAAATGCCACCCGAGGGCCATGCCGGAGCCTCCATAAGAATGGATGTTCGATTTTCGTGTCAAGCACACCACGCGCCACCTCCGAGCCTACGTTCACGCACCGGCGGCACCCCGGATCCGGCGCCGGGGCCGCCCGGCAGGACCCTGGCCGCCCTGGCCGCCCGGGCGGCCCCGCCGGCTGCTTCCCCCGGCGTACGCCGATCGCCTCCGGCCGGACGACGACGGCACGCGCCGTTCCCGCGAGGCTCATGCCATGAACAGCAGCGACGGGACCGTGCCCGGCAGCAGGCGGACCGGCCGGGGAGCCCGCTACGAGGACGGCCACGGAAACGGCGGCCGGGGCAACGCCCGGGGTCCGGTCATGGACCGCGCCCCCGACCCTCCGGGCCCCGCCGTGGACCGCCCCCATCTGGTGACCGGCCTGCTCCTGGCGCTCTCCGGCCTTCTGCATCTGCTGGTGTTCGCCGTCGACGGCGGCCCCTGGGACGGCCCCGTCTCCTGGCGCAAGCCGGTGACCTTCGGACTGTCCTTCGGCGTGACACTGATCACGGTCGCCTGGGTCACGTCGTACCTGCGCATGGGGCGCCGACTGCGCTCCGGACTGCTGACCGTCTTCGCCGCGGACTGCGTCGTGGAGGTCGGGGGGATCACCCTCCAGGCGTGGCGCCGGGTGCCCTCGCATCTGAACATGGAGACCCCCTTCGACACGGCGGTATCCATGACACTCGCGGTGGGCGGGGGTGTCCTCGTGGTGCTGCTGACCATGTTCGCGGTCCTGTCCTTCCGGGACCGGCCGACGGGCCCCGCGGGCATGTCACTGGCGGTGCGTTCCGGGTTCGCGGTCCTGCTCGTCGCGCTGGCCTCGGGCGCCGCGATGATCGCGCGCGGGGTCGTGCTCACCCGTACCGGTCATCAGGAGGCCGCCTACCACTCGACGGCTTCGCTGAAGCCGCTCCACGGGGTCAGCCTGCACGCGGTCCTGGTCCTGCCCGCGCTGGCCTGGCTGCTGTCCCGCACGTCCTGGAGCGAGCCGGTCCGGCACCGGATCGTGGCCGTGGGGGTCGGCTGCTACGCCGTCGCCGTCGCCGCCGCCGGGGTGTGGGCGGTCCTCACGTACTGACCGGCCCCCGACCGGGACCTCCGCGCGTCAGTCGGTCTCCCGGCCGGACTCCCCGTCGGACTCCCGGTCGGCCTCCTGGACGGCCTCCTGGACGGAACCTTCGCCGGACCTGGTGTCCGGGGACCGCCGCGCCAACTGCCGCGCACGCGTGAGCAGACTGGCACCCGCGCCGCGTCGTCGGTGCCCGTGCACCCGGGGATCGTCCGTGACGGCGTACCGCTTCACATAGGCTCCGAGGAACGCCTGCAACGTGGCGACCGCGGGGATGGCGATCAGCGCGCCGACCGCGCCGAGCAGGGCGGTGCCCGCCACGACCGACCCGAAGGCGAGCGCGGGATGGATGTCGACGGTCTTCTGGGTCAGCTTGGGCTGCAGCACGTAGTTCTCGAACTGCTGGTAGATCACGACGAAGACCAGCACCCACACCGCGTACCAGGGGTCGACGGTGAAGGCGATCAACATGGGCAGGGCGCCCGCGAGATACGTGCCGATGGTGGGGACGAACTGCGAGACCACACCCACCCACAGACCGAGCACGGGCGCGTACGGGATGCCCAGGGCCTCCAGCAGGATGTAGTGGGCGACGCCCGAGATCAGCGCCATCAGCCCGCGCGAGTACAGATAACCGCCGGTCTTGTCGACGGCGATCTCCCAGGCGCGCAGCACCTCGGCCTGTCGGGCGGGAGGCAGCACGGAGCAGATGGTGCGGCGCAGTCGCGGCCCGTCGGCGGCGAAGTAGAACGAGAACAGTGCGACCGTCAGCAGCCGGAAGAGGCCGCCGAGCACCTGCGTGGACACGTCCAGCACGCCCGCGGCGCTGTTCTGCGCGTACTTCCTGAGCCAGTCGGAGTGGAGCAGGCCCTCCTGGACGTCGACCCGTCTGAGGTGGGTGTGGAACGTGGTGTTGATCCAGTTGATGACCGAGTCGAGATAGTCCGGGAAGCCCTCGATCATCTTGATGATCTGCCCGGCGAGCATGGACCCGAGCAGGACGACGAAGCCAGCCGTGACGATCAACAGCCCGAAGAACACCAGGAAGGTGGCCAGCCCCCTGCGCATTCCGTGGGCGGCCATCCAGCTCACCGCGGGCTCTATGGCGAGCGCCAGGAAGAACGCGATGACTATGTTGATCAGCAGCCCGGTCAGCTGGTGGAAGGCCCAACTGCCGAGCTGGAAAACAGCGATGAGTGAGAGCGCGAGCACCATGGCTCGCGGCAGCCAGCGGGGCATGCGTGCGGCCACCCCGGCGGCCGCGTCCGCCGGCGGGGCCGGTGGCGTCGTGCCGAACGGGGTTGCGTGCGGGGCGGGCTGTCCGGTGTCGTCAGTGGGTGCCACGGACCAAGTCTCGCCCACGCCACCGACAACCGGTCACCGCGTACCGATCTGCGTGGCTGTTCAGCGCTTCTCCTGCGGTACGCCCATCACCGTGCAGACCACCCGCCACACGTCCTTGGCCGCCCAGCCGGCCGCCAGTGCCTCGTGCACCGTGCGCCCGCCGAGTTCCGACATCACATGATCGCGTGCGAACGTCTCGGCGCCCGCACCGAAGTGCTCCGCCATCCGCTGCCAGAAGACCGTCAACCGCATGACACCAGTATCCCGCCCCCTGGGGGTGGGCCATCGCGGGGACCGCTTGCCGAGACCGCTTTCCGTCCTACGGTCTGACGCATGTCCGCAACAGGAGCTTCCGCACCCCCCTCGACACCCCCGGCCCGTTCCCCGCTCTTCCGCGCCGAGCAGTTCGTCTGGCTCACCGCGCGCGTACTGGAGCAGCGCCTCTTCGCGTATCACTTCCTCAACGGCGGTGCCGATCCGGTGGAGACGGCGCTGGACGCCTACCGCAACCAGGACGGCGGGTACGGCAACGCGCTGGAACCCGATCTGCGCGGCCCGGTCAGCCAGCCGCTGCACACGGCGCGCGCTCTGAGCGTCCTGGACTCCATCGGACGCTGCGGCGGGCAGCGGGTGGAGCGCGTGTGCCGCTACCTGACCGCCGTCTCCACACCGGACGGCGCCCTGCCCGCCGTCCACCCCAGCCAGCGCGGCTACCCGGCGGCGCCCTTCGTCCCGATCGTGGACCAGCCGCCCAGCGAACTCCTGTCCACCGGACCGGTGGTGGGTGTGCTGCACCGCAACGAGGTGTGGCACGCCTGGCTGTTCCGGGCCACGGACTTCTGCTGGCAGCAGGTCGAATCCCTGGAGAAGTCCCACCCCTACGAGATCGAGGCCGCCGTGGCGTTCCTGGACTCCGCTCCCGACCGCCCGCGCGCGGAGGCGGCCGCCGACCGTCTGGGCCGCCTGGTGCGTGAGCACCGGCTGGCGGCCCTGGACCCGGACCGCCTCGACACGTACCCCGTCGCGCCGGGCTACGCCCCGGGCGAGCACCACTTCCCGCACGACTATGCCCGCACCCCGCGTTCCCTCGCGCGCGCGTGGTTCACGGACGAGGAGGTGAGCCGCTCACTGGACTTCCTCGCGAGCGAGCAGCAGGAGGACGGCGGCTGGCCGCTGCGCTGGCGGCAGTGGGCCGCGGGCCCCGCTCTGGAGGCCCGTCCGATGGTGACCGTCGAGGCGCTGCGCACGCTCAGGGCGTACGGCCGCTCGGTCGGCTGAGCGGACCCCGCTCAGCCGCCCAGGGCCCGCACCCCCGCGGTCACCAGCACGGCTGCCGCGACGACCAGCAGGAACGGCGCGCGCAGCACGAGCGTCACCGCCGCCGCGGCCAGCCCCGCGGCCCTGGCGTCCAGCACGAGCGTGTGCTTGTCGGCGAAGGTCTGCTGGGCCGTGAGGGCGGCGAGCAGGGCGACCGGCAGCAGCGCGGCGAGCCGCCGGACGAGCGGGTGCTCGAGTGCCCCCGCGGGGACGAGCAGTCCGGCGAGTTTGGCGACGTAGCAGCCGAGGGCGGTCGCGCCGATGGCGATCCACGTGTTCAACGGTTTTCCTTGTCCACAGGGTCGGGTTCCGCGAGGGGCTCTGCAAAGGCCGGTTCCACAGGGGCGGGTTCCGCGAGGTCACGCGCCCCGCCCCGGCGGCGTCCGGTCGCGTAGAGGACGGCCGGCGCCGCGAGCGCGGCCACCAGGACGGGCACCCCGGCGGGCAGTACCGGCAGCAGCCCGAGGCCGAGCAGGACCGCGACACCCGCGACGGCCCGCTCGGTGGTGGACCTCAGCATCGGGGCCAGCAGCGCCAGGAAGACCGCGGGTCCGGCCGCGTCCAGGCCCCAGGCGCCGGTGTCCCCGACGGCCGCGGCGCCCAGCGCGCCGAGCAGGGTGGTGAGGTTCCACAGCAGGTACAGGCTGAGCCCGGTGACGGTGAACCCCAGACGGGCACTGCGCCGGGTCGGCTGCGCCAGCGCGACGGCGGTCGTCTCGTCGATGACCCAGTGGGCGGCGAACGGACGCGCCGCGCGAGGAAGGGCCAGCAACTGCGACAGACGCAGTCCGTAGAACGCGTTGCGCACCCCCAGGAAGAACGCGCCCGCGGCGGCCGTGAGCGGGTTGCCGCCGGCCGCGAGGGCCCCCACCAGCGCGAACTGGGACGCCCCGGTGAACACCAGGAGGCTGAGGACACAGGTCTGCGCCGGGGTGAGCCCACTGCCGGCCGAGGTCACCCCGAAGGCGAAACCGGACAGTCCTACGGCGACCCCGACTCCGAGGGCGTCCCGTACGACGGCGCCGTCGGGTTTCTCCCCGTGCCCGGCGCGGCTGCCCGCGAGTGTTGTCTGTTCTGTCACGTCCCGGACGATACGGACGGCAACCGCCGCGCGTCTTGTACGTTCTTGCGCTCGTATACGCCCTCACGCTCGCGTACGCCCTCACGCTCGTGCACGCCCCTGCGCTCGCGTGCGTCCGTGCGTTCGCGCTGGTAGGCGCCCGGGGGCACGCCCACGATCCGCGCGAAGTGGCGGTTGAGGTGCGGCTGGTCGGCGAACCCGACCGCGAGCGCGGTCTCCGCCGGCGCCGTCCCCGCGTCCAGCAGCCGCCGCGCCCGGCGCACCCGGGCGTCGGTCAGCCAGGTGTGCGGCGGCATCCCGTAGACGTCCCGGAACGCGCGGAGCAGCGCGAACGGGCTGGTCCCGAGGTCGGCCGCCAACTGCTCCAGGGTCGGCGGCCCTGCCATCCGGTCCTCCAGCACGGCACGCGCGCGTGCCGCCGTCCGGGCGCCCGCGGTGCGTACCTCGCGCCGTGGCAGGGGGCCGCCGTTCAGCCGGAGCAGCCGGGTCACCGCGACCCTCAGCAGGGTGTCGGCGGCCAGCGCGTTGCCCTCGTCCGCGGCGCGCAGCACCTGGTGCACCAGTGCGACGGTGTACGGATCGTCGAGGACGGGGCTGACGAATCCCGGGGTGCCCCGGACAGCGGTCGTCTCGGCCGCTATCTCCGCCACCAGCTCCGGCGAGGGGTACACGGCCCCGTACCGCCAGCCCTCGGGCACACCCGCCCGTCCGGTGTGCGGGGTGTCGGGGTTGACCAGGGCGAGCGCCCCGGCGCCCGCGTACTGGTCGCCGCCGCCGTGGTGGAAGACCTCCACGCCCTCGGCGATGGCGGCGATCACGAAGTTCTCGTGGGTGTGCCGCACGAAGGTCTTGCGCACGTAGCGGGCGCGCAGCAGATCGACTCCCGGCAGTTCCGCGTACTGCCAGTGCCGCGCCCGCTCGCCCGAACCCACCATGGGCCCATTCTCCGCCACGGCCGGTCGCGCGACGATCGCCGGGTCCGCGAGCCGAGGGCATCCGCGCAGGTCAGGGCGATTGTCAGTGGCCGGGTGCAGGATGGACGCATGGTCAGCTCCGCACACCGAGCCCTCGACGGCTTCTCCCCCGCGACCCGCGGCTGGTTCACGGGGGCGTTCTCCGCGCCCACCGCGGCCCAGGCGGGCGCGTGGCAGGCCATCCGCGAGGGCTCGGACGTGCTGGTGGTCGCCCCGACCGGCTCGGGAAAGACGCTGGCCGCGTTTCTCGCCGCCCTGGACCAGCTCGCCTCGGCGCCGCCCCCGGCCGACCCCCGCAAACGCTGCCGGGTGCTGTACGTCTCCCCGCTGAAGGCCCTCGCGGTGGACGTCGAGCGCAATCTGCGCAGCCCGCTGACCGGCATCCGCCAGGAATCCGTGCGCCTGGGCCTGCCCGAGCCCGAGGTGAAGGTCGGCATCCGCTCCGGCGACACCCCGCCCGCCGAGCGCCGCGCGCTGGCCACCCGGCCGCCGGACATCCTGATCACCACCCCGGAGTCCCTCTTCCTGATGCTGACGTCGGCCACCCGCGACGCGCTGACCGGCATCGAGACGGTGATCCTCGACGAGGTGCACGCGGTGGCGGGCACCAAGCGGGGCGCGCACCTGGCGCTCTCCCTGGAACGGCTGGACGAGATCCTGCCGAGGCCGGCCCGCCGGATCGGCCTCTCGGCGACCGTCCGCCCGGTCGACGAGATCGCGCGCTATCTCTCCCCCCGCCGCAAGGTCGAGATCGTCCAGCCGAAGTCGGGCAAGGAGTTCGACCTCTCGGTCGTCGTCCCGGTCGAGGACCTGGCGGAGCTGGGCGGCTCCCCGGTCGCCGACGGCTCCGAGGGCAAGGAGCGCCCTTCGATCTGGCCGCACGTGGAGGAGCGGATCGCCGACCTCGTCCAGTCCCACCGGTCCACGATCGTCTTCGCCAACTCCCGCCGCCTCGCGGAACGTCTGTGCAACCGGCTCAACGAGATCGCGTACGAGCGGGCCACCGGCGAGCCCCTGGCCGAACACCACGCGCCCGCCGAACTCATGGGCGGTTCGGGAGCGGCCCAGGGCGCCCCGCCGGTCATCGCGCGCGCCCATCACGGCTCGGTGTCCAAGGAACAGCGCTCCCTCGTCGAGGAGGACCTGAAGGCGGGCCGGCTCCCGGCGGTCGTCGCCACCTCCAGTCTCGAACTCGGCATCGACATGGGCGCCGTCGACCTGGTGGTCCAGGTCGAGTCACCGCCGTCCGTCGCCTCCGGCCTCCAGCGCGTCGGCCGCGCGGGACACCAGGTGGGCGCCGTCTCCACCGGTGTGGTGTTCCCGAAGTACCGCGGTGACCTGGTCCAGGCCGCCGTGGTCACCGAGCGGATGCGCGTGGGCGCCATCGAGTCCCTGAAGGTCCCCGCCAATCCGCTGGACGTGCTGGCCCAGCAGGTGGTCGCGATGACGGCCATGGACACCTGGCAGGTCGACGACCTGCTCGCCGCGGTCCGCCGCGCCGCCCCGTTCGCCTCGCTGCCGGAGTCGGCGTTCACCGCGGTCCTCGACATGCTCGCCGGCCGCTACCCGTCCGACGCCTTCGCGGAACTGCGCCCGCGCGTGGTGTGGGACCGGGTCGCGGGCACGATCACCGGCCGCCCCGGTGCGCAGCGCCTCGCCGTCACCTCCGGTGGCACGATCCCCGACCGCGGTCTGTTCGGCGTGTTCCTGGCCGGCGCCGACCCGAAGAAGGGCGGCGGCCGGGTCGGCGAGCTGGACGAGGAGATGGTCTACGAGTCCCGGGTGGGGGACGTCTTCACGCTGGGCACCAGCTCCTGGCGCATCGAGGACATCACCCGGGACCGCGTCCTGGTCTCCCCCGCCCCCGGGGTACCGGGCCGGCTGCCCTTCTGGAAGGGCGACCAGCTGGGCCGGCCGCTCGAACTGGGCCGCGCGCTGGGCGCGTTCCTGCGCGAGGTCGGCTCGCTGCCGAAGCAGGACGCCCGCCCGCGCCTGCTCGCCGCGGGCCTGGACGCCTGGGCCGCGGACAACGTGCTGACCTACCTGGACGAGCAGCGCGAGGCCTGCGGCCATGTCCCGGACGACCGCACGATCGTCGTGGAGCGCTTCCGTGACGAGCTCGGCGACTGGCGGGTCGTCGTGCACTCCCCCTTCGGCGCCCAGGTCCACGCCCCGTGGGCGCTCGCCCTCGGCGCCCGCCTCACCGAGCGGTACGGCATGGACGCACAGGTCATGCACGCCGACGACGGCATCGTGCTGCGCCTTCCCGACGCCGACCTGATGAGCCTGGACCTGCTCGACCAGGCACCGATGAAGGCGGGTACGGAGTACGACGCCGACCGGGCCCCGGTCGGCGCGGCGGACGTCGTCTTCGACAAGGGCGAGGTCGACCGGGTCGTCACCGACCAGGTGGGCGGTTCGGCCCTGTTCGCGTCCCGCTTCCGCGAGTGCGCGGCGCGCGCCCTGCTGCTGCCTCGCCGCAACCCGGGCAAGCGCACCCCGCTCTGGCAGCAGCGCCAGCGCGCCGCCCAACTGCTGGAGGTGGCGAGCGAGTTCGGCTCGTTCCCGATCGTGCTGGAGGCGGTCCGCGAATGCCTCCAGGACGTCTTCGACGTCCCCGGCCTCGTCGAGCTGATGGGCGACCTGGAGTCCCGGAAGGTGCGCCTGGTCGAGGTCACCACCCCGGAGCCGTCCCCCTTCGCCCGCTCCCTCCTGTTCGGCTACGTCGCCCAGTTCCTCTACGAGGGCGACTCACCGCTCGCCGAGCGCCGCGCCGCCGCGCTCTCGCTGGACTCGCGGCTGCTGGCCGAGCTGCTCGGCCAGGCGGAGCTGCGGGAACTGCTCGACGCCGACGTGCTGACCGAGCTGGAGCGCGAGCTCCAGTGGCGCACCGAGGACCGGCGGGTCAAGGACGCCGAGGGCGTCGCGGACCTGCTGCGCCTGCTCGGGCCGCTCACCGACGCCGAACTGGCCGAGCGCGGCGCCGAACCGCGGTGGGCGCCGGAACTGGCCGCCGCCCGCCGCGCGATCCGGGTCCGCGTCGCCGGAGCGGACCACTGGGCGGCGATCGAGGACGCGGGCCGACTGCGCGACGCCCTGGGCACGGCGCTTCCGGTCGGTGTCCCCGAAGCGTTCACCGAGCCGGTCAAGGACCCCCTCGGCGACCTCCTCGCCCGCTACGCCCGCACCCACGGCCCGTTCACCTCCATCACGGCGGCGGCCCGCTTCGGCCTGGGCGTCGCGGTCACCGAGGGCGCCCTCCAGCGACTGGCGGCGTCCGGGCGGGTCGTACAGGGCGAGTTCCATCCCGCCGGGATCGGCCAGGAGTGGTGCGACGCGACCGTCCTGCGCCGACTGCGCCGCCGCTCGCTCGCGGCGCTGCGGCACGAGCTGGAGCCGGTGAGCCCACCGGCGCTCGCCCAGTTCCTCCCCCAGTGGCAGCACATCGGCAAGGGGCACGGGCTGCGCGGCATCGACGGACTGGTGCGTGCGGTGGAGCAGTTGCAGGGCGCGTCGGTGCCCGCGTCCGCCCTGGAGAAACTGATCCTGCCGTCCCGCGTTGCGCATTACACCCCCGCGCTGCTCGACGAACTCACCTCCGCCGGCGAGGTGGTGTGGGCCGGAGCGGGAGCGCTGCCCGGCAAGGACGGCTGGATCTCCCTGTATCTGGCGGACGCGGCCCCGCTGCTGCTGCCCCCGCCCCACCCGCTGGAACCGACCGCGCTCCACCAGTCCGTGCTGGACACCCTCTCCGGGGGCTACGGACTGTTCTTCCGTCAGATCGCCGACCAGGTCCGGGCGACCACCCACCCCGACGCCACGGATCCCCAACTGGCCGACACGATCTGGGATCTGGCCTGGTCCGGCCGGCTCACGAACGACACGCTCGCGCCCATGCGCTCCCTCCTCGGCTCGGGACGCACCGCGGGCTCCACCGCGCACCGCGCCAAACGCACCGTGCCGCGCGGGCGTTACGGCTCGCTGACGGCGGCCGCCCGCCCCGCCTCCCGCGGCGGCCCGCCGACCGTCGCCGGCCGCTGGTCGCTGCTCCCGCAGCGCGAACCGGAGTCCACCGTGCGTGCCCACGCGCTGGCCCGCACCCTTCTCGACCGGCACGGGGTGGTGACCCGGGGGGCGGTCGCCGCGGAAGGCGTCGAGGGCGGGTTCTCCGCGGTCTACCGCGTTCTGTCCGCCTTCGAGGACAGCGGTCAGGCACGGCGCGGTTATGTCGTCGAGGGGCTCGGCGCGGCCCAGTTCGCGATGGACGGCGCGGTGGACCGCCTGCGCGCGGTGGCCAACGCCCGCGAACGCGGCGAGAGCCTGTCGGACCAGACATCCGTCCCCGGCTCCCCCGACGGCTTCGCCTACACGGGCGGCGACGACCCCGGCTCCCCGAGCTTCGACTCCTCGGAGTTCGACTCCTCGGAGTTCGGCACCGCTGATTTCGGCACCGCTGATTTCGGCACCGCTGATTTCGGCTCCCTCGCCGCGTCGGACGCCTTCGCCGGACAGGACGCCTTCGCCGGACCCGGCGCGGGACGCCCCCGAGGTGGCCCCGGCGTCCCGTACAGCGCCGGATCCGCCTTTCCGAACCGCCGCGCCCGCCCCGCCCCCGGCTCCCGAGCCGTGGTCCTGGCGGCCGCCGACCCCGCGAACGCCTACGGCGCCGCCCTCTCCTGGCCGGAGCCCCCGAGCGGCGCCGGACACAAGCCCGGCCGCAAGGCGGGCTCCCTGGTGGTGCTGGTCGACGGCGAGCCGGCGATCTACATGGAGCGCGGCGGCAAGACACTGCTGGCCTGGCCCGAGAATCCGGACGGCAAGGCCACCGACGACCCCCGCCTGCGGGAGGCGGCACAGGCACTCGCCGCTGCCGCCCGGGCGGGTTCCCTCGGCACGGTCACCGTGGAACGCGTCAACGGTGCCTCGGCCCTGACCTCACCCATAGGCACACTGCTGGAAGGAGCGGGTTTCATCGCCACACCCCGGGGCCTGCGGCTACGGGCCTGAGCCGGCCCGAAGCCACCCTTCCCCGCACTCCGCAAGGCCTCCACCGTGCCACCCTTGACCCATGCCCGAAGGTGACACGGTCTGGCAGGCCGCGCGGCGTCTGCACATCGCCCTCGCGGGCCGGGTACTGATCCGGTCCGATCTGCGGGTACCGAAATTCGCCACGGCCGACCTCACCGGCCGCGCCGTCCTGGACGTCACCCCGCGGGGCAAGCACCTCCTCACGCGCGTCGAGGGCGGGCTGACCCTGCACTCGCATCTGCGGATGGACGGCTCCTGGAAGATCTACGCCCCGGGTGCGCGCTGGACCGGCGGTCCGGCCCACCAGATCCGGGCGATCCTGGGCACCACCGAGCACACGGCCGTCGGCTACCGCCTCTCGGTGCTCGAGCTCCTGCGCACCGCCGACGAACACCGCGCCGTCGGCCACCTGGGCCCCGACCTGCTGGGCCCGGACTGGGACCCCGAGCGGGCCCTGGCCAACCTCCGCACGGACCCCGCCCGCGCCCTCGGCGAGGCCCTGCTCGACCAGCGCAATCTCGCCGGCATCGGCAACGTCTACAAGAGCGAGCTCTGCTTCCTGCTCGGTGTGACCCCGTGGCTCCCCGTCGGCGCCCTGCCCGACGAGCGCGCGGCACGGCTCCCCGCGCTCGCCAAGAGACTCCTGGAGGCCAACCGCGAACGCCCGGTCCGCAGCACCACGGGCCACCGCGGCCAGGAGCTGTTCGTGTACGGCCGGGCGCGCCGCCCCTGTCTGCGCTGCGGCACCCCGATCCGCGCGGCCGACCAGGGCGACGGCTCCCGGGAACGCCCCACCTACTGGTGTCCCGCCTGCCAGCCGGGACCGGCCCCGACGCCGGGCGCCCCGGCCTCCGGAGGGTTCCGGTCCCGCGCCACCGATTGACGACCCGTCAGATCCGCTCGTACCGTCCCCTCATGCCCGTCAAGGCGTACGACCTCACCGGACGCACCGCATTCGTCACCGGCGCCGCGGGCGGCATCGGCCGCGCCGCCGCCGTGCTGCTCGCCGAGGCGGGCGCCACCGTGCACGGCGCGGACCGGGACGCGCAGGGCCTGCACGAGACGGCGACGATGATCAAGGAGCGGGGCGGCACCGCCCACGTCCATCATCTCGACGTCACCGACCGCGACCGGCTCCAGCGGGCCGTGGAGTCCTGCGGCCGTCTGGACGTCATGGCCGCGATCGCTGGCATCATGCACAGCAGTCCGGTCCTGGAAACCCGGGACGAGGACCTGGACCGGGTGATGAGCGTCAACTTCAAGGGCGTGCTGTACGCCTGCCAGGAGGCGGCCCGCCTGATGCTCGCGCAGGAGATCCGCGGCAGCATCGTCACCATGGCCTCGGGCGCCGTCGACACGGGCGGTGCCGGTCTGCTCTGCTACGGCGCGGCCAAGGCGGCCGTCGTCCAGCTGACGAAGACGCTGGCGACCGAGCTGGGCGGGCACGGCATCCGCGTCAACGCGGTCGCCCCGGGCTGGATCCGCACGCCCATGACCGACCGCCACGATGCCGCGGCCCAGGCCCACACCGAGGCGCTGATGTGCCGGATGTCACCGCTGGGCCGGGTCGGCGCGCCCGAGGACGTCGCCCATGCCGTGCTCCATCTGGCCTCCGACGCGTCGTCCTTCACGACGGGCCAGATTCTGCGTCCGAACGGCGGAGTGGCGATGCCGTGGTGACCGGAGCGCCCCGCCAGGCCCGGCGCCAGCGTCCCGCCGCGAGCGCGGCGGGCGCCGCCGCCTTGGGCATGCAGTGGACCGGCAGCAGGCTCAACCCCCAGCCCCCGGCCGCGACCGTGCCCTCCAGCACACCCGAGTCCGGCGCGAGCACGAGCCGCAGCACGGCCCACCACCACAGCGCCCCGAGTCCGAGAGCCGCCCCCCAGCGCACCGCCCGTATCCGCCCTGCCATGGTCCGCCACCACCTCCAGCCCGATGCCGGAAACCCACCGGCCCCTACGGGACGACGCTAGAACGCCTCCCTCGACACCGGGAGGGCGCACCGACAGCACACAGGCGCACCTCGCCTGTCAGCGCCTCTCAGACGTTCTCGGCCTGGAACATCCAGTGGTGCTTCTCCAGATCCGCCGTGACCGAGATGAAGATGTCCTGGCTGACCGGATCGGCGTCGCCGGTGGCGGCCACCCGCTCCCTCATCCGTGTGATCACCGCGCCCAGTGCCGCGACGAGCGTGCTCACGGCGTCCGTGTCCTTGATCCAGCCTTCGGGCACGGCGCCGATACCGCTGCCGCCGGCCACCGTGGCGGCGCGTCCGTCGGGCGACACGCCCAGCGCCGAGGCCCGTTCCGCGACCGTGTCGGAGTGCAGGCGCGCACTGTCCACGACCTCGTCGAGCTGAAGGTGGATGGACCGGAAACGGGCGCCGACGACGTTCCAGTGGACCTGCTTCGCCACGAGCGACAGATCCACCAGGTCGACGAGCGCACCCTGGAGCGCCTCGGACACCGTCTTCAGGTCGTTGTCGGACAACGGGCTCTTCACGACGTTCATACATCTCCTCCGCGGGCTCGTCCGGCCACGTCCCTCCACCATGACCGCCCCGCCGGACACCGGCAAACGGACCCGGAAAGGGCACGGAAAGGCACGGGAGACAGGCCCGGAAAGGCACGGGGATACGCGAAAGCCCCGGCAGCGCCCCTCCGGATGGTCTGTCCGGAGAAGCCCCGGCCGGGGCTCATCACATGTGCGTCGGTTCACACACCCACGGTGGTGGGTGTCACGCGGCGACCACGTCCACCGCTTCGGCGGGTGCCTTGATGGTCACACGCTCCGGTGGCACGCCGGTCACCGAAACGGAACCCAGCATGGCGCGCACCGGGGTGGGCACGGGCTCGCTGGGGGTGGCCGCAGCGGACTGGGCCAGCTCGGCGAGAGCGAGCTCGTCGCTGACTTCCCGCATGAGCTCGGACATCCGTACGTCCAGCGCGTCGCAGATGGCGGAGAGCAGCTCGGAGGATGCCTCCTTCTGCCCCCGCTCCACCTCGGAGAGATAGCCGAGTGAGACTCGGGCGGACGAGGAGACTTCGCGCAGAGTACGGCCCTGGCGTTGGCGCTGCCGACGCAGCACGTCACCCAGCAGGCGACGGAGCAGAATCATCGGTGGCTCCCTCCTCGGACCGCGTAGCCGCATCCTTCACGCCCCACCGTACCGCCTTGCGCCGCGGCCGTGCGGGGAGCGATGTCGTGTTCACTCAGGGCTGCAAACATCAAAACCCCCCGTTCTGTTCCGTATCCTGTGCCCGCTCATTCCCGGTCTGTTCGCTCGCGAGCTCCCTCAGGAACAGTGCGAGTACGCTCCGTACACTCTCCATACGGATTTCCGCGCGGTCGCCGTTCAACCGCAGCGCCATCACTTTTCCGCCGCCGGCGGAAACGGAATGCGCTGTGGAGGGGCCGTCCAGGGCCACGAAGACCGTCCCGACCGGTTGGCCGTCCTGTGGTTCGGGGCCGGCGACGCCGGTGGTCGCAAGGCCCCAGTCGGCGCCCAGCGCCTTGCGGACTCCCGCCGCCATCTGGGCCGCGACCTGCGGATCCACCGCACCGCGCTCGGCCAGCAGAGTGACGTCGACGCCCAGCAGCCCGTGCTTGAGGTCGGTGGCGTACGCGGTCACCGACCCCCGGAACGCCTTGGAGGCCCCGGGGACCGCCGTGATCTCCGCCGCGACCAGACCGCCGGTGAGCGACTCGGCGACGGCGACCGTTTCGCCCTTCACCGTGAGTAGTCGCACCACGTCGGCGGCTGCGGAGTTCACGCCCCCGCCTCCTCCGCCGCGGCTTTGCGCTCGGCGATTCCCTGCCTGCGCAGCACGATGGCCTGTCGCACGTAGTCGAGCCCGGTCACCACGGTCAGGACGACCGCCACCGCCATCACCCAGAACCTCGCGGTGGCCAGCCATCCCGTCAGCGCCAGGACGTACATCCCGACGGCGATGCCCTGGGCGAGCGTCTTGAGCTTGCCGCCCCGGCTCGCCGGGATGACGCCGTACCGGATGACGAGGAACCGGATCAGCGTGACCGCGAGCTCCCGGCCGAGGATGACACCGGTCACCCACCAGGGCAGGTCGCCCAGCCAGGAGAGACAGATCAGCGCCGCACCCATGATCGCCTTGTCGGCGATGGGGTCGGCGATCTTCCCGAAGTCGGTGACGAGGTTGTAGGTGCGGGCCAGATGGCCGTCGAACAGGTCGGTGATCATCGCGATGGCGAAAGCCGCCCAGGCGAGCGAACGCCACGCCGGGTCGTAGCCGCCGTCGGCGAGCATCAGGGCCACGAAGCCGGGCACCAGGATCAGCCGGAGCATGGTCAGCAGGTTGGCGATGTTCCAGACGCTGGCCTGGTTGACGGCCGCGGCCGTCAGTTTCTCGCGCCGTGCCGACCGCACGCCCTCGTGCTCGCCCTGCCCCCCGGCACCGGGTTCACGTCTGGCATCGGATTCACGATCGCCGCCGGACCCACGAGCGGCGACGGAGTCGCGGACCGCACCGGACTCGCGACCGGCGGCAGGACCGCGGCCCGCGCCCGGTGCGCGACCGGCAGCGGCTTCACGGCCCGCGGCGGAGTCACGACCGGCTGCGGACCCGACCGCCGACGCGGCGCCCTTCCCGGACGGCTCGTTCACCGTGCGCGCCCTCGCGGGGCCGCCCGCCGCTGCTGCCGGGACACCGGTCATCTGCCCGCCTCCTCAGGACACGCGGGCGAGCCGACGAGCGGCTCGGCCACCAGGTCGACACCCTCCGTACCGACCACCTTCGCCTCGACGATACGGCCGACGCTCAGTCCGGCGCCGCTGGTGAGCAGCACCTGTCCGTCGGTCTCCGGGGCCTGGTGCGCCCCGCGGCCGTACGCGCCGTCCTCGGAGTCCACCGACTCCACCAGGACCCGCACGGTCTCGCCGAGGCGCTCCTCGGCCCGCTGCGAGACGAGTTCCTCGGCCAGCCGGGAGATCCGGGCCAGCCGCTCGGCGACGACGTCCTCGTCGAGCTTGTTGTCGTAGGTCGCCGCCTCGGTGCCCTCCTCGTCGGAGTACCCGAAGACGCCGATGGCGTCCAGTCTCGCGCCGTTGAGGAAACGCTCCAGCTCGGCCAGGTCGGACTCGGACTCGCCCGGGAAGCCCACGATGAAGTTGGAGCGCACACCGGCCTCGGGCGCCTTGCCGCGGATGGTGTCGAGCAGCTCCAGGAAGCGGTCCGTGTCGCCGAAGCGCCGCATCGAGCGCAGCACCGCGGGCGCCGAGTGCTGGAAGGAGAGATCGAAGTAGGGCACGACCTTGGGGGTCGAGGTCAGCACGTCGATCAGGCCGGGCCGCATCTCGGCCGGCTGGAGGTAGCTGACCCGCACCCGCTCGATGCCGTCGACCTCGGCGAGGTCGGGCAGCAGCGACTCCAGCAGCCGGATGTCGCCCAGGTCCTTGCCGTACGAGGTGTTGTTCTCGGAGACCAGCATGATCTCCTTGACTCCCTGCTCGGCCAGCCAGCGCGTCTCGTTCAGCACGTCGCTCGGGCGGCGCGAGATGAAGGAGCCGCGGAAGGACGGGATGGCGCAGAAGGAGCAGCGGCGGTCGCAGCCGGAGGCGAGCTTCACCGAGGCGACCGGGGAGCCGTCCAGACGGCGGCGCAGGGGCGCCCTGGGCCCGGAGACCGGGGCCACGCCCTCGGGGAGGTCCGTGGGGGCGCCGTGCCCGGGAAGGGCCACCTCGGCGCCCGCGTCCTGCCGCTCGGCCGGGCTGATCGGCAGCAGCTTGCGCCGGTCGCGCGGGGTGTGGGCGGCGTGGATGCCGCCGGACAGGATGGTCTGGAGGCGGTCGGAGATGTCGGTGTAGTCGTCGAAGCCGAGCACCCCGTCGGCCTCGGGGAGGGCCTCGGCGAGCTCCTTGCCGTACCGCTCGGCCATGCAGCCGACCGCGACGACGGCCTGGGTTCTGCCCCGGCCCTTGAGATCGTTGGCTTCCAGGAGGGCGTCGACGGAGTCCTTCTTGGCGGCTTCGACGAAGCCGCAGGTGTTGACGACGGCGACGTCCGCGTTCGCGGCGTCCTCCACGAGGTCCCAGCCGTCCGCCTCCAAGCGGCCTGCGAGCTCCTCCGAGTCCACCTCGTTACGGGCGCAGCCAAGGGTGACGAGTGCGACGGTACGGCGTTCAGGCATGGGCTCAAGACTACTTCGTCCCGCTGACACCCCACGTCGACGGGGTTGGCCGATCTTGGCCAACCCCGTGTCGGTTCACGCGTTCACAGGGTCACCCGACCTGCGGGTCACCCTTCGTGTACGTCAGACGCTCCACGGCGCCCGGCCGGAAGTCGTCCTCGATCTTCTTGCCGTTGACGTAGAGCTGGATGGCGCCGGCGTCGCCGAGCACCAGGTTGATCTTCGAGGAGTCCTGGAAGGTCTTGGACTCGCCCTGCTTGAGCAGGCCGTCGAAGAGCAGCCGGCCGTTGTGGTCCTTGGCGGAGATCCAGCTGCGGCCGTCGGCGGCGCTGACCTGGACGGTCACCTTGTCCTGCGGAGCGGCCGCGATGGCGCTGTCGGACGGCTCCGGCTTGGGGTCGATGGGCTTGCTGTCCTTCTTCGGCGTGGCGGACGCGGTCGTGCTCGTCGTGGGCGTGGAGCCTTCGGCGACCTGGTCGCGGCCGTCGTCGCCGCCCTTGAACGCGGTGAAGCCGACGAAGCCGACCACCGCGACGATGGCGGCGACCATGGCCGCGGTCCAGTTGGGTCCGCGCCGCTCGGGACGGATGCGCTCCGCCTCGAACAGGGGTGCGGCCGGGGTCGGCGCCGGGCCGCCGCCACGCTCGGCGGAGAACTGTGCCAGCAGGGGCTCGGGATCGAGATGGACGGCCTTGGCCAGGGTCCTGAGGTGACCCCGGGCGTAGACGTCGCCGCCGCACGGGGCGAAGTCGTCCGCCTCGATGGCGTGCACGATGGCGATACGCACCCGGGTGGCGGTACTGACGTCGTCTACGGTCAGCCCGGCGGCGATGCGCGCCTGGTGAAGAGTGCGGCCGATGGAAAGGTGGGCATCCTCACGATCGTCCTCGAACGGACGCTCGTCTTCAGGGGAGTTGCCGATGGACACGGGGGCGCCTTTCGAGCGAGTAGCCACCTGTGCTGGAAGTTCAGTCTAGGGGTGGTACGAAAGGGTGGGGCAACCGGGCGGCAGGACTTTGTACGCCATCGGAATGGCCGGTCATCCCGACGGTTCGGCAGCGGCTTTGCGCTTCCTCCAAGTTGACGTACGCCAGGGGGAAACGGTTGCTGTTGATCGCTTACGGATGGGTCACGATCCAACATCATCCTGCGGTACGGAACCCGCTGCCGACCGGCCGACGCGCGCCAGTGTCCCTATTATCCTTCAGAATCACCGCGGATGACCGCGAGCACGCCGTCGAGCTCGTCCGCCTTCACCAGTACGTCACGCGCCTTGGACCCCTCGCTGGGTCCGACCACGCCACGGGACTCCATCAGGTCCATCAGCCGCCCGGCCTTGGCGAAGCCGACCCGGAGCTTGCGCTGGAGCATGGACGTCGACCCGAACTGGGTGGAGACCACCAGTTCGGCCGCCTGGCACAGCAGGTCCAGGTCGTCGCCGATCTCCTCGTCGATCTCCTTCTTCTGCTTGGTGCCGACCACGACGTCGTCCCGGAAGACCGGGGTCATCTGATCCTTGCAGTGCCGGACGACGGCCGCGACCTCGTCCTCGGTCACGAACGCGCCCTGCATACGGGTGGGTTTGTTGGCCCCCATCGGCAGGAACAGCCCGTCGCCCTTGCCGATGAGCTTCTCGGCGCCCGGCTGGTCGAGGATGACCCGGCTGTCGGCGAGCGAGGAGGTGGCGAACGCGAGCCGCGACGGCACGTTCGCCTTGATCAGGCCGGTGACCACGTCGACGGACGGCCGCTGGGTGGCGAGCACCAGGTGGATGCCGGCCGCGCGGGCCAACTGGGTGATGCGCACGATCGCGTCCTCGACGTCCCGCGGCGCGACCATCATCAGGTCGGCGAGCTCGTCGACGATGACCAGCAGGTACGGGTACGGGCTGAGCTCGCGCTCGCTGCCCTCGGGCAGCTTCACCTTGCCGTTCTTGATGGCCGCGTTGAAGTCGTCGATGTGCCGGAACCCGAACGCCGCGAGGTCGTCGTAGCGCAGGTCCATCTCCCGTACGACCCACTGCAACGCCTCGGCGGCCCGTTTGGGGTTGGTGATGATCGGCGTGATCAGGTGCGGAATGCCCTCGTACGCGGTCAGCTCCACGCGCTTGGGGTCGACGAGGACCATCCGGACGTCCTCGGGGGTCGCCCGGACCATGACCGAGGTGATGAGGCAGTTGATGCACGAGGACTTGCCGGAACCAGTGGCTCCGGCAACCAGGATGTGCGGCATCTTCGCGAGGTTGGCCATCACGTAGCCGCCCTCGACGTCCTTGCCGAGCGCCACCAGCATCGGGTGGTCGTCCTCGGCCGCGTCCGCGAGGCGCAGCACGTCCCCGAGGTTGACCATCTCCCGGTCCGTGTTCGGGATCTCGATGCCGACCGCCGACTTGCCGGGGATCGGGCTGATGATCCGCACGTCCGGACTGGCGACGGCGTACGCGATGTTCTTGGTGAGCGCGGTGATGCGCTCGACCTTCACGGCGGGCCCGAGCTCGACCTCGTAGCGCGTGACCGTCGGCCCGCGGGTGAACCCGGTGACGGCGGCGTCCACCTTGAACTCGGTGAAGACGGTCGTCAGCGAGGCGACGACGGCGTCGTTGGCGGCGCTGCGCGCCTTGCCGGGCCCCCCGCGCTCCAGCAGGTCGAGCGAGGGCAGCGCGTACGTGATGTCGCCGGAGAGCTGGAGCTGTTCGGCGCGCGGCGGCAGCTCGCGCGTGTCTTCGGGAGCCGCCTTGGTCAGGTCGGGGACCGCCCCGACCGGCAGCCGCTCCTGCTTGGGCCGCGCGGCCGGTACGGACGTCGGTTCGGGCGTCGGGGCGGTCGGCTCGCGGTCGGCGACGCTGACGCCCTGGGTGAGGTCGGCGACGATCGGCGAGGGCGGCATTCCGTGCAGCACCGCGCCGTCGAGCGCCGCCGCGGCAGCCGCGGCCACGTCCACGGCGTCCGGCTGCCGCCCCATGTCCGGCTGCGGCACCGCGGAGCGCCGGGGGCGGCCGCGACGCCGGGACAGCGCCTCCTGCTCCGCGCCGTCCGGGTCGTCCGGCCGGGAGGCGCCCGGTTGTCTGCGGGAGCGCGCGGGCAGCCCGTCGCGCCACTGCTCGTCGTACCGCTCGTCGTCGTCGGTGAGGTCGTCCGCCGCGGGGTCGTGCAGCACGCCCAGCCGTACGGCGAGCAGCCGCAGCCGCTGCGGGACGGCGTTGACCGGGGTCGCGGTGACCACGAGCAGCCCGAAGACCGTGAGCAGTACGAGCAGCGGCACGGCCAGCACGTCCCCCATGCCGTACGTCAGCGGGGTCGCCGCGCCCCAGCCGATGAGACCGCCGGCGTCCCTTATCGCCTGCATGCCGTCGCTGCGGGCGGGCGCGCCGCAGGCGATGTGGACCTGGCCGAGCACGCCGACGACGAGTGCGGACAGGCCGATCACGATCCGGCCGTTGGCCTCCGGCTTCTCCGGATGCCGCACGAAGCGCACGGCGATGACCGCGAGCAGGACCGGGACGAGCAGGTCCAGTCGGCCGAAGGCACCGGTCACCAGGATCTCGACGAGATCGCCGACGGGACCGCGCAGATCGGCCCAGGTGCCGGCGGCGACGATCAGCGCGAGACCGAACAGCAGCAGCGCCACGCCGTCCTTGCGGTGCGCCGGGTCGAGGTTCTTCGCGCCCTGCCCTATGCCCCGGAACACCGCACCGACGGCGTGCGCGAGGCCGAGCCAGAGGGCACGCACCAGCCGGTAGACACCCCCGGTGGGGCTCGGCGCCGGCTTGGGGGGCGCGGCCTTCTTCGCCGCGGCCTTCTTGGCGGGCGCCTTCTTCGCCGGGGGTTTCTTGGCAGCGGCCTTCGCCGGAGCCTTCGCTGAAGCGGCCGCCTTCTTCGCGGGCGGCTTCTTGGCTGCGGAGGAACGTGAGGCCATAGGTGTGAGGTTACCGGTGGAGACGACGACGGACACGCGTGCCCAATGCTTCACCCGTTCGTGTCGTCCTTGCGGGGGCTCGGAACTGACGCGGGTTCATACGCACCCGCGACCTCACCACGCGTCAGTTCTGCGACGGGACCGGGGTCGTGCCGCCCGTGCCCGGCTCCAGGGCGTCCAGGGCCCGGCGCAGCCCGGTCAGCTTGCGCTCGAGATGGGCCGCCGTGGCCACCGCCGCCGCGTCGGCGGAGTCGTCGTCGAGCTGCTTGGACAGCGCCTCGGCCTGCTCCTCGACGGCCGCGAGGCGCGCGGAGAGCTCCGCGAGCAGACCGGGCGACTCCTTCGCCCCGGCGGGCACGGCCTTGCCGCCGCCCTCCAACTGGAGCCGCAGCAGTGCCGCCTGCTCCCGCAGCTGGCAGTTCTTCATGTACAGCTCGACGAAAACGGACACCTTCGCACGCAGCACCCACGGATCGAAGGGCTTCGAGATGTAGTCCACCGCGCCCGCCGCATAGCCGCGGAAGGTGTGATGGGGACCGTGGTTGATCGCGGTGAGGAAGATGATCGGGATGTCCCGGGTCCGTTCCCGTCGTTTGATGTGCGCGGCTGTTTCGAAACCGTCCATTCCCGGCATCTGGACGTCCAGCAGAATGACCGCGAAGTCGTCCGTCAGCAGCGCCTTGAGCGCTTCCTCCCCGGACGATGCCCGCACCAGCGTCTGATCGAGCGCAGAGAGGATCGCCTCCAGCGCCAGCAGATTCTCCGGCCGGTCATCGACCAGGAGGATCTTGGCCTTCTGCACCATGGCCCGCCCTCCTCGCCCCGGCATGGGGCCTCCCCGGTCCGCAGGACTTGGGGAAGCACCACCCGGTGCCGCCCCAGCGGACGACTCCCTTGCGTCGTCCGTCCTCGTGCCGGTCATGGTAGCCGCACCCCGCCCGTCGCCACACCCTGTCACCGCGATGTCACTGTGCACGTAGCAGAAACGCAGCGGGAGACCAGAAGGTTCCCCGAATACCGTACTTCTACACGGCTTCGTGCACACTGCGTCAGCAACTCCGTGTGAACTCCCGAGGATCCCGCCGCATCCACACCAGCCCCGTACGAACTCCGACCGATACCGCCACTACTGCCGCATCCACTGCTCCATCACGGCCAGCAGGTGATCGGGATCGACCGGCTTCGTCACATAGTCGGAGGCGCCCGACTCGATCGCCTTCTCCCGGTCGCCCTTCATCGCCTTCGCGGTCAGCGCGACGATCGGCAGCCCGGAGAACTGCGGCATCCTGCGGATCGCGGTGGTCGTCGCGTACCCGTCCATCTCCGGCATCATGATGTCCATCAGGACGACCGCCACGTCGTCGTGCTGCTCCAGCACCTCGATGCCCTCGCGCCCGTTCTCGGCGTACAGCACCGACAGCCCGTGCTGCTCCAGGACACTGGTGAGCGCGAACACGTTGCGGATGTCGTCGTCGACGATGAGCACCTTCTCGCCGCCGAACCGGAAGTCCGGCGTCGGCCGTGCCTCGGGCGCCTGCCCGACCTGCCACGGCTCCGGCTGCCCGCCGTCCTGCTCGAGCCCCGGCGCGCCCCGGCGGCGGCGCCGGAAGAGCGCGGCCGGACCGTTCTGCGTCTCCCGGTACGACTTCACCTCGGCCGGCGTCTCGACCTCCGCCTCGGAGAGCGCGGACAGATCACCCTCGGACGCCACCAGCTCGCCCGCCTCCAGGGCCGGCACCGGCTGCTGGTACCCGTGCGGGGGCAGCTCGCTGGGGTGCAGCGGCAGGTACAACGTGAAGGTCGAACCCCGGCCCGGCTCGCTCTGCGCGTGGATCTCGCCGCCGAGCAGCTGCGCGATCTCCCGCGAGATGGACAGCCCCAGACCCGTACCGCCGTACTTGCGGCTGGTGGTCCCGTCCGCCTGCTTGAACGCCTCGAAGATCACCCGCATCTTGCCGGCCGCGATCCCGATCCCCGTGTCGGTCACCGAGAACGCGATCAGCGGCGCGTCCGCGGCGCCGAGCGAACCGGCCTCCAGCAACTGCTCCCGGATCGCCAGCGGAACGTCCGCCCCGGCCGGCCTGATCACCAGCTCGACCGACCCGGAGTCGGTGAACTTCACCGCGTTGGACAGCAGGTTGCGCAGCACCTGCAGCAGCCGCTGCTCGTCGGTGTGCAGGGTGGCGGGCAGCTCGGGCGACACCCGCACCGACAGATCGAGGCCCTTCTCCGCGGTCAACGGCCGGAACGTCGCCTCCACGTAGTCGACGAGCTGCACCAGCGCGATACGCGTCGGGGAGACGTCCATCTTGCCCGCCTCGACCTTCGACAGGTCCAGGATGTCGTTGATCAGCTGGAGCAGGTCGGACCCGGCCCCGTGGATCGTCTCGGCGAACTCCACCTGCTTCGGGGAGAGATTGCCCTCCGCGTTGTCGGCGAGCAGCTTGGCCAGGATCAGCAGCGAGTTCAGCGGCGTACGCAGCTCGTGCGACATGTTGGCCAGGAACTCGCTCTTGTAGCGCATCGACACGGCGAGTTGCTCGGCGCGCTCCTCCAGGACCTGCCGCGCCTCCTCGATCTCGGTGTTCTTCACCTCGATGTCGCGGTTCTGCTGGGCCAGCAGCTCGGCCTTCTCCTCCAGTTCGGCGTTGGACGCCTGGAGGGCCTTCTGCCGCTGCTCCAACTCGACCGAACGCTCCCGCAGTTGCTCGGTGAGCTCCTGCGACTGCTTCAGCAGCCGTTCCGTCTTGGTGTTGACCGAGATGGTGTTGACGCTGGTCGCGATCATCTCGGCGATCTGGTTGAGGAAGTCCTTCTGGATCTGCGTGAACGGCGTGAACGACGCCAGCTCGATGATGCCGAGCACCTTGCCCTCGAAGAGCACCGGCAGCACGATCACCTGCGCGGGCGGCGCCTCGCCGAGCCCGGACGCGATCTTCAGATAGCCGCTCGGCGCGTTCTCCACGAGGATCGTGCGCTTCTCCTCGGCCGCCGTGCCCACCAGCGCCTCACCCGGCCCGAACGACGTCGGCATGGAGCCCATCGAGTAGCCGTACGAGCCCAGCATGCGCAGCTCGTACCGGTCGTCGACACCGCCGCCCATCTCCTTGCCGTCGACCAGCGGCATGGCGACGAAGAACGCGCCGTGCTGCGCGGAGACCACCGGGGTCAGCTCGCTCATGATCAGCGAGGCGACGTCCTCCAGGTCGCGGCGGCCCTGCATCAGCGCGGAGATACGGGCCAGGTTGCCCTTGAGCCAGTCCTGCTCCTTGTTGGCGATCGTGGTGTCACGCAGGTTGGCGATCATCTTGTTGACCGAGTCCTGGAGATCCTCGATCTCGCCGGACGCGTCCACGTCGATCTTCAGGTTCAGGTCGCCGCGGGTCACCGCGGCCGCCACGCGCGCGATGGCGCGCACCTGCCGGGTCAGGTTCCCGGCCATCTCGTTCACCGACTCGGTGAGGTCGCGCCAGGTGCCGTCGACGTCACGCACACGTGCCTGACCGCCGAGCTGGCCCTCCGTGCCCACCTCGCGGGCCACCCGGGTGACCTCCTCCGCGAACGAGGAGAGCTGGTCGACCATGGTGTTGATGGTGGTCTTCAGCTCCAGGATCTCACCGCGCGCGTCGATGTCGATCTTCTTCGTCAGGTCACCCTTGGCGATGGCGGTCGTCACCATCGCGATGTTGCGCACCTGACCGGTCAGGTTGGACGCCATCTGGTTCACCGACTCGGTGAGGTCCTTCCAGGTGCCGGCCACACCGGGCACGTGCGCCTGGCCGCCGAGGATGCCGTCCGTGCCCACCTCGCGGGCCACCTTGGTGACCTGCTCGGCGAACGAACTCAGCGTCTTCACCATGGTGTTGAAGGTGTCGGCGAGCTGCGCGACCTCACCGCTCGCGTCGATCGTCACCGTCCGCGTCAGGTCGCCGTTGGCGACCGCCGCCGCGACCTGGGAGATGTTGCGCACCTGCACGGTGAGGTTCTTGGCCATCAGGTTGACGTTGTCGCTGAGGTCCTTCCAGATGCCCGTGACACCGGGCACGTGCGCCTGGCCGCCGAGGATGCCCTCGGTGCCCACCTCACGGGCCACCCGCGTCACCTGCTCCGCGAACGACGACAGCTGGTCCACCATCGTGTTGACGGTCGTGACGAGTTCGAGGATCTCGCCCTTGGCGTCGACGGTGATCTTCTTCGACAGGTCGCCCTTGGCGACCGCCGTCGTGACCTCGGCGATGTTGCGGACCTGGATGGTCAGGTTGTTCGCCATGAAGTTCACGGACTGGGTCAGGTCCTTCCAGGTGCCCGCGACCCCCTGCACCTCCGCCTGCCCGCCCAGCATGCCCTCGGTGCCCACCTCACGGGCCACCCGCGTCACCTGCTCCGCGAACGACGACAGCTGGTCCACCATCGTGTTCAGGGTGTTCTTCAGCTCCAGGATCTCCCCGCGCGCGTCCACGGTGATCTTCTGGGACAGGTCACCCCGCGCCACCGCCGTGGCGACCTGCGCGATGTTGCGCACCTGGGCGGTGAGGTTGCCGGCCATGCCGTTCACCGAGTCGGTCAGGTCCCGCCACACGCCGGCGACACCGGGCACCTGGGCCTGACCGCCGAGCCGGCCGTCCGTGCCCACCTCGCGGGCCACCTTGGTCACCTGGTCGGCGAACGCGGAGAGCTGGTCCACCATCGTGTTGATGGTGATCTTCAGCTCCAGGATCTCGCCGCGCGCGTCCACGGTGATCTTCTGCGACAGGTCACCCCGCGCCACCGCCGTCGTGACCTGCGCGATCTGCCGCACCTGGGCCGTCAGATTGCCGGTGATGGAGTTGACGGAGTCGGTGAGCTCCTTCCAGGTGCCGGACACCCCGGGCACCTGCGCCTGACCGCCGAGCCGGCCCTCCGTACCCACCTCCCGGCCCATCTGGATGACCTGGTCGGCGAACGACGACAGCTGGTCCACCATCGTGTTCACGGTGTTCTTCAGCTGGAGCATCTCGCCGGCCACGTCCACCGTGACCTTCTGGGACAGATCACCGTTGGCGACCGCCGTCGTCACCTGGGCGATGTTCCTCACCTGACCGGTGAGGTTGCGGAACGCCGTGTTGACGGAGTCGGTGAGGTCCTTCCAGTCGCCCGCGACCCCGGGCACCTGGGCCTGGCCGCCCAGCTCGCCCTCGTTGCCGATCTCCCGGGCGACGCGGGTGACCTCGGCGCCGAAGGCGGACAGCTGGTCCACCATCCCGTTGACCGTGTTCTTCAGCTCCAGCATCTCGCCGGCCACGTCCACCGTGACCTTGCGGGACAGATCACCGCTGGCCACGGCCGTCGTCACGGCGGCGATGTCCCGCACCTGCGTGGTCAGGTTCCGGAAGACGGTGTTGACGGAGTCCGTCAGGTCCTTCCAGGTGCCCGCGGCACCCGGCACGTTCGCCTGTCCGCCGAGCCGCCCCTCGCCACCGACCTCGTTGGCCACCCGTGTGACCTCGTCCGCGAAGACCCGCAGCGTCTCGGTCATCTGGTTGATCGTGTCGGCGAGCCGGGCGACCTCGCCACGCGCCTGCACGGTCACCTTCCGCGACAGGTCACCGCTGGCGACCGCAGTGGTCACCTCCGCGATCCCCCGCACCTGGGCCGTGAGGTTCCCGGCCATGGTGTTCACCGAGTCGGTGAGTTCCTTCCACACCCCGTCGACGCCGGACACCTGGGCCTGACCGCCCAGGATGCCCTCGGTTCCCACCTCACGGGCGACCCGCGTCACCTCGGAGGAGAACGCGGAGAGCTGGTCCACCATCGTGTTGACGGTGTTCTTCAGCTCCAGCATCTCGCCGGCCACGTGCACCGTGACCTTGCGGGACAGATCACCCTTGGCCACCGCCGTCGTCACCAGCGCGATGTCGCGCACCTGGGCGGTGAGCCGGTACGCCATCGTGTTGACGGAGTCCGTCAGGTCCTTCCAGGAGCCCGACATGCCGCGCACCTGGGCCTGCCCGCCCAGCTTGCCCTCCGTGCCGACCTCGCTGGCCACCCGGGTGACCTCGTCGGTGAACGTCGACAACTGGTCGACCAGGTTGTTGACCGTCCGCCCGACCTTCAGGAACTCTCCGCGCAGCGGATGCCCCGGCCCGTCCGGCCCCTGGGTCCGCAGATCCATCCGCGGCGACAGATCACCCTCGGCCACCCCCGACAACACCCGGCTGACCTCGGAGACAGGCCGTACGAGATCGTCCACCAGCGCGTTGGAGTTGTCGATCGCGGTCGCCCAGGAGCCCTCGCAGGCCCCCGTCTCCAGGCGCTCGGTGAGCTTTCCCTCCCGCCCGACCATGCGCCGCACCCGCGACAGCTCACCCGTGAGATGCAGATTGCGGTCCGCGACCTCGTTGAAGACCGCGGCGATCTCCGACATCACGCCGTCCCCGGACACCGTGAGCCGCTTGCGGAAGTTCCCGTCCCTCATGGCCAGCAGAGCGACGAGCAGCCGGTTCAGGGCAGCCGTGTCCACCGTGGTGGTGCCGTTGCGCCCCTTGTCCCGGCTGCCAGGGGGCTGCCCGCCTTTCGCGCGCGCCTTCGTGGCCCGCGTCGGTGCGTCAGACTCCACTGTGTCCCTCCCGCAAGGGTCGACCATTGCCGCTCTGTGCCCCGGCACTCCTGATCGGCGTCCCGGTGTGATGCTGCCTGCTTGTGCCCGATGCGGTCAGACCGCCCGAGGGGCTGCTGCCCACCATCCGCAGTACCCACTCGGCCTGCCGGTTCCTTCACCGGAAGCTTGCCCAGTGTTTCACCCTCGCCGAACCAGGCCATAACAGTTCGGCAGCTTCGCACACCGTCCGCACACCCTCCGGACGGAAACACGGAGAACCGGCATCCGCGCGGGCAGGGAAGGTAAGTAACCTTGCATGCGGCTGTCCAGCCGGGCCGGCGCGTCCGGTCTGGACGGTGGCACCAGCACCAGCGGGCATCGGAGGGGCGGCCGCACACCATGACCACCGGACTGATCCCTGGGGGACAGCCCCCGGACCCCCGGCCGGCGGACGGCCTGCCCTCGCAGGCCCCGCACCCTCCGGTCGGACCGGGAACCCTGCACGTAGACGACCGGCCGAGGAGTTCTGTGATCACCGCGCGCGCGGCCGCCAGCTTCGAGCCCGTCGGGCGCTCCGTAGCGACCGCCCGCTCCTTCGTCCGCGACACCCTCCAGGGGTGGGGCTTCGCCGACATCGTCGACGACGCGGTGGTCCTCACCAGCGAGCTGGTGACCAACGCCGTGGTCCACGCGGGCACGGCCGCGGACGTGCTGTGCCTGCGCAGCGACGACGGCGCCCGCATCGAGGTCTCCGACCGCTACCCCGAGCGGGAGATCCCGCTCCAGAGCACCGCGGTCAACATGGGCAGCCCCGACCGCGAGGGCGGGCGCGGACTTCAGCTGTGCGCGGCCCTGGCGGGCCGGTGGGGCGTCGACTACACGCCGACGCACAAGAGCGTCTGGTTCCAACTCGACCTCCCCGCGCGCCCGGTGGGCACCCGTTCCGCGGGCCCCGCGCTGCCCGCCCATCTGCTCCCGCTCGCCGACGGCCGGGTCCGCGTCGCGGTCGTCCAGATCGACCGCAACGGCGCGATCATCGCCTGGAACGAAGACGCCGAGGAACTCTTCGGCTACGCCGCGGACCAGGTCACCGGCAAGCCCCTCACCGACCTCGCCGCCTGGCCGCACACCCCCGGCACGGGCACCGGCATCGCCGAAGCCCTTCGGCTCTCACGCTGGGAGGGCAGTTACGGCCTGCGCACCGCGGGCGGCCGGGTGATCCCGGTCTACGCCTCCCATCTGCGCGTCCGCGACACCGGCGGCGAGCCGTCCACGGTCTGTCTGCTCGTCCGCGACCACGAACGCGCGGTCCTGCAGACCCCGTTGCGCGTCCCGGCCTCCGACACCGGCTCTTCCTCCGACGTCCAGGGCGCCGACCCCTTCGAGGTGTTCATCGGCTCCCCGGCCCCGGACGACCTCGACGGCCTCCTCCAGCGCACGGTGGAACGCGCCCGCGACATGCTCGACGGCGACTCCGCCTTCCTGCTCCTGGCCACCGACGACGAGACGGAGTTGGAGGTCCGCGCCTCCACCGGACTGCCCTCCGCACGCCAGCGCTTCGCCCGGGTCCCCGTCGAGGCGGGCCCCGGCCGCTACGGCTCGGCCCGGATGCCCGCCGTCCACGAGGACCTCGCGGCCGTCCCCGGCGCCGTGCCCCTCCTGAACGCCACCGGCATGCGCTCGGTCGTGACGGTCCCGCTGAAGGTCGAAGGCCGGCTCACGGGCTCGCTCGGCGTGGCCGCGGAGGCCCCGGGCAGATACTCCAACGAGGAGGCGCTGCGCCTCCAGTTCGCCGCGGACCGCATCGCGCTCGCGGTGGAGTCGGCCCGCCTGGGCGAGCTGGAGCGCCTGCGCCGAGGCTCCCTGAGCTTCCTCGTCGAGGCCTCCGACCTGCTGGCCGGCACCCTCGACCGGGACCAGACGCTGGCGCTGATGGCGCAGATGACGGTGCCCACCCTGGCCACCTGGTGCGCCGTGTACACGATCGCCGACCAGGCCTCCGAACCTTACCTGTCCTACGTCCTGCACGAGGACGAGGAGCTGATCGACGGCATCAAGTCGCTCCTGTCCAAGATCGCACCGCCGGACCCGGTCCCGACCCCGGGCGCGCGCGTCTGGTCGGCTCCGGGCGAGCTGGCCCACCAGGCGGCCCTGCGCAGTTCCATGCGCAGCCTCGGACTGAGCAGCGGCACTCCGATCCACCATGTCGCGTCGCACATCGGTCCGACGCTGGCCACGGCGGCCGCGGTGGGCGGCGAGACGGTGGTCCTCCCGCTGGTCGCCCGCAACCGCGTCATCGGCATGCTGACGCTCGGCAAGCCGACCGACGAACACTTCCGCCAGGAGATCCTGGAGCTGGCCGAGGACCTGAGCCGACGCGCCGCCCTGGCCCTCGACAACGCCCGCCTCTACTCCGAGCGCACGGCGATCAGCCAGTCGCTCCAGCGCAGCCTGCTGCCGCCCGAGCTGCCGACCGTCGAGGGCGTCGAGGTCGAGGTCATCTACCGCGCGGCCGGCGAGGGCAACGAGGTCGGCGGCGACTTCTACGACCTGTTCCCGATCAGCGACGGCGCCTACGGCTTCGCCATCGGCGACGTGTGCGGTACGGGCCCGAACGCGGCGGCGGTCACGGGCCTGGCCCGGCACGCGCTGCGGCTGCTGGCCCGCGAGGGCCTCAGCGGCCCGGCCGTGCTGGAGCGCCTCAACTCGGCGATCCTCGACGAGGGCGCCCGCAGCCGCTTCCTGACGCTCCTCTACGGCGAGATGCGCCCTCAGGCGGACGGCAGCGCGGAACTGAAGGTGGTCTGCGCCGGTCACCCGCTGCCGCTGCGGCTGCGCCAGGACGGCACGGTCGAGGCGGCCGCCGAACCCCAGCCGCTGCTCGGCGTCATGGAGGACCTGGAGCTGTACGAGCAGACGGTCACCCTCGACCCGGGGGACGTCCTGCTGTGTGTCACGGACGGAGTCACCGAACGCCGGGAAGGCACCCGCATGCTGGGCGACGACGGCCTCGCCGACGTCCTCACGACGTGTACGGGCCTGACGGCCGGCGCGGTCGCGGCGCGCATCATGCGCGCGGTGGAGCGCTTCGCCTCGGACGCCCCGTCGGACGACATGGCGATCCTGGCGATGCGGGTCCCCGGCCTCCACCACGATTAGGCGGCGAGGAGCAGGACATGAGAAAGGCCCCGCCCGATGGGCGGGGCCTTTCTGGTGGAGCCCCCAAACGGAATCGAACCGTTGACCTTCTCCTTACCATGGAGACGCTCTGCCGACTGAGCTATAGGGGCCAGTTGCTTTTTCGAGGTTTCCCTCGCGGCAACGAAATAGAGCATACCCCGAACAGACCCGTGCTCCCAACTCGCTCAGAAGGCGGGTTGGAGCAATCCTCCGAGCGCATTGCACGCGGCCACGATCCGCTGCATGTCCCGCTTCGTCAGGGACGCTTCCACGGGCAGCGCGAGCGTCTCGTCGGCGGCCAGTTCGGTCTCCGGCAGGGACACACAGCGCCGGAACTCGGGCAGTCGGTGCACCGGCGTCTTGACCGGCACCCGGCAGTCAACTCCCCTGCCGCGCAGGGCGCGTGCGAAGGCGTCACGGTCGGGCCGGCCGTTCCCGGGGACCCGGACGACGTACTGCTGGTAGGTGTGTCCGTCGCCCCCGTCGGGTGTGCGCACCCCGCGCAGCTTCCCGTCGAGGTACGCGGCACGCTGCCGACGCCGGGCGATCTCGTCGTACGGTGCCTCGGACTCGCCCTGCTCCAGCACGAGCAGGCCGTGCCGCTGTCCAAGTGCGTGGAGGCGGGCGATGTCGGCCGGTCGGCCGAAGCGGTGCACGGCCACGACGGCCGCCGTCCGCGACGTCACGGAGGCCTCGACGGCGGACACGTCGAGGCAGTAGGTCACCGGATCTATGTCGGCGAACACCGGGAGCGCACCGGCCAGGGTCGCCGCCTCGGCGACCTCCATGTTCCCGAAAGCCGGCACGATGACCTCGTCACCGACTCCGACGCCGGCGGCCCTGAGTATTGCAGCAGCACCCATGCTGTCAATGCTCATAGCGGAATGTGAACGTCAAGTGTCGACCAACAAAAAAGGGTTGGTCCCTGAACCGAAGTTCAGGGACCAACCCTTTGAATGATTGTTCGGCGGCGTCCTACTCTCCCACAGGGTCCCCCCTGCAGTACCATCGGCGCTGTGAGGCTTAGCTTCCGGGTTCGGAATGTAACCGGGC
>NZ_JBSFIA010000030.1:0-128417 GCF_053597355.1 Streptomyces sp. NPDC001443
CCTCGACGCGCTTGCCGTCGATCTCGTACGCGACGCAGACCGGGATCTCCTCCCAGCCGGTGAGGACGTCGAGCTTGGTCCCGGCGGGGCGGCGTACGCGTACCGACAGGAACAGGTCAGCCGGTGGCGGGGTGGCCGTCCCACCAGACGCGCTCGCTCTTGCGCGGATCCTCCACGACCTGGTGGGTCGCGGTGTTGTTGTGGGCGTACATCATCACGGGGCGCTTGTCGGTGTCGTAGGCCGCCCAGGAGACCGCGCCGGTCTTGGCGAAGTCCGCCCACGCCTTGTGCAGGACCTGGGCCAGCGGCTTCGACGGGTCGGGGCCGGTGAACTTCTTGCTCTCCGCCAGTTCCGTGGTGTCCCAGCCGTACGGCAGGTCCACGCTGTGGCAGGCGCCCAGCTTGATCCCGATGTTGTTGGGCGTCACCGGGGAGCGCCAGCCGAGCTCGTAGAGGTGGGTGGCGGCGGACCGCACACTGCGTGTCTCGGCGACACGGTAGGTCGGGATGCGGAACATCCGGTCGGTGAACAGCGCGCTGGCCACGCCCGAGGATCCGTCGCGGGGGTAGGTGTCCGTGTCGCCCTTCTTGTACTCGTCCCAGGAGCCCGTGGGGACGCTGTAGGCAGTCAGGTGACCGTTGTACAGGGCGGGAAGGTTCCAGGCGACCAGGACGGTGGAGACGATGAAGAGGCGGAACTCTTCGGTCGTGGTGCCCATCAGCAGCGGGATGCCGTCGCCCACACCGTCGGCGATCGCGTCGACGGGGCGCTTGGGCAGTGTGGTGCCGTCCACGACGGGCATGAAGGACAGCCCGCAGGAGGCCATCGTGCTCGCGCCGTACTTCGCGGTGTCCGGCTTCTGGCTGATGTCGGAACTGACCGTGGCCTGCGCCTTGATCAGCTCCTCGGTGTCGACGTCGGTGAGGGCCTCCAGGGTGGGGGCGATGCCGAGTTCGTCGGCGACGGCCGTGAGGACCTTGGTCGCGTCGGCGGGTGTCTGACCGATGTGACCGTTGCCGCTCTGGACGATGCCCCGGTGGAACAGTCCGTCGTCACGGAAGAGGAGCGCGAGCACGCTCATCGCGCCGGCGGACTCTCCGGCGACGGTGACGTTGTCCGGGTCGCCGCCGAAGCGCGCGATGTTCTCGCGCACCCATCGCAGCGCCGCGACCTGGTCGAGCAGGCCGCGGTTGGCAGGCGCCGGCGCGTCCGGCAGGTAGCCGAAGCCGTACACGCCGAGCCGGTAGTTGAAGCTCACGCACACCAGACCGTCACGGGCGAAGGTCTCGCCGTCGTAGGTCGGCACGGCCGACGATCCGGTGGTGAAGCCGCCACCGTGGATCCACACCAGCACCGGCAGTCCCGAGGCCTGGGGGTCGGGGGTCCACACGTTGAGGTTCAGCCACTCGTCGCCCTCGTGGTCCGGGTCGGCGACGATCTCACCGAGCCGGCCGGCGAGCGGCGGCTTGGGAGCGGTGGGGCCGTAGGTGTGAGCGGTGCGCACCCCGGCCCAGGGCTCGGGTGGCTGCGGGGCGTCGAACAGCAGGTCGCCGAGGGGCGCCGCCGCGTAGGGGATACCCAGGAAACGGGCGATGCCGCCCTGCTCCAGGCCTGAGATCTTGCCGTGGGCGGTCTCGACTTCGACGGTGTTCTGCTCGGACACGCGACTCCCAGGCCGGAGAACGGCACGCAGACGGGCACGCCGGCCCGTCCCGTGGCGGCCCGGGCCAGAACGACCGAGCACGACCATGATTACCTCACGGATTCATTCACGTACGCAGCGTAACCATGCGGAGCGGCCGTCAGCCTCCCATCGGGCTACTGCGGGCAGGTCCACGGGCTTCCCGGTATCCGACCGGCGGCACGGACCCGGAGGTGCCGGTCCGAGGACTCGGCGATCGTCCCGGTCGCCCCGTCACTCGTACCGGTACTTCAGCGAATCCGCCTCCGCCTGTTCGATGTCGGCGATCGTGAGCTCCGGTCTGCGCAGCTGGGCCAGCGTCACCTCGGCCGAGGTCGGCTGGGCGTGCGCCGGCAGCCACTGCTCCGGCTTCCAGGCACCACTGCGCAGGAGCGACTTGGGACAGTGCGGGTAGACCTCCTCGATCCCCAGCACCAAGGCACTGGCCGGCGGCTTGCCCACGGCGGTCAGCTGCGACAGCAGTTCCGGGCGGGTGGAGACGCAGGCCCGGCCGTTCACCCTGAGCGTCGTGGTGCGCCCGGGGATGAGGAACAGCAGCCCGGCCCGCCCGGTGGCGATGACGTTCTGGAGGGTGTCCAGACGCTTGTTGCCGGTCGCGTCCGGTATCGCCAGCGTCCGCGGGTCGAGGACGGCGACGAAGCCGGCCGGCCCGCCGCGCGGGGAGACGTCACAGTTGCCCTCGGCGTCCGCGCTGGCGACCAGGACCAGCGACGAGCACTCGATCAACCGACGGGTCTGTGCGGTGAGTTCAGTCATCTGCTTGCGCACGGCCGCGTCGCCGGGAAGCTCGTAGACCCGGCGCAGGGCGTCCTGGTCGGAGACGGCGTCGAGGCGGAGCGAGTCAAAGGCACTGTCTACAAGAGGTGACGTCATACCCCGACCCTAATGCGCCGACCCCTCGATTGAACTCGGCCGGTGGGCAGGGGCAGTCGCCCCGAGCGATCACGAGGCGTAAGACGCACCCACCTGATGTCGGGTCACCGTGCCTGTCTCATACGGCGGCGCCACCGCGGGGGCAAGCCGGGGCCGTGAGCGAGGGGTCGACCAGTACGGGCTCCTCCGCCCGGGCCCGCGCCAGGACGTCAGGTCGCAGACCGGCGGTGGCCAGACCGGGTTCGGCGGTGCCGGCGTCGGCGAGCAGTGTGCCGTCCGGGTTCCATATCGCGCTGCCGCCGCAACCGGGGTAAGGGCCGCTGGGCCCGCTGTGATTGGCGAGCAGCACATAGCTGGTGTTGTCCAGGGCCCGTGCGGGGAACACCGTCGCGCGCTGGCGCTCACCGCCTCCCCGGCCGAACATCGCTCCGACCAGGTACGCGTGACAGCCGTCGAGGGCGGCGGCCCGGGCGTGCTCGGGATAGCCGGAGTCCCAGCAGATGCCGAGTCCGAGCTGCCAGCCGTCCAGGGTGACGGTGCAACCACGAGTGCCCGCCCCGAAGCCTGCGGCGCGCTCGCTCGGGGTGACGTGCTGCTTGTCGTACTGAGCGGCGAAGCGGCCGTCACGGCCCAGGACCACGGCGGAGATGCGCAGTTCGCCGGTCCCGGAGTCGTGGGTGGGTGCCCCGGCCACCACGGCGGTGCGGGTCTCGGCGCAGGCGATGGCCAACGGGTCCAGCCGGGCGTCCGCAGGGCTCAGCGTGCAGGTCGCGGGGTCGGCCACGATGCCCGGCAGTTCGTAGCCGGTGAGGAAGAGCTCCGGCAGGACGAGCAGCTCGGCGCCCCGGTCGGCGGCGCGCCGGACCAGGTCCGCGGCAGCGGCGACGTTGGCGGCCACGTCCAGCGCGGCACAGGCCGCCTGACCGGCCGCGACGGTGAGCGGGGCGACGGGCAGGGCATGAAGATCGTCCATGGCGCACCAAACTACCCGGGCGCGCCGGGCGGGCCTCACACCGGTGTTGCCTCGGGCCTGCGACGGTCACTAGATTTGGCCGGGTGACTGCCGGGTCGGCCATGGGCCACGCACGAGTGAGGTTCCCGGCCTCGGCGTGAGCACGAGGCGGGCAAGAGCCCCGCCACCCTTCTCCGCGTCTTTGCTCCCGGCGCCCGCGTACGGCGCCCCCTTCAGACGAGTCCCAGGACCGGAGACCCACCACTGATGTCCCATGACCAGTCGTACCCGCAGGAACCCGCACCGACGACGACCGGCGTCCAGCTGAACCACACTGCCGTCTACGCGAGCGACCGGCACCTGTCCGCCGAGTTCATCGCCGTGATGCTGGGCCTGGAGGTCGGCGCCCCGTTCGGTCCGTTCCTGCCCGTCGACCTCGGCAACGGCGTGACGCTCGACTACTACGAGAAGCGGGACGAGCCGATCCAGTCGCAGCACTACGCCTTTCTCGTACCGGACGAGCGGTTCGACGCCGTGATCGCCCGCCTGGAGGCGGTCGGGGTGACCTACTACGCCCATCCCAACCACACCGGACCCGGGCAGATCAACCGCCTGTTCGGTGGCCGCGGCGCCTACTTCGCCGACCCCGACGGCCACAACATGGAGGTCATGACCCGACCTTACGTCCGTCCCTAGGGCGCGCCCGGACCGTGCTCGAGAGCCGGCCCGGTCCGGGGTCCGGTCTCGGCTTCGGCCGCTCGCTGTTCTGCGGCTCGCTGTCGGGCGGCCCGCTGCTCGGCCACTGTGGGGTGGACGGCCATGGCTTCGGCCGCCTGCCCCTGCCGGACCAGAACGTCGAACAATTCCTCACGTGCCTCGACCGTGCCGTGGTCCCGCAATTCAGCGGCGGCGGCAGCGAGGCGGCCGGCGACGCCGAGGAGGCCGGCCCTGACGATGCGGGGGTCGGTCCACGGATCCGGGTGGGCCTCGACCACGGCGATCGCTTCCTCGACGCGGCCGAGACCGGCGAGAGCGAAGGCCCGCCACCAGTGCTGGAACTCTTCGTGGCCGTGGTGGGGCACGGTGAGCGGATGATCCAGGAGGTGGAGCAGTTCCTCGGGCCGGTCGAGAAGCTCGGTGGCCAGGGGGGCCAGGAGGTTGGAACAGTCGTACCGGCTGAAGCCGGGCTCGGCGACGGCGATCGCGTCGTCCAGCCGACCGTCCCGCAGCAAGACCGAGGCGAGCCAGGCCCGGTACCCCAGCCGGTCGTCGGCGGCGAGGGCCTCACGCATCACCTTCTCGGCTTCCTGGGCCCGGCCGTGGTCTCGGAGGCTGCTCGCGTACTTGGGCAGGACGGTGTGCGCGTCCCGCCCGGTGGCCAGCTCGCGCAGCTCGTCGAGCCGGCCGTGGCGTGCCAGCAGTTCGGCGTAGGCGATGAGAGTGCCCTGGTCGCGGCAGCGGTACCCGGCTGTGTCCTCGCCGAGGATCCGCATCGCCTCGTCGACGCGCCCCCCGCGCTCCAGCACCCGGGCCCGGAGCTCCGGCATGTCGGAGCAGGTGTGATCCCATCGGCCCTCCTCGCGGGCCCGCCGCGCGGCTTCGACGTGTGGGGCGATCAGTTCCAGCACCCGCTCGTCACGACCCCGGCCTTCGGTGATCTCCACCAGGACCGACCGGATCCACACCTCACCGATGTGCGGCACGAGCAGGTCGACGGCCTCGTCCACGCACCCTGCCCCGGCGAGCAGCCTGGCCGTGTCGGCGCACACGTGCGGTGAGGCGCGGCCCTCCTCGTCCGGGCCGAGCAGATCCACGGCCTCATCCGTGCGGTCCGCCCGCAGCAGGACGTCCGCCTTCGCCCACAGGGCTTTCCGCCATCCGGTCGCGACGAACGGCTCCATCACCTCCAGCGCCCGTGCGAACTCGCCCGACCGGCACAGCTCCTGCGCCGCGCGCTCCGCGCAGAACCACTCGCCGCGCTCCTGCGCCGCCCGGATCACCAGGTCCAGGTGACCGTGCTCCAGCAGGAGTTCCACTTTCCGGGGAGGGATACCGCCGTAGTTGCCGGCCTGCCACGAAAGATCATCTGTATTCACGGCCGGAAGCGTAGAAGCAGCCACTGACATGCCTGGCGACCACGCCGTCGGCCATGGTCAGCTCAGCGTCCTGCGGACGGCGGCTTCGACCTGTGCGGCGATGGCGGCATGCCCGGCTGCGTCGGGGTGCACGAACGTGGCCTTCTTCCCGTCGGAGCACTCCAGCGAGAGCGGGCCGAAGTCCAGGTGGTCGGGCCAGTACGAGCCCGCCTGTCCGCAGATGCCTTCCACCCACTTCTCCCCCTGCGGCCGGCACACGTCGTGGCCCTTGCTGGAGGTGGCGGTGTCGACGTACTCGTCGCCGCTCAGCTCGGTGACGGCCCGGATGACGGCGTTGAGGTGGGTGGTCACTTCGTGCAGCCAGGCGACGTCCCCCCGGGTGACCGAGAGCAGTCCCACGTCCTTGAGGCGGACGGCCAGTTCCGTGGTGTCCTCGCGGTCACAGCCGCTGGGGTCTTCGGGAAAGATCGTGGGGTAACCGACCGTGATGATCTTTGCGTCGGGTGCCTTCCGGTGCACGTTCCGCAGCATGGTGGCGTACTCCCGGGTGAGCCGGTCGTACTTGTCGTAGATCGATTCGCGGTCGAGGAACAGGCCGTCGGCCTCGTAGGCGTCCCGGCAGGGCGTGGCCTCGTCCGGCCTGCCGATCCCCGCGAGCAGGCAGGAGGTGAACAGCTTGCCGATGGGCAGGCTGTTGCCTCCGACGCCGATCGTGACCACGTCGGTGCTCGCGCTCAGCGCGGCGCGGTCCGCCTGCGGGGCCAGGCCTGGCCAGCCGTCCTCGGGAGGCCGCACCGGGCTGACGGGAGTCTGCCGCGCCGAGGCGACCTCCAGAACGGTGGCGTTGCCGCAGCTGACGTCGGTGCGCCGCACCTTCCGGCCCGCCGGTGGACTGGCGGCGAGCCCCCGCTCGACGAGGTTCGGATACGAGCCCGTCGTGCGGTCGCAGCCGTCGCGGCCCGCGTCGCCCAGCGGCGGGCTGGGATCACCGACGAAAACGCCTGCCGTGTACGAGTCACCGAGCACGGCCCACTGCACCGGAGCCGGAGCCGGTGCCGCCGACGCGTGGGCCGGAACACCGGTCGCGACCGGCAGCACGGCCAGCGCACCCGCAGCGATGCCCGACAACGCCCGCACGACCGACCCTCGCCCGCGGGCCGCCGACCTGGCTGTCCTGGTCTTGACCATGCACCACTCCTCGCGAGATCCAATGAAAGGAATACTGCACAAAGTATCCAATTAGCCACCCTCGGTGATGCGTCGTGTGCGTGGGGCGCAACGGGTCCGCGCTGCCGTCGGCGCGGCACGGATAGCCTGCGCGAATGGAGCGGGTGCAGCGGATGCAACGGGTCGTCGGCGCGGTAGTCGGCTCAGCGGTGGGAGACGCCTTGGGCGGCCCCTTCGAGTTCGGCCCGGAGGGAGTGTTCTCCGCGCGGTTTCCCGCTCCTGGTGCCGGTGGCGAGATGTGCGGAGGCGGCGGCTGGGACCCCGGCGAGGTCACTGACGACACACAGATGGCCGTCCTGGTCGCAGAGTCGCTGCTGGAACGGGACGGGCTGGATCTGCCGGACATCTTCGCCCGCTTCCAGCGGTGGGCAGCGTCGGAGCCGAAGGACATCGGCCTGCAGACCGAGGACGTGCTGACCAACGGGATGCCCTGGGACCGCGCCGCCGCGATCCACTTCCAGGTCAACCAACGAGCGGCGGGAAACGGCTCGTTGATGCGGGCGTCGACCTCCGCGGTCCACTTCGCCGCGGCCGGACGGGAAGCCACCATGGACGCGGCCCGCAGCATCGCCGCCCTGACCCATGGTGACCGCGCGGCCTGGGAAGGCACCGCGATCTTCCACGAACTCGTCCGTCTCACCCTCGCCGGCGCCGATCCCCTCGCCGCGATCCCGGGCGTCCTGACCCTCGTCCACCCCGACCACCGCGACCGGTACGCCGTCGTCCTCGCACCCGACTGGCATCCCGACCGGGCCACCGAGTTCAACGGTGCCGTCTGGCCCTGTCTGGGCTCCGCCGTCTGGGCGCTGCGCACCACCGACAGCTTCGAGGACGCCCTGCGCGCGGCGATCGACCTCGGCGGGGACACGGACACCGTCGCCGCGGTGACCGGCGGTCTCGCAGGGGCGTACTACGGGCTGGACGCCATCCCCGCCCGCTGGACCCGGCCGCTCCATGTCCCCCTCCCGGGCTTCGACGGACGGGTGCTGCGCCTGGCGGATCTGCTCCACCTCGCGCACCGCCTCGGAGGCTGAACCGGGTCCTGCTCCACAGCGGCACCACCGCACTCCGGTTCATGCCTCTGCTTCGCACCGCGCGAGCGCGTCACTGCGTGTCGAACCCGGTCCCCCGGGAGACCGTCTCCCACGCGGCGAGTTCGGCTCGTACCGAATCCAGGTGGCCGACGAGGAAGTCCACCGCGTCGCCGCCGAGGGCGAGCCGCAGCGGGGTGTTATCGGCGTCCAGGGCCAGCAGGATCGCCGCGGCGGCCTTTGCCGGGTCCCCGGGCTGCGCGCCGTCGCCGTCCTGCACCAGCTTCCGGGTCGCGCCGACCTTCTCCGCGTACGCCGGGTGCTCCTCGGAGAAGTGGGCCGCGCCCTTGCCGAACAGGTTGGTGCGGAATGCACCGGGCTCCACGATCAGCACCTTGACGCCGAACGGCGCCACCTCGTCGGCCAGGCCCTCGGACAGTTGCTCCAGCGCCGCCTTGGTCGCGCTGTACGCGGAGAACCCGGCGAAGGACAACTGCCCTCCGAAACTGCTGATGTTGACGATCGATCCGCTGCCTCGCTCCCGCATCTGCGGCAGCAGCGCCCGGGTCAGCCGGGCCGGCCCGAACACGTGCACCTCGAACAGGTCGCGCAGCTCTTGGTCGGTGGTCTCCTCGAATGCCCCGACCTGCGTGCGCCCGGCGTTGTTCACCAGCACGTCGACCCGGCCGTAGCGAGCCAGGACGTCGGCGGCCGCCTCGTCGATCCGCGCGCCGTCCGTGACGTCGAGACCGATCGCCTCCACCCGGTCGGGGTACGCGGCGACCAGGTCCGCCAGGCCCTCCGGCCGCCGGGCGGTACCGATCACCGTATCACCGGCCGCCACCGCGGCTTCGGCGATGGCCCGCCCGAACCCACTGCTCGCGCCGGTGACCAGCCATACCTTGCCGTTCTCGGTCATCTCTCGTCTCCCCCATCACTGCCGTACGGGACCGCCCCGCCGACAGCCCCCATCCTTCGCCGGAATCCGGGACCACGTCCAAGATCTGCTGTGATAGCCATGCGTTATGGACGTCCACGGACGCGATCTGCGCTACTTCGTCACGGTCGCCGAGGAACTGAACTTCACGCGGGCCGCCGAGCGGCTGTTCGTCTCCCAGCCCGCGCTCAGCAAGCAGATCCGGATGCTGGAGAAACAGCTCGGCGCGGGTCTGTTCCAACGGGACCGCAGGGCGGTGCGGCTGACGGCTACGGGGGAAGCCCTGCTACCGCACGCCCGCGAGTTACTGGCCGCCTGGCAGGCCGCCCAGGCGGCGGTGGAGGACGCCAAGGCCGCCGAACGGCACACCTTGGTCATCGGCATGTCCACCAGCCCGGGCCGCGGGTTGCTGCCCGCCCTGCGCACCCGGCTGGTCTCCCTGCATCCGGACGTACGGCCCGTCCTGCGGCAGGTCAACTGGGCCGACCCCAGTGCCGGACTGGCGGACGGGTCCAGCGATGTGGCGTTCGTCTGGCTGCCGCTCCCGGACGGCGAACGCTACCGGTACGCGGTCGTGGTCCAGGAACCACGCGTGGTGGCGCTGCCGCACGGGCACCCCCTGGCGGCACGGGCCGCAGCCGATCACGAGGGTGCGGTGGACTTCGCCGATCTCCTCGACGAGCCGTTCCTGGCTCTCCCCCCGGAGGCCGGTCCGCTACGGGACTACTGGTTGGCCCTGGACTCCCGTGGTGGTCGCGCGCCACGGATAGGCGGGGTGGTGGCCAGCGCCGAGGAGACCCACGAGGCGGTCGCCAACGGCCAGGGGATCGCACTCCTGGCGGCCGGCAACGCCTCGTTGGTCGTCCGGGACGAGGTGATCGCCGTACCGGTCCGCGGCATTTCCCCTTCCCGGCTGGCGGTTGCCGCGCGCAGGGACGACGGGCGGCCCGCCGTGCTGGCCTACCTGGCCGCAGCGCAGAAGGTGGGAGCCGGCAACGCGTGATCAGCGTTCGGGCTGCGGCGGCCGCCTTCGAGCCCTGATCGGCATGCAGCATGATGTGGGTGTGATCACCATTCACCTGAAGTACGAGATCGATGCCGACAAGCTCGAGGACTTCGAGGAGTACGGCCGCCGCTGGGTCGGGCTCGTCAACCGGTTCGGCGGGACCCACCACGGCTACTTCCTGCCGAGTGAGGGCGACAGTGACATCGCCTACGCCCTCTTCTCCTTTCCCAGTTTCGCCGCGTACGAGCAGTACCGCCAGGACAGCATGACCGACCCGGAGTGCCAGGACGCATTCGAACTGGCTCGGAGCACCCGCTGCATCAAGCGGTACGAGCGCCGCTTCCTGCGACCGCTCGACGTCGAGTCCCAGGACACGGTCGGGCCTGGTCGGCTGTCCCACTGACCGTCTGCGTCGACCAGGCACCGCTCGACTGCTACCGGACCGAGTTCGCCGTGGACGAGAAGTCCTCCTGGGTCAGGGCATGGACGATGCAGGGGCGGCCGAGGACCGTGTCCTCGCGCAGGGGGGTGAATCCGAGGCGCCCGGCGACGGCGGAAGAGGCCGTGTTGCCGGGATGGATCATGGCGGTGATCTGCTTGAGCCCCAGCGGCCCGAAGCCCCAGCCAAGAACCGCCTGGGCTGCTTCCGTGGCATAGCCCCGGCCCCAGTGGGCGCGGGCGAAGGTCCAGCCGATCTCGGTCTCGCCGAACTGCTCCCACCAGTTGAGGCCACTGCGCCCGATCACTTCACCGGTACTGCGCAGTTCGACGGCGGCCAGTCCATGACCGCGCCGAGCCCACTGCTGCTGTATGTCGTGCAGGCGTGCCGCGGCCTGCTCCCGGGTGTAGCTGCCGACGAAGCGGTTCACGTCGTCGTCGGCGTGGAGCTGCACCCACCAGTCGGTGTCGGCTTCGGTGAGCGGGCGCAGCCGGAGACGTTCTGTGGTGATCACTGTGGTCGAGTCCTTACGTTCCACCTGGGACGGGCGAGGACGACGCGCTTCAGAGGAACGGCGTCCCGGCGTCGAGCCCCGACAGCACCCTGCCATAAAGCTCCAGGTTGGCGGCCGGGTTGACGAACGAGTGCAGGCTCAGGGCGTTCAGGTCCCGCACGATCCGCTGGATCGGTATCTCGCGGTGGAGGGACGAGGCGCCGGAGGCGGACCCGATCAGGTCGGCGGCCTCCTTGCACAACCGCACCAGATACCCGCACTGCGCCCTGATCCGGGCCCGCTCCTGCGTCGTGTACGGCGCCGGGTCGGCCACCCTGGAGTCGACCAGCCCCACGAAGTCGGCGGTGAGCAGTTCCGCGGCCGAGATCTTCATCGCGGCCTCGGCGAACTGGAGATGCGTCAGCGGGGCGTCGTGCTGGCGCTCGTAGACGGTGTACGTGATGCCCCGCTGGTGGATGCGCTCGCCGAACTCCGTCAGAGCCGCCCGGGCCAGGCCGAGGGCGTTCGCGGCCGACCAGGCGCAGAACAGCAGCAGCACCGGCATCCGGTAGAAGGAGTCGGCGCTGTTGCGCCGGGACGCGAACTCGCCCGCCAGCAACGGCCCCACCGGCAGCACCCGATGGGCGGGTACGTGGACGTCCTGGGCGACGACGGTGTTGCTGCCGCTCCCGGCCAGACCCGAGACGTTCCAGTCGTCCAGCACCTTCAGGTCGGTCATGGGGATCGCCAGCCACAGCATCTCCGGCGGACCCTGTCCGGTGTCGGCCAGCGCGGTCAGCAGATGCCAGTCGGCGTCCTGGCATCCGGTCGCGAAGGGGGAGTTCCCGCTGACCACGTAACCGCCGTCCACGGCAACGGCTTTCGAGCTCGGGATGAGCGTGCCACCGACCCGCACGTCGGGGACGGTGAAGATCTCGTCCTGTGCCTCGTCGGGGAACAGGGCCGCGATGAAGGCACACCCGGCCTGGATCAACGCCATGAACCCGGCCGACCCGCACGCGGCGGAGACCTCGCTCAGCGCGTCGACCTGAGTGCGCAGTGAGGACTGGTAACCGCCGTGGTGGCGGGGGACGTTCATGCGGAACATCCCCGCACCGGTGAGCGCCTCGACGACCTCGGCCGTCACCCGGCGTCGCTGCTCCGCACGCAGGGCGTGCGAGCGGATGAGCGGCTGGAGGTCGCGTACGCGTGCGACGAGGTCGGTGTCCGAGCGAGGTGCTGACGAACCGGCCACGGGGCGACCTCCGGTCTCGGGTCACGGCAGACCCCTCACCGTCGCGCCGATCCCGACGGCTGTCAACGCCGCCTCGGTACAGTGCGGTTGATGCATCCGTGGAAGGAAGCCGACCCGGCCGCAACACCCTGGCCCGGCCGACTTCGTCCCAGTGCCTCGCCTTCCGCCCCTCACCGCTTGCGCCACTCCTCGGCCAGGAGTTCGTAGGACCGCACCCGGTCCGCGTGGCCGTGGGTGATCGTGGTGATCAGCAGTTCGTCCGCGCCGGTGGCCTCCTGGAGCTGGGCCAGTTGGTCGGCGACCCGGCCCGGGGAGCCGACGAACTGGGTGTCGAGGCGGTCCTGCACCAGTGCCCGGTCCGCGTCGGACCACGTGTGGGCACGGGCCTCGTCCGGTGTGGGGAACCGGATCGCGCCTTCGGCCGTACGGATGCTGCGCACCCACAGGCCGTACCCCGTGGCGAGTTCGCGCGCGGTCTCGTCGTCCTCGGCGACCACGACGTCCGCGGACACACTGACGTACGGCTTGTCCAGGACGTCGGAGGGCTCGAACGCGGCGCGGTAGCCCTCCGTCGCCTCGAGCACCGTGGCCGGACTGACGTGGTAGTTCGCCGCGAACCGCAGACCGTTGCGGCCCGCGACCGCGGCGCTCTCGCCTCCGCTGCTGCCCAGGATCCAGATCTCGACGTCGGCGCCCTCCCCCGGCACGACATGGGCCTCCACCCCTTCGGCGGAGCGGTACGTGCCCGCCAGCAGCGCCAGGATGTCGTCGATCTGCTCGCCGTAGTCCTGCGACTCGGCGTTCGGCAGGTGGAGCAGCTTGCGCTGGAGTGCCACGCGCGGTGAGCCGAGCAGGTGCTCGAACGAGAAGCGGGGCGGTATGCGCAGGCCGTTGGGGGCGTACCCGTCGACGACCCCGGTGGCGGTCGGCGGCGGGGTGGCGGTTCCGCCGGGCGGGCGTCCGCCGGAGCGGCCGAGGCCCAGGTCGAGGCGCCCGGGGTGCAGGGCGTCGATCAGGCCGAACTCCTCCACCGTGGACAGGGCGGTGCGGTGGCCCAGTTGGGCGGCGCCGGAGCCGAGCCGGATGGTCGAGGTCGCGGAGGCGGTCAGCGCGAGCACGACGGCGGGCGAGGTGCCGGCCACGCCCGGGTTGAGGTGGTGTTCGGCGACCCAGTACCGGGTGTAGCCGAGGCGCTCGGCCTGCCGGGCCAGGTCGATGGAGTTGTGCAGCGCTTCGCCGGCACTGGAGCCGGTCGAGATCGGGATCAGGTCCAGGACGCCGAGGGGGATGTCGGACATGTGCGGAGGGCTCCTCAGTGGTCGGCGGGTACGGGACCGGGTGCGGGTGGCGCGAGGACCGGGCCCCAGGGGAACGGTGGATCGGGGATCTCGCGGCGCAGCACCGGCGCGATGTCCGACTGGAAGAGGGCCAGGGAGTCCCGGTGTTGACGGTCCGTCAGTCCTCCTGCGTCTGCTTGCAGATGCAGTACGGTGTGCCCGAACCGCTCGTGGTAGCGGTGCACCTTCTCGGCGATCTGCTGGGGGCTGCCGATCAACGCGGAGCTGTGCTCCACGAAGTCCTCCAGGGTCGCGAAGACCGGTTCGAGACCCAGCCGTTTCTGGAACGCCAGGTTTCCCTCGAACACGGGCCGGTAGGCGGCGATCGCTTCCTGGGAGGTGCGGGCCGCGTAGAGGCCCGCGGTCCCCGCGCCCACCGCGATGGCGGCCGGGTCGTGGCCGTAGTGGTCCCAGCGCTCCCGGTAGTGACGGATCAACTCTGCGTAGGGCTCTATGGGGTTGGTGACGTTGGCGGAGAACAGCGGGTCGCCGTAGCGGGCGGCCAGATCGACCGATTCCTTGCTGGTCGCGCTGCCGTGCCAGACCCGGATCGGCTGTTGCAGGGGCCGGGGCCACACCTCCGCGTCCTCGAGTTGCGGACGGAAGCGGGTCCCGGCGGTCACCTTGTCCTGGCGCCAGAGCTTGCGGAACACCTCGTAGCCCTCGGCGTTGCGATCCCACTGGTCCTCGGGGGTGACCTGGAACAGGTCCCGCTGGGCGCTCCCGTTGCCCTTGCCGATGATCAGCTCCAGGCGTCCGCCGGAGAGATGGTCCAGGGTCGCGTAGTCCTCGTACGCCCGCACCGGGTCGAGGAGACTGAGCGTGGTGACGGCCGTGAACAGCCGGATCCGGGAGGTGAGGGCGGCGATGTGGCTGAGGACGACCGGCGGCGAGGAGGAGATGAAGGGCCGCTCGTGCCGCTCCCCCACGCCGAAGCCGTCGAAGCCGAGTTCCTCGGCGAGCAGCGCGTTGTCGAGCACCTCGCGGAAGCGGTCCTGGGTGGACCTGCGCACTCCCGTCACCGGGTGCGGGGCGTGCACGATCAGGGTGACGGCGAGGAACTTCACGATGCCACCCGCTCGTCACGCACCTCGTCGGGGTGGTCCAGGCCGAGGTGGTCGCGCAGGGTCGGGCCCTCGTACTCGGCGCGGAAGACGCCCTGTTCCTGCAGGAGCGGGACCACCTTGTCGGCGAAGGGGTCGAGACCGCCCGGAGTGAGGTGCGGGACGAGGATGAAGCCGTCACTGGCGTCGGCCTGGACGAAGTCGTTGATGGTCTTCGCGACGGTGGCCGGTGAGCCGATGAAGGCCTGTCGGTTGCCGGTCTCGATGACCAGGTCGCGGATGGACCACCGGTTGGCCGCGGCGAGTTCGCGCCACTCGCGGGCGGTGGCCAGCGGGTCGCGGTACATGCGGACCTGGGCGCGTCCCTGGGAGATGTGGTGGTCGCCGACGTCCGGATCGATGTCGGGCAGCGGCCCGTCCGGGTCGTACGAGGACAGGTCCCGGTTCCACACGAACTCGAGGTGCTTGATGGCCGTGGCACCGCTGACCTGACTGCGGCGTACCTCCTTGGCCAGCTCCTCGGCCTCGGCGTCGCTGTCGCCCAGCACGAAGGTCGCTGCCGGGAGGATCAGCAACTGATCGGTCCTGCGGCCGTACTTGGCCAGGCGGGACTTGACGTCGGTGTAGAAGTCTCGGCCCGCGTCGAGGGTGCTGTACCGGCTGAAGATGGCGTCGGCACCGGCGGCGGCGAACTCCCGTCCCTCTTCGGAGTCGCCGGCCTGGAAGATCACCGGGCGCCCCTGCGGAGAGCGCGGCACATTGAACTGGCCGTGGATGTCGAAGTGGTGGCCCCGGTGCTCGAAGGCTCCGGCCTTGGCGTCACGCAGGAAGTCTCCGGTGGCCCGGTCGGCGACGATCTCGTCACCGCGCCAGGAGTCGAACAACTCGTTCGCCGTGGCCAGGAACTCCTTGGCCCGGGAGTAGCGCTCCTGCTGCGGCAGGAAGCCGCCGCGCCGGAAGTTCTCGCCGGTGAAGGCGTCCCAGGAGGTGACCACGTTCCAGGCGGCCCGGCCGCCGGAGAGGTGGTCGAGGCTGGCGAACTGGCGGGCCACCTCGTAGGGCTCGTTGAAGGTGGAGTTGATGGTGCCGGTCAGCCCGAGGTGCTCGGTGACGGCGGCGAGCGCGGCGAGGACCGTGAAGGTGTCGGGACGGCCGACCACGTCCAAGTCGTAGATCTTCCCGCCCTGTTCGCGCAGCCTCAGTCCCTCCGCGAGGAACAGGAAGTCGAACTTGGCGCGCTCGGCGGTCCGCGCGAAGTGCGCGAAGGAGCTGAACTCGATGTGGCTGCCGGCCTCGGGGTCGCTCCACACCGTGGTGTTGTTGACGCCGGGGAAGTGGGCGGCCAGGTGGATCTGCTTCAGGGGCTTGCTCATGTCGTACGGTCCCTCCGGCTCAGGCGTTCGCGGCGGCATAGCGGTTGGCGGGGCGGGCGAGCCCCAGCAGCCCGCGCAGGGTGTCGGCCTCGTAGGCGCGGCGGAAGGCGTCCCGGCGCTGTAGTTCGGGAACCAGGCCCCGGGTGATCGCCGGGAGGTCGTGGCCGGCGACGGCGGGCCGCAGCCGGAAGCCGCTCAGCCCGGCCGACTGCAAGTCCAGAAGCAGATCGGCGAGTTGGGCGGGGGTGCCGGTGAAGATGCGGGCGTCGCTGGTGTACGGGTGTCCGGCGAGGGCGTCCAGGCGCTCCCGGCGGGCCGCGGCCGTGGCGGGGTCGTCGTCGAGGAAGACCACCAGGTCGCCGAAGACGTGCAGTGTGTCGTCGGCGCGGCCGGCCGCCGTCTGCTCGGCGCGGATCTCCTCGACGACGGCGCGGGCCTGGTCCGTGTCGTGCGGGGTGACGTAGCCGATGTCGGCGGCCCTGGCCACCAGCCGGTAGGGGACGGTCGCGTGGGCCAGGGCGCTGACGATCGGCTGGCCCTGGGGCGGGCGGGGTGTGATCGAGGGGCCCTTGACGCTGAAGAAGCGGCCCTCGAAGTCGATGTGGTGCAGCTTGTCCCGGTCGACGAAGCGGCCGGTGGCGGCGTCCCGGATCTCCGCGTCGTCCTCCCAGCTGTCCCACAGTCTGCGTATGACGTCGACGTGGTCGGCCGCCTCGTCGAAGACTTCCGCCACGACGTCCTGCACGGCGGGTGTGCCGTAGTCCTCGATCCGGAACGGCGGGAACGTACGGCGTCCGAAGTGCGCGGCCTCGTTGCGGCGCGCCGTGACCTGGACGCGCAGACCGGCACGGCCGCCGCTCACGTAGTCGAGGGTGGCGATCGCCTTGGAGATGTGGAACGGCTCCGTGTGGGTGGCCACCACCGTCGGCACCACACCGATGTGGCGGGTCAGCGGGGCGACCCGCGCGGCGATGAGGACGGCGTCCAGGCGTCCGCGGACCTGGTCGGTGCGGTCGTCGGGTTCGGTGGCGGACGAGGACTGGAGGCCGAGCGCGTCCTCGATGGTCACGAGGTCGAGCAGTCCGCGCTCGGCCTCGGTGACGAGGTCGGTCCAGTAGGCGGCGGTGAGCAGTTCGTGGGGCCGGGCGACGGGCTCGCGCCAGGCGGCCGGGTGCCAGCCGGCGCCGTCGAGGGCGACGGCGAGGTGCAGCGGGGAGGGTGACGAGGACACGGGATCGGTGCCTTCCTGATCAGCTGTACGAGGGAGCCGGCCCGGTGGGTGGGGGCGGCCGCGAGGACAACGGTCAGGAGCGACAGAGCGCGCCGGCCGTGCGCAGCAGGTCGATGTGCGGCCGGGAGTACAGGTGCAGGCGGCGGGGCGGGGCGGGATTCATGCCTTCTCTTCCTGGTGTCCGGCCGCGCGTTCGTCCCGGCCCCGCGGACCGTCCCGGCCCTCCCTTTCCGGCTGTGCGTCCGGTGTGCGGACCAGCGTGAACCGGGTACGGCGGCGCAGGGTGAAGCCGATGGACTCGTAGAGCCGGATCGCTCGGGTGTTGCTCGCCGCGGCGTGCAGGAAGGGGGTGTCGCCGCGTTCCCTGATCCCCGCCGCGACCGCGCGGACCAGCCGGGTGGCCAGGCCCCGGCCCCGGTGGTCCGGGTGGGTGCACACGGCGCTGATCTCGGTCCAGCCCGGCGGGCGGAGGCGTTCGCCGGCCAGGGCGATGAGCCGTCCGCGGTCCCGGATGCCGAGGTAGGTGCCCAGTTCGACGGTGCGGGTCAGGAAGGGGCCCGGCTGGGTGAGGGCGATCAGGCCGAGGATCTCGGGCACGTCGGCGGGCCCGAGCCGTACCGCTTCGGGTGCGGGTTCGGCCGAGAGAGCGGTGTCGACCAGTTGGACGCCCGCACCGCTGTCCTCGATCGCCCATCCCTCGGGCACGGTTCGGACCGCGGTGACCGCGGTGACGGCGCCGGGACCCACCAGCGCGGCCAGGTCGTCCCAGGCCCGGGGGTCGGCGGGGTCCTCCAGGGCGGTGAACGGGGAGACGTCCGTGGGATAGCGGGCGGCCCGGCCGACGCGCTCGGCGAGATGGGCGTGCGGACCGGTCAGCGCGGCCCAGGCGGCGTTGTCCAGGACGTGCGGTTGCTTCGGGCTCGGGGACGATGGCGGGGTCGGGGCGTGGTGGACGCTGGTGGACATGGCGGTGCGGGGTCTCCCTTGTCTGGAGCGCTACGGAGGCGCGGTCGGGACCGGGCCGTGGCACGGCGCGGCCCGACGGGCAGCCGGTGGTGAGGAGTTGTCGAGCGAGGGGCGGAGGTCAGAGGACTCTGCTGAGGAAGTCCCTGGTCCGCTCGTGCTTCGGGTGGTCGAGGACCTCGGACGGCGGGCCCTGCTCGAGGATCCGGCCGTCGTCGATGAACACGACCCGGTCGGCGACCTCGCGGGCGAAGCCGATCTCGTGCGTGACGATGACGAGGGTGGTGCCGCTGGTCGCCAAGTCCTTGATCACGGAGAGGACTTCGCCGACGAGCTCGGGGTCGAGGGCGGAGGTGGGTTCGTCGAAGAGGATCACGCCGGGCCGCAGGGCCAGGGCGCGCGCGATGGCCACCCGCTGCTGCTGTCCGCCGGACAACTGCCGTGGATGAGCCTCGGCTCTGTCGGCCAGGCCCACCCGGCCGAGCAGTTCCCGGGCCAGCTCCTGAGCCTCGGGTTTGCCGAGCTGCCCGGTCGCGACCGGGGCGGCGGCCACGTTGTCCAGCGCGGTGAGGTGCGGGAAGAGGTTGAAGTTCTGGAAGACGAAGCCGATACGGCTGCGTTGCGCCAGGATCGCCCGCTCGCTCAGCTCCTTCAGCCTCTCCCCCTGCCGCTTCACGCCGATCAGCTCGCCGTTGATGCTGACGTAGCCGATCTCGGGCTTCTCCAGGTGGTTGATGACCCGCAGCAGCGTGGACTTGCCGGAGCCGGACGGGCCGAGGATGACGGTGACCTCGCCGGGCCGTACGGTCAGGTCGACGCCGTCCAGCACCCGGTGGGCGCCGTACCACTTGTGCACGTCGTGCACCTCGACGGCGGCGGGCGCCCCGGTCGTCGGGATCTCGGCGAACTCGGCGGTCCGCACGGTCCGGTTGCTCATACGGCGGCCTCCCTGCGCGCACGGGCCCGCAACTCTCCGAGGCCGGCGCGGAGTTTCTGCAACGGGGTCGGCGGCAGGGTGCGGGTGGCGCCCCGGGCGAAGTACCGCTCGACGTAGAACTGGGCGACGGACACGGCACTGGTGAGGATCAGGTACCAGACGGTGGCGACCAGCAGCAGCGGCACGATGTCGCCGGGGTAGGTGCTGCCCATCATCTGCACCGAGCCGAACAGGTCGAGCAGCGACACGTAGAACACCAGCGAGGTGGCCTTGATCAGGCCGATCAGCTGGTTGACGTAGTTCGGGATGATGGACCTCAGGGCCTGCGGGAAGACGATCCGGGTGAACTGGTAGCCCTTGGGCAGACCGAGCGCGGCGGCCGCCTCGTGCTGCCCCTGGTCGACGGAGAGGATGCCGCCGCGTACGACTTCGGACGCGTACGCCGCCTCGTTGAGGCTGAGTCCGACGACCGCGACGGCCATGTCGGTGGCGAGCTTCGACTCGTCGAAGGTGAAGAAGGCGGGCCCGAAGGGCACCCCGAGGCTCAGCGTCTTGTACAGGGCGCTGAAGTTGTAGAGGAAGACCAGCAGGACGATCAGCGGTACGGACCGGAACAGCCAGGTGTAGAGCCAGGTCGCGGCGCGCAGCACCGGGTTGCCGGAGAGACGCCCGAGCGCGATCAGGATCCCGCCGAGCAGCCCCAACGCCGCGCTGAGGGCGGTCACTTCGAGGGTGATGACGAGCCCGTCGAGGACGGTCGGGCGCAGGAACCAGTAGCGGAAGCGGTCCCACTGGTAGAACGGGTTGGTCACCAGCCCGTGGGTGATCTGGGCGGCCAGCACGAGCAGGACGGCCGTGGTGATCCAGCGGCCGGGACGCCTGAGCGGAAGGACCCGCTGCGCCGCGAGGGGCTTCGGTTCGACAGGGACGGCGGGGCGAGGGATCGCCTCGGCGGGCGGTGCTGTTCCGGCGGACACAGCGATACCCGGAGATTCACTCATGGTGGGCTCCAGCGGATTCGGACAAGAATGTCGATGCGACTGACCAGCAGGCGAGAGCGCGTCCTGCGTCGGGGAACGGCCTGGAACGTCCCGCGCTCGTCATGCGAACGGCACCAGCGCGTCCTGGACAGTCGGTGCGGCGGCGGGATGGCGCCACAGCCCCTCCCCCGCCAGCCGGGGCAGCACCCCTTCCCCGAACCAGTACGCCTCCTCCAGGTGCGGGTACCCGGACAGCACGAACTCCTCGATTCCCAGCGCCGCATACTCCTTGATCCGCTCGGCGACCTCCTCGTGTGAGCCGACCAGGGCCGTGCCCGCGCCGCCCCGCACCAGCCCGATCCCCGCCCACAGGTTGGGGTGGATCTCCAGCGCGTCGCGCCGGCCCGCGTGCAGGGCCAGCATGCGTCGCTGCCCCTCGGACTCGCTCCGCGCGAGCCCCTCCTGCACAGACCGCACCGTGTGCGGGTCGAACCCCTCGAGCAGCCGCCGTGCCTCGGCCCATGCCTCCTCGGAGGTGTCCCGGGTGATCACATGCAGCCGGATCCCGAACCGCAGGGTCCTCCCGGCCCTCGCCGCCAGGCCCCGGATCCACGCGATCTTCTGCGCGACCTGGGCCGGCGGCTCGCCCCAGGTGAGATACGCGTCGACGTGCCGGGCCGCGACCTCACCGGCGACCGGTGAGGATCCCCCGAAGTACACCTCGGGAACGGGATCCGGTACCCGCGCCAGCCTCGCGGCCTCGACCTGGATGTGCTCACCTCGCAGATCGACCGTCTCTCCCGCCCACAACGCCCTTACGACCTGGAGGAATTCACCGGTACGGCGATAGCGGGCGTCCTTGTCGAGGAAGTCCCCGTAGGCGCGCTGCTCGTGGCTCTCGCCGCCGGTCACCACGTTCAGCAGGAGCCGTCCGCCGGTCTGCCGCTGGAACGTGGTCGCCATCTGCGCGGCGAGCGTGGGCGAGACGAAGCCGGGCCGGAAGGCCACCAGGAATTTCAGCCGCTCGGTGTTCTGGCTGACCATCGCGGTGGTCAGCCAGGCGTCCTCGCACCAGGCGCCGGTGGGGGTGAGCGCCCCCACGAAGCCGAGGTGTTCGGCCGCCCGGGCGATCTGGCTCAGATAGGCGACCGTGGGCGGCCGGTCCCGGCCCGAGGCGGTGGCCGGGGTGCCGTGGCCACCGCCGACGACGTGGCGGCTGTCTCCGTTGGTGGGCAGGAACCAGTGGAAGGTGAGGGACACGAGGGGTACTCCGATCGCGTGGGTCCGTCAGAGCAGGCCGTGACGGGGCGGCAGGGTGCCGTTGAGCACGTACCGGCCGATGTGCTGGATCTTCCAGCGGGTCGGGTCGTGCAGGGTGTGGGTGCGGGCGTCCCGCCAATGCCGGTGCAGGTTCAGTTCGTTGAGGGCCGATCGGGTGCCGGACACCTCGAAGAGCGCGTCGGCGACGGTCACCGCGGCCTCGGCCGCGCTCACCTTGGCGGCAGCGACGGCGACGGACGCCTCGGCGGCCGACTCGTCGGTGAGGTGTCCGCGGGCGGTGTCGACCGCGCGGGCCGCTTCGCGCAGGAGCGCCTGCGCGGCCCTTTCCAGCAGGGCGAGTTCACCGAACCGCTGGATCAGCAGCGGGTCCTCGGCGGCGGTGTCGAGCCCGCTCTCGAACCAGGGCCGACTCTTCGTCCGCACGAACTCCACCGCCTCGGCCAGGGCGCCCCGGGCGATCCCCACGTCGATGGCGGCGTGCAGCAACTGTGCTGTCGCTCCGTGCAGTTGAGGTCCCTGGAAGGTCAGGTGATGCGGCAGCACCCGGTCGGCCGGCACCGCGACGCCGTCCAGGCGGACCGTCCCGCTCGCGGTCGTCCGCTGCCCCATGCCGTCCCAGTCGTCGATCACCGTGAGCCCGTCGGCGTCCCGGGGGACGTAGGCGACATGCGGACGGTCGTCCTCGGCCAGGGCGAGAACGGGAATCCAGTCGGCGAAGAGAGCACCGGTGCAGTAGTGCTTGACCCCGGTGAGCAGGTAGGAGCCGTCGGGCCGGGGCCTGAGGCGGGTGCGCAGGTCCTGGACGTGCCGGGTGCCCGCCTCGGACTGGGCGTTGCCGAACCGCCGCCCGGCGAGCAGTTCGGCGAAGAAGAACTTCTGCTGCTCCTCGCTGCCCTGCCGGTGGATGACGTTGGCGTACACGAAGTGATTCTGCGGGATCTGGGCGAGGCTGCCGTCGGCCGAGCCGAGCAGCCGGAAGATCTCCGCGAGCGTCAGGGCGCTGACGTCGGCGCCGCCGTGTTCCGCGGGTACGGTCACGGCGAGCAGGCCGGAGGCCGACAGCCGCGCCAACTCGGCCGTAGGGAGTCTGCGTTCGCGGTCGCGGTCGGCGGCCCCGGCACGGAACTCGTCGGCCAGGGCCGCGGCGACGGCGAGCGCTTCGGCGTCGTCGGCGATGACGTGGGCGGTCATCGGGGTCAGGCCGCCGCGGTCAGGGCGGGCCGGTGTGCGAGCGCGGCCGAGAACTGGTCGACGATCGGGGACAGGGCGTCGACGACCGCCGGCGCCAGGGCCAGTGTGCCGTCCGCGTGGACGGTGATGTCCTTGTCGAGGGTGAACCAGCCCTGGACGATGTGGGCGGCACCCATCGAGGTCAGGACCGGGCGCAGGGCGTAGTCGATGGCGAGGACGTGGGCGACGGAACCGCCGGTGGCCAGCGGCAGCACGGTCTTGCCGGCGAGCGCGTACTGCGGGAGCAGGTCCAGCAGCGCCTTGAGGACACCGGAGTACGAGGCCTTGTAGACCGGGGTGCCGACGACGAGTCCGTCGGCACGGGCGAACAGCTCGGCGGCCTCGACGATCGCGGGGTGGCGCGGGTCCGCGCCCAGCAGCGCCTGGGCGGGGATGGCGCGGACGTCGAGCGGGACGACTTCGTGGCCCTGGTCGATCAGGCGCTGGTCCAGGTGGCGCAGGAGGCGACCGGTGCGGGAGGAGGCCGAGGGGCTGCCGGAGAGGGAAAGGACGGTGGCCATGAGGCTGCTTCTTTCTGGAAGCCGGGGCGCTACGGGACGGGCGCCCGGAGGGAAGGGAAGTGGGTCGCTCTGTCGCGGCATTCGGTCAGACGAGAGCGGACTCGAGTTCTGTGTCAGGGAGTTGGGCTTCCAGCTCACGGACGAGGGGAAGCACGCGCCGGCCGAAGTACGCGACCTCCTCGTGGTAGTGCAGGAAGCCGAGCAGGAGGAGGTCGACGCCGAGCCTCTTGTAGGCGACGATGCGCTGCGCGATCTGCTCGGGAGTGCCGATCAGTCCGGTCCGGAAGCCGTCGTTGTACTGGACGAGGTCCTCGAAGCCGGAGTCCTGCCACATGCCCTTGCCGTCGGCGGTGGACCGGCCGGCCTGCTTCACCGCGGCTCCGAATCCCTCGACCGCCTCGGTGTCGGCCTTGGCGACGATCTCGCGCAGGGTGTCGCGGGCCTCGGCCTCGGTGTCGCGGGCGATCAGGAAGCCGTTGAGGCCGAACTTCGGTGCCTGGCGCCCGGCTTGAGCAGCCGACACACGTACGTCCTCGATCTGCTCGGCGACTCCGTCGAAGTCCTTGCCGTTGGAGAAGTACCAGTCGGAGACCCGGCCCGCCATCGCGCGGGCGGCGGTGGAGTTGCCGCCCTGGAAGATCTCCGGATGCGGGCGCTCAGGGGTGTTGAGCGGCTTGGGCTTGAGGGAGAAGTCCCGCAACCGGTAGAAGTCCCCGGCGAGTTCGGCGTGGTCCTCGGTCCAGATCTGACGCAGGGCGCGGATGAACTCCTCGGAGCGGCGGTAGCGTTCGTCGTGCTCCAGCCAGGGCTCGCCGAGGGCGGTGAACTCGTCCTTGAACCAACCGGACACGACGTTCACGGCGAAGCGGCCGTTGGAGAGGTGGTCGGCGGTGGCACCGAGCTTGGCGAGCACTCCGGGGTGCCAGAGGCCGGGGTGGACGGCGGCGATGACCTTCAGACGCTGGGTGGCGAGCAGCAGGGCGAGGCTGAAGCTGGTCGACTCGTGCTGGTACTCGGCGCCGTAGCTGGCCATGTAGCGGACCTGGCTGAGCGCGTATTCAAAGCCGTTGTTCTCTGCGAGGACAGCCAGTTCGCGGTTGTACTCGTATCCCCAGTCGGTGCGTTGCTCGATCGTGCTGGTGACGAGCCCGCCGCTGACGTTGGGGACCCAGTAGGCGAATTTCACGGGCGCTGCGGACATTGCGTGACTCCTGGTGCGGAATTGTTTTCGGGCACGCCGAAATCGACGGGCGCACCCGGGAACACAAAGGCCATGAACGGATGCACCGGCGCCACGACGGGCCTACCGGGATACCTGATTCAGGCGGTGAAGGGAGGGATGCGGCGAAGTGGTCAGGCCGCGGCGCAACAGGAGGCGCTGGAGACACGTGCGAGGTCGACGTGGCGTCGCCGCGTGAGGTCCAGTCGCATCTTCATGCCGTCGATGGTGGCAGCCGGTGCCGAACATCGTCAAGGAAAACCCGACCGTTCTCGTATCGCGGACCATTGCATTTCACGAAGGTGTGACAGGGCAACCCTTGAACATGGCCCGTATGCCGACGCATTCTGCCGGGATGCGGACCGAACAGCTGGAATACATCACGGCCGTGACCCGGCTCGGCTCACTGCGCAGGGCGGCCGACGAACTCAGCCTGTCCCAGCCCGCGTTGAGCGAAACGGTGCGAAATCTGGAGCGGGAACTGGGCGTCGATCTGCTGGAGCGCAAACGCACCGGGGCGACGATGAGCGCGGCGGGGCAGGAGCTGATGCCGCACATCGTGAGCGTGCTGGAGGCGGTGGACCGGCTGCGGTCCGCGGCGGGCGAGCAGCACCGCCTGAGCCGGTTGGTGCGCGTCGGCACGGTGAACGCCGCGACCGTGCCTCTGCTCATCCCGGTGCTTCGGACGTTCCGGGCAACACATCCGCTCACCCAGGTCGAGGTGGTGGGCGCACGGCAGACCGAGATCCAACGAGGCCTCACCGAAGGCGGTTTCGACCTGGGCCTGGTCAACCATCTCGACGGCGACGACCTGCCCGCCGGCTTCGAGACCACCGAACTGCTGCGCGGACGGCCGGTGGTGTGCGTCCGGTCGGACAGGCCGCTGGCGGCCCTGGCGGAGGTGTCGGTGGACGAGTTGCTCACCGAGCCGCTGATCGCGATGCGCACCGGTTATGTGATGCACCGCTATGTACACCGACTGCTGACGGGGCGCTCCCCGGCGATCTCCTACTCGACCGACGGCGCGGAGATGGGCAAGCTGATGGTCGCGGAGGGGCTCGGGGTGACCGTGCTGCCCGACTTCAGCGTGCTCGGCGACCCGCTGGAGCGCAGCGGCGCGATCGTGTGCCGCCCGCTGGCCGGGGACTCCGCCCGGGTGCTGCTGATGCTGCAACGCCGACGGGCGGAGTCGGTGCCACGAGCGGCCCGGGAGCTGCACGAGACGTTCGTGCGCCGGGCCCGGGAACTCATGGGCGCCGTGCGTCAGTAGCGGGTCGTGTCACTGCGGCCGCCCGGGTATGGACATCGCAGGCGGTCACAGCGGTGGCGGCGCAACCTTCCCCGTCCGCTGCGAGTCGAACTCCCGGGCAGGGAGGCGCAGATGGGCAGGACCTGGGAAGCCGCGCAACGAGCCTGGGGGCTGGCGGCCTTGGCGTTGCTCGCCTTCCTCGGCGGGGCCGCCGTGCTCGCGATGCCGTACCGGCACAGCCTCGCCACCGTGCGGTCCTACGAAGCGGCGTCGCAGACCCGGGGCATCCCTGCCGTGGTCAGGAAGTTGGAGAACCACTCCGGTCGTGGCGCCGAGTACTGGGTCGAGGTCACGGGCCCCCCTTCCGTGTCCGGCCGGATCGACCTCGACGACTCCGGACCCGTGCTGTCGAGGCTGCACAAGGGCGACCGCATCGGGGTGGTCGTCTGGCACGGCCACCGCACCGACATCACCTTCGGCGGGCGGGTTCAGCAGACGGAAGACTCACCGACGAAGTATCCGGCGCTCTACCTGGGCAGCGGCCTGACCCTTTTCGGCGGCGGGGTGCTCGCGCTGTACTGCGCCGGCCTTCTGCGCCGTGGCATGCACGAGTCGGACGGGTTCAGCGTCTTCGACGAGTTCCCCCTCACCGGCAAGATGATCGTCGGAGCCTGCGTGGTCACCGTCGTCACCGGCCTCGTCACGGTCGACGCACACGAGAGCGACCCGCTCGACTTCGTCGGCGCCTGGATCCTCTTCACCCTCATCGGCCTCGCCGTGTGGGCGGTGAGACGCCGGATCCGCACATGGTGGCTCGACTGACCGTCCAGCGACGGAAGGGGCCGGACGGATGCACGCGGGTACGTCCGTGCGCGCCCAGGGAAGGACTGGCGCATGCAGACGGACCACTTCGCCCAGGACCCACGTTCGAACCTCCAGCGCATGCGGGCAGGAGACCTGTACATCGCGGACGATCCCGAGATCAGCCGCCGCCAGCAGCGCGCCGTCCGCCTGACCGCTCGCTTCCGGTCCGCCTATGTCGAGGACGCCGACGCCGCCCAGCCGCTGCTGCGCGAACTGCTCGGATCCTTCGGTGACGAGGCCCATCTGCGTCCGCCGCTGTATGTCGACTACGGCAGCAACATCACCGTCGGGGCGCGCACCTTCGTCAACTACAACCTCACTGCGCTGGACGTCGCGGCCATCACCATCGGCGAGGACTGCCAGATCGGCCCCGGCGTCCAGTTGCTGACCCCGACCCATCCGCTGGAGCCGCGGCCACGGCGCGACAAGCTCGAAGCGGCCCGCCCGATCGTCATCGGCGACAACGTGTGGATCGGCGGCGGCGCCATCGTCCTGCCCGGAGTCGCCATCGGGGACAACTCCGTCATCGGCGCCGGCGCCGTCGTCACCAAGGACGTACCCGCGAACGTCGTCGCCGTCGGCAATCCCGCCCGCGTGGTGCGGAGTCTGTGAGTCGGAGGAGGGCGACGCGCGAGGTGAGGTGCGACGCCCGGCCGGTGCCGCCCATGCCTTCGACGCTGACCCTGAACTCGCCCTCACACAAGCTTATTTGACGGTCCGTCGGCTACACGGACATGACATCCCGTGTCCGCAGCACTGCACACGATGGCATCGCATGACAGGTGTGCGACATGTACATGTAATCCCTGTCCTCGTCGTCGGCCGCGAGCACATGGTCGCTCTGTGGCACCGACCGGGTGCCTCACACCGCTCGGCGCGGACCCCCACCAGGATTCCGTGCCTGATCGCAAAGGACCACTTCACATGGCAGCAGTGCGCACCAAGAAGCGGCGCGTCACCGCGGCGGTCGCCATCACGGCCGCGGTGGCGACCGCCTTAGGCGCCCTCTCCGCGCTCCCCGCCCAGGCCGCACCGGCCGAGGGCACCGTGCTGGGGGCGGACTCCGCGAACGCCGTACCCGGCAGCTACATCGTCACGCTCAAGAAGGACGTCGGCTTCAAGGCCACCACCGCGCGCGGCAGGAACCTGGCGGCCGAGTACGGCGGCAGCGTCAAGCGAACGTTCACCTCCGCGCTCAACGGTTACGCCGTCAGCCTCACCGGCGCCCAGGCCAGAAGGCTGGCGGCCGACCCCGATGTCGCCTCGGTCGAGCAGGACCAGGTCGTCCACGCACTCGGCACCCAGAGCAACGCCCCCTGGGGTCTGGACCGGGTCGACCAGAGCAGCCTTCCACTGAGCGGCACCTACACCTACCCCGATGACGGGGGCAGCGGTGCAACCGTGTACGTCCTGGACACCGGTGTGCGCATCACCCACCAGGACATCGCGGGCAGAGCCTCCTACGGATGGGACTTCGTCGACAACGACGCCACCGCGCAGGACGGCTACGGCCACGGGACCTTCGTCGCGACCGTCGCCGCCGGCACCACCTACGGCGTGGCCAAGAAGGCGAAGATCGTCGCCGTCCGGGTCCTCGGCAACGACGGCTCCGGCACGACCGCCGGGGTCATCGCGGGCGTGGACTGGATCACCGCCAACCACGTCGCCGACTCCGTCGCCAACGTCTCCCTCGGCGGCGGTGCCAGCACCTCGCTGGACACCGCGGTGAAGAACTCCATCGCCTCCGGGGTCACGTACTCCATAGCGGCGGGCAACTCGGGTGCCCTGGCGTCGAACTACTCCCCCGCCCGGGTCACCCAGGCGCTGACCGTCGGCGCGACGACGAGCAGCGACGCGCGGGCGAGCTACTCCAACTACGGTTCCGGGGTGGACCTCTTCGCCCCCGGCTCCGGCATCACGGCGGCCTGGAACACCTCCGACTCGGCCACGTACACGGGCAACGGCACGTCCTTCGCCGCCCCGCACGTCACCGGGGCGGCCGCCCTCTACCTGACCGCCCACCCGGGCGCCTCCCCGGCGACCGTCGGCAGCGCGCTGGTCGACGGCGCCACCAGCGGAGTCCTCAGCGGTGTGGGCTCGGGCTCGCCCAACAAGCTCCTGAAGCTCACGGAGCAGACCGTGTCGCCGACGCCATAGGCGTCGTATGACCAGCGGCTCGCTCAGGCGCCCGGCCGGAACTTCCGGCCGGGCGCCTCGCGGACGGCGGCGGTACCGCTCAGACCGCCCGCAAGGCCCCGGGGCGGCGGCCGGTGAGACGGTCGAGGGCGGCGGCGCTCGCCCCGTCGGCCGCCAGGTGGACGACGATGTGCTGGTCGTCGTCGGCGGGCAGGCCGAGGGCTTCGTACGCCAGCCGTACCTCCCCCACCTGCGGGTGGACCATGCGCACCACCCCGTTCGCCCGCGGCAGCCCGGGCAGCGTCCGCAGCCGATCGGCGAACGGCTTCCCGCAGGACACCGTCAACTCGTCCATGAGTGTGCCGACTTGGGTGTCGGTGCGCCCCGGCCCCTGTTTGAGGGCCACGGCCTGCTCGTCGGCGACCGTGTCCCAGTCCGGGCAGCCCGACCCGCCGCGTCCCGAGGGCATGGCCGAACTGACCCGGCGGCCCGACGCCGCCGACGCGGTCGTCATCGTGACGCCCGACCACAACCGCAGCTTCCCGGCCTCCCCCAAGGCCGCCGTCGACTGGCACTACACCCGGTGGAAGGCCAAGCCGATCGGCTTCGTCGGCTACAGCGGCCTCAGCGGCGGTCTGCTGGCGATCGAGCAACTGCGTCAGGTCTTCAGCGAGTTGCACGCCCACACCGTGCGCGACTACGTCTCCTTCCCCAGCTGCTGCCTCCTCTTCTCCCCCGACGGCACGCTCCGGGACCCGCAGGGCCCCGAGAACGCCGCCAGGGCCATGCTCGACCAGTTGCTCCGGTGGGGCTCGGTCCTGCGCGACGCCCGCCGCGACCGCCCGCAGATCGCGAACCGGTAGGACTTTTCGGGGCGCGTGCGGGAACCTCCAACGTCCGTTCCGCGGCCGTCGGGGCAGTGCGCCCACGGTGTTCCGCACGGCATCATGGACGCATGGGAACGGGCACCGGCCGCAGCCCGGACGGGGACGGAAGCGACGAAGAGGTCGCCCGCGCCACCGTCGGATCGGACCTGCTCGACTTCCGTTCCGGGCAGTTCCACGGAGATGTCGTGGGCAAGAAGGTGGAACACCACTTCCATCACGTCCCGGGCGCCTTGGCCATGCAGTCGCTCCCCGGCCCGGTACCGGGTTTCGTCGGACGTGACGCCGAGTTGCGGGCACTGCTGACCGCCCTGGACCCCGCCGAACCGGCCCGCGGTGCCGTCCTCGTGTCCTCGGTCACCGGACTCGGCGGCATCGGCAAGACCGCGCTCGCCCTGCAAGCCGCTCATGCCGCGCAGCGCCGCGGCTTCTTCCCCGCCGGGGTGGTCTTCCTCGACCTGCACGGCTACGACAACGTCCCCGTGACCCCGGAACAGGCGCTGGAACAGCTGCTGTTGGCACTCGGTGTCCCTCAGGACCACATGCCGGCGAGTGCCGACGCGCGTGCCGGGCTGTACCGCTCGATGCTGGCGGACGTCGCCGAGAAGCGGGGTGCGCTCCTGGTGGTCGTGGACAACGCCTCCCACTCCTCCCAGGTGAGACCGCTTCTGCCGGGCCACCCGTGTCACCGCGTGCTGCTCACCTCGCGTGACGTCCTGGCCCCATTGGGCGCGCGGTTGATGCGGTTGGGGGTGCTCTCCCCGGAACTGTCCGTGGAGGCGCTGGGAACGGCACTTCGGTCGGCCGACCCGACCGATGCGCGCATCACGCAGGAGCCCGGCCAGGCACGCCGACTGGCCGGGCTGTGCGGACACCTGCCCCTGGCCCTGCACATCGCCGCAGCGCTCCTCGTCAACGACCCCGCCAAGCCGATCGCGGAACTCGGGGACGAACTGGCCGACATGACCACACGCATCGACCACCTCGACGACGGTGAGCGAGCGATGAGGGCGGCCTTCGACATGTCGTACCGACGGCTGGCACCGGACCCGGCACGGCTGTTCGGCCTGATCGCCCTCGCGCCGGGGCCCGAGGCCGGCCCGGAGGCACTCGCCGCGCTCGGCGGGGCACCACCGGATCCACGGTCGCTCGACGTCCTCGTCCGGGCCCATCTGATCGAGACCGGCAGCAGCCGCGGTCGCTGGCGGACGCACGACCTGGTGCGTGCCTACGGTGTCTTCAGGACCCGGGAGAACGCCGCCCTGTCCGCGGACGCGCACGCCGCGCGAGCCCGCTTGCTCAGCCGGTACCACCAACGTGTCACCGACAGCCACGCCTACCTCCAGACACTGTCCGAACAGCCGCGCAGTGGTGGATTCACCGACCGCGAGGAGGCCCTGCGCTGGCTGGACACGGAACGTGAAGGGCTGGTCGCGGCCTCCCAGTGGGCCGTCGATCCGGACCATGCCGCGACCGGAGTGCGCTTCGCGCTCAGCCTGTGCCACTACCTGTCCTGGCGGCACCACTTCGACGACGCCGCCGAGGTGTACCAGCACGCGATCAAGGGAGCCCGCCTGCTGGGTGACCGGCTCTTCGAGGGAATGGCCCAGGACAACCTCGGCATGGCCCTTCGCTATCTGCGGCGGGGAGACGAGGCGATCGCCGCCCACCGGCGCGCCCTGGACCTCTTCCACGTGATCGGCGCGGTCCGGGAGGAGGGCACCGCTCGGTACAACCTGGGCAACGCCCTGCTGGAGGGACGCCACTTCGAACAGGCCCTGGACGCGTTCCAGGAAGCGGACACGCTGCTGCGCGCGTCGGGCGCCGTCCGTACCGCGGCCATGACCCAGAACGGGCTGGGTGTCCTGCGGTTCAGGATGGAGCACTTCGACGAGGCGCTGACGCATCTCGACGCCGCGAGGGCCGCGTACCGCTCGCTCGGGGACACGATCATGGAGGCCATCTCCACGAACAACCGGGCGCGCGTCCTGCGGAATCTGGGGCAGCTCGACGCCTCCCTCGAGGACCACACGCGATGCGTGACGTTCTTCCAGGGACTGGGCCACACGGAGCGCGCGGCGAGTGCGCGCAATGATCTCGCCCTCACTCTCCACGCGATGGGCAGATTCCCGGAGGCGATCGAGCAGCATACGAAGGCCCTCGATGTCGTCAGACAGCAGAAGGAGCAGTACCGCGAGGCCATGGTCCTCAACGATCTCGGCAGCACCTTACGGTCGGCGGGGCAGCACCGGAGCGCCGTCGACTGCCACGAACGGGCCTTGGCGCTGTTCCGTGACGTCTTCTTCGACACGTACGGCCAAGCCCGTTCGCTCGATCTCTGCGCCGCCGCGGTATTCGCCGCGGGTGACGTCGAGCGGGCGTCGCGGACCTGGCAGGACGCGGCCGCGCTGTACCGGCGCAGCGGCTCCGCGGACGCCGCGCGAGCGGCGATGCGACGGGTCACGGCCCTGGGTGTGCGCACGGGAGCCCTCCGGGCGGAGGCGGGCGATGACTGAACTGGCCCGGACCGCGTCGGTCGTCTTCCTGCAGCCCACCACGCTGTGCAACCTCGACTGCTCGTACTGCTATCTCCCGGACCGTGCCGCCCACCGGCGCATGTCGGTGGCGGTGGCCGACGCCGTGGCGCGCGGCGTGGCAGCCTGGTCGCTCCTGCATCCGGTACGCGTCGTCTGGCACGGCGGGGAGCCGCTCGCCCTCGGCACGCCGGGTTTCACCGAACTGATCGGACGGTTCGGCAGCGCCGGCGGCCGGGTCACTCACGCCGTACAGACCAACGCCACCCTGATCGACGACGCCTGGTGCGAGGTGTTCAACCGCCACCGGATCAGCGTGAACGTCAGCCTGGACGGCCCGAGACGCGCCAACGGTGCCCGGACCACCCGGGCCGGCCGGGAGAGCTTCGAACTCGCTCTTCGCGGCATCGCCGCACTGCGCGGACACGGCATTCCCTTCGGGGCCATCGCGGTGGTCGAGGACCCCGACCCCGCTGTCGCCGCGGAGCTGTACGACTGGTTCGTGGCGCTGGGGTGTCACTCGCTCGGCGTCAACATCGTGGAACGCAAGGGTGTCCACGCCGGCAGCCAGGTGGACGGCGAAGGAGTGACCGCCTTCTGGGCCGCCCTCGCCACTCACTGGCGATCCGACCAGCGCCTGCGGGTAAGGGAGTTCGACCACGCGCTGCGCCATGTCTCGGCGACGCTGGCCGGCACGGCCGATCGACGCGCTCTGGCCCCGCACGATCCCATGCCCATGATCGGCTGGGACGGCGAAGTCACGGTGCTGGGTCCGGATCTGGCGGGGTTCTCCTCCCGGCGCCACGGCCCCTTCACCGTGGGCAATGTGAAGGACGCCGAGCTCGTGGACCTGGTACGGCGGGCGCCGCAGGCTTCCTGGGTGGCCGAGATCGTGCGAGGCTTCGCGGCCTGTCGGGCCACCTGCGGCCACTTCAGCTACTGCCTCGGCGGCCGGCCGGCGAACAAGTACTTCGAGACCGGCCGATTCGACGCCACAGAGACCGCGTACTGCCGCAACAGCAAGAAACGACTCATGGAAGGGCTGCTCCGCAGTGTCGGACACACCTGAAATCAGCGAGAACCTCTCACAACGCATCGAAGCACAGCGGGCCGCCCTGGCATCCCTGCTGGCTCAGAGCGGAGTCACGGCCTCGCCTGCCGCAGCCGAGGGGATGCCACCGCGGGCGGACGTGCTGCTCTCCGGTGACGCAAACCCCTGGCACGACGGCCGCAGGGAGGAGAGGGAGGAGAAGAAGGAAGAGGAGAAGAAGGACGGGACCGACTAGGGCCCGAACTGCCCTTCCCGGAAAAGCCCCCCGCACATTGCTTCGATGCCGCGGCCGGCCGACGAGTCCTCGGCTACGTCCCGCAGGGCGGTCACGTGGCCAAGGCGGTCGTCGCCGACCGCCACTTGGTCGCGTTGCCGCCCTGGTGACCACGGAGCTGCTCGACCTCACGGCGCGTGGCCGCCGGCGAAGCCGACCGGCCGGATCGTCCGGCCCCACGACCCCGGGTACACGGACGCACGCCTGGGCCGGGACCAGCTCTTCTCCCACTGTCCGCTGATCATCGTCTTCGCCCAGAACACCCAGGACGTGGTCAACGCCCTGACGTGGGCACGGCAGCACGATACCGCGGTGCGGGTCCGCAGCGGCCGCCACAGCCTTGAGGGCTGGTCGAACGTCGACGCCGGCCTCGTGATCGACGTCAGCGAACCGAAGTCGGTCCACATCGACGCCCACGCCCGCGTCGCGACCGTCGGCTCCGGGCTCAACCAGAGCGAAGCGGTGACCGCGCTCGCGAAGCGGAACTTCGCGGTGACGACGGGGTCCGAAGCAAGCGTGGGTCTGTCCGGCGCCACGCTCGGAGGCGGCTTCGGCTTCCTGACCCGCTGGATCGGCACGGCCTGCGACAGCCTCATCGGCGCCGAGATCGTCGTCGCGGACGGCGACGAGTGCGCCAGGGCGCTCAAGGTCGACCTGGACCACCACTCGGATCTGCTGTGGGCGCTGCGCGGCGCGGGCAACGGCAACTTCGGGATCGTCACCTCCCTCACCTACAAGCCCGCCCCGCTGAGGAGCGTCACGTATCTGACGGCCACGTGGGACGGGACCAGCAACCTGCGCGGGATCTTCGAGACCTACCAGCGCATCGCGCCGTTCACCGACAACCGCCTCGGCACCCAGCTCGAAGCCCACCGGAACCAGATCCTGCTGTTCGGGGTCCTCCCGGAGGGAACCCCCGCGGAGGCGAAGAGGCTGCCGGCCCCGCTCCTGTCGATCGACAGCCCCCAGGTCACGGCGCAGGCGGGCAACTGGGGCGACGTCTGCTCGGGATTCCAGGTCCCGATCGAGCTCGAGCCGGCCAACTGGAAGCTCTTCTCGCAGTTCGCCAGGAAGCCGTTCCCGACCGAGGCGATCGACATCGTCACGTCGTACGTCAGGAGCGCCCCCACGGACGACAGCAACTACTTCGTCCAGGCCTTCGGCGGGAACGTCAGGAGGCCCCCGCGCGACGGCACCTCGTTCCCGCACCGCGACGCGCTCTTCTACGCCGAGCCCGGTGTCGGCTGGGGCAAGCGCAGTGACCAGCCGGGCATCTGCGACCCGCTCACCCCGGAGGCGCAGGCCTGGATCGCCGAGTTCAGCCAGAAGCTGCGCCCGTACGTGAACGGCGCCTACGTCAACGTGCCGAACATCGGTACGCAGGACTGGGAGACCGCCTACCGGCGGAACAACTTCGCCCGCCTGCGCAAGATCAAGGCGAAGTACGACCCGCAGAACGTCTTCCAGTACGACCAGAGCATCCCGCCCGCGGTCTGCCGACCGAGCGCCGGCGGAGCCCCCCTCCCAAGCGGCGAGGGGGGCTCCGCCATGTCTCGGCTTGGCGCGGCGGCTTAGCCGGCGCAGCAGCCGTCGCAGGTGGCGTCGGGGGCGGCGCTCTTGCCGAGGGTGTCCGCGTCGGCCTTCACGACGTAGACCTCCCACGGTTCCCGGCCGGGTCCGTGCACCCACACCTTGTCCTGGAGGGCGTAGCAGCAGGAGGTGTCGTTCTCCTCGAAGGTGGCCAGGCCGGCGCCCTTGAGGCGGTCGCCGGCGGCGTGGACCTGGTCGGTGGACTCGACCTCGACGCCGAGGTGGTCGAGCCGGGTCTCCTCGCCGGGGGCGCCCTCGATCAGGACGAGCTTGAGCGGGGGCTCGGTGAGGGCGAAGTTGGCGTAGCCCTCGCGCCGCTTGGCCGGTTCGGTGCCGAAGAGCTTCGCGTAGAAGGTGATCGACGCTTCCAGGTCACTGACCCGCAGGGCGAGCTGAGCACGGGACATTTCAGAACTCCCATCGGCTTGCATTGATGTTTATCGATGCAACCTTGCGCCCTGGATCGAAGGATGTCAACATAGACGTATGTCAAAGCAAGAGCTTGTGGTCCTCGGCCAGGACGACGAGAACGGCACATGTTGCCCCGGCCTGGTGACCGCCCCGCTGGACGACGGCCAGGCTGCCGAGCTGGCCAGGCTGTTCAAGGCCCTGGGCGATCCGGTGCGGCTGCGGCTGCTGTCGATGATCGCGTCGCGGGCGGGCGGTGAGGTATGTGTCTGTGATCTGACCCCGGCCTTCGAGCTGTCCCAGCCGACGATCTCGCACCACCTCAAGCTGCTGCGGCAGGCCGGTCTGATCGACTGCGAGCGACGCGGCACCTGGGTCTACTACTGGGCGCTGCCTGCCACTCTCGACCGGCTCGCCGACTTCCTGCGGACATCGAGCACGGCCGGGACTGACGCGTGAGCGTCCCGCTGGGCCGCCGGGTCGCCGCCGAGGCGGTCGGCTCCGCCGCCCTGGTCGCGGTGGTCGTCGGCTCCGGCATCCAGGCCACCGAGCTGACCCATGACGTGGGCGTGCAACTGCTCGCGAACTCGCTGGCGACGGTCTTCGGGCTCGGCGTGCTGATCGCGCTCCTGGGGCCGGTCTCCGGCGCGCACTTCAACCCCGTCGTCACGCTCGCCGCCTGGGTCACCGGCCGCCGCACCGGGGACGGACCGACCGCGCGCGACGTTGCCGCGTACCTGCCGGCCCAGGTCGCGGGAGCTGTCGCGGGTGCGGTCCTGGCGGACGCGATGTTCGGCAGGCCGCTCGTGCGGTGGTCCACCCACGACCGTTTCGCCGGTCATCTGTGGCTGGGCGAAGTGGTCGCGACCGCCGGGCTCGTCCTGCTGATCCTCGGCCTGGGCCGCACCGGTCAGGCCCGCCACGCACCCGTGGCCGTGGCCGCCTACATCGGCGCGGCGTACTGGTTCACGTCGTCGACCTCGTTCGCGAACCCCGCGGTCAGCATCGGGCGGGCCTTCACCGACACCTTCGCCGGAATCTCGCCCGGCTCCCTCGGTCCGTTCATCGCGGCCCAACTGCTGGGCGCTGTACTGGGGATGGGGCTGCTGCTCGCGGTCTTCGGACACCCGGCACCCGCACCGGCCGAACCCGCGGACCCTCAGGGCGAACCCGGCGGCCTCCAGGGCGAACCCGCCGACGTCCAGCGCGAACCCGAGCCCGCCGCCCCCGCACTCCCCTGACCTGCCCGCCGCCAGAAAGCGCACCCGCCATGAACACCTCCGCCGAACAGCCGTCCGTCCTCTTCGTCTGCGTGCACAACGCCGGGCGCTCCCAGATGGCAGCCGCGTTCCTCACCCACCTCGCGGGCGAACGCGTCCACGTACGCTCCGCCGGGTCCGCCCCCGCCACCACGGTCAACCCGGCCGTCGTCGAGGCCATGGCCGAGGTCGGCATCGACGTCTCGGCCGAGGTGCCGAAGACGCTCACGGTCGAAGCCGTGCACGCCTCGGACGTCGTCATCACGATGGGCTGCGGCGACACCTGCCCGGTCTTCCCCGGCAAGCGCTACCTCGACTGGGAGCTCCCGGATCCGGCCGGGCAGGGCGTCGCCGCCGTGCGGCCCATCCGCGACGAGATCGAAAAGCGCATCCGCGAACTGATCGACGAGATCGCCCCGGTGGGCCGAGCGTGAGCGTTCCGCCCGGCCTGCGCATCACGGCCATGGACCCCGGACACGCCGCCGAGGTCCTGGCGATCCATCAACTCGGCATCGACGAGGGAGACGCCACTTTCGAGACGGCGGCACCCACCTGGGAGCACTTCGACGCCACCAAGCTGCCCGGCCACCGACACGTCGCCGTCGACGACTCGGGCCGGGTACTCGGCTGGGTCGCCGCGGTGACGGTGTCGGACCGGTGCGTGTACGCGGGGGTGGTCGAGCACTCGGTGTACGTCCACCCCGACGCCCGCGGCCGCGGCATCGGCTCGGCGCTGCTGAGCGCCCTGATCGCGTCGACCGAGGCGGCGGGCGTCTGGACCATTCAGTCGGGCATCTTCCCCGAGAACACCGGCAGCCTGGCCCTCCACCGGAGGGCCGGCTTCCGTGTCATCGGCACGCGCGAACGCATCGGCAGGCACCACGGGGTGTGGCGCGACGTCGTGCTGATCGAGCGTCGCAGCCCTGCTGTCGCATAGGCGTCGCAGGCCGGTCTCGACGCCTCGCCCGGCCCTTCCGGCCGTCAGACGGGACAGCCGGGCCCGGTGGTGGGGTTGGTGCAGGTGTTGAGGCCGGGGCCGCCGTCGTTGCGGTTGGTGCCGGAACCGCCGTCGAGGCTGTCGTTGCCGTCGGCTCCGAAGGCGATGTCGTTGCCGTCGTCGCCGGAGATGTTGTCGCCGCCGTCGAGGCCGTCGTCACCGTCGCCTCCGGAGAGGGTGTCAGGGCCGGAGCCGCCGTCGAGGCTGTCGTCGTCGGCCTGCCCCGACAGGGTGTCGCTGCCGTCACCGCCGGAGAGGACGTCGTCGCCGTTGCCGCCGTCGAGTTGGTCGTTGCCGCTGCCGCCGAAGAGGACGTCGCTGCCGCCTCCGCCGGACAGGCTGTCGTTGCCGGAATCGCCGCAGATACGGTCGTTGCCGCCCAGACCGTCGACGCGGTCGTCCCCGCCCAGCGCGACGATCACGTCGTTGCCCGGGGTGCCCACGATGCTGTCGTCGCGGTTCGTGCCGACGATCGTCGCGGGCACGCCTTCACAGGTCGGGACGGCAGCGACCGTCACCATGGCGGGTGGACGTGCGGCGCCCGTGACGAGGCCCGCGGTCGCCAAGGCCGGCGCAGTCAGCAGCAGGCGGCGGGCTCCGGGGCGCGCGTCCCGGGCCATGGCCGAGGCGGTGTCTCCATCGGGACGCTTGTTCCGGCGGACCAACAGATCCAGTTCCATCGTCGTGCACCCTTCAACGGGAGATCGGTTCCCGTACAGCAGGCCACGTCCCGGCCTTTTCCAGGTCAGGCCCCGGCACAACACAGAAAGAATCACTCCCGCGGCTCCCCGGTCCGGGCTCTGCTGGAGCGCACGGGCGAGGAGAGTCGCGCCGCTCGACTCACGGGTCACTGGACGGTCGGACCTCACGCGGGGTTTCCCGGACCCCGGCACCTGCGGGGCTCAGCCGGGGACCTCTTCCCCGTCCCCGTCCCCGTCCTCGTTCTCGAAGTCGCCCACCGGGACGAGCCTTTCGACGAAGGAGCGGAAGTCCGGGGCGAGGGTCAGTTCTGTGTCGCGGTCCGCGTCGAACCAGACGACCGAGGGTTCGCCGTGCCGGCCGCAGGCCCGGTAGTCGAGTCCGATGAAGCATGCCGCGCCGGCAGCGGACACCAGGACCACCGCGGCCGGAAGACCCCATTCCCCGACCAGGTAGGGGCTGTCGAGCAGAGAGAGCGTGCCCTCACGGCCGCCGATGCCCATCACGAAGTCGACCGGAACGTGGTCGGTGCTCCACGAGGTCGGTTCGCTCGTCGGGAAGGCGTCCCGGCTCTCCGCGACCACGCCTCCGTTGCGATGGCGCAGCAGGTCGAGCAGGGAAGCGGGGAGCGTGACCCGCAGCAGCCGCTCGGCCTCCGCGATCGCCTCGTCCGTCAACGGTGGCTGGACGACGGCCTCGCCGTCGATGTCCCACAGGGAGCGGCAGAGATCCTCGAAGCGCGCCATGCCCGGCATGATACGAGCGGGCCGCCGGCGTCCGGTCTCCGTCCTGATCGGCAGCGTCGAGCAGGAGCACCGAGTACGGCATGGGATGCGCGGCGGCCGGCGGCGCCGCCGGGAGCAGCGCCGCCCGGACCGCCACCGCGACCCCGACCGTCATGCGCGGTGCCGATGACAGCCGGAGCCGCGGGCGGACCATCAGAACGAGAACTCTCCGCCGTAGTCGCGGGTGTGGTCGCGGTACACGGTGTGGTAGTGGACCTGGTTGCGGTAGATCACGCCGTTCTGGCAGACGAACTCGACCCAGACCCCGGGCCCGTCGATGCGTACGTAGTCACCCTGGCTACTCAGGGCGGAGCTGCCGGAGTACGAGATGTAGGTCGCGTCGAGTTCCGACTGGTACGTCGCCAGCAGTGAGGCTGCGGTCGTGTCGTCCGCCACCTTCACCCACGGCGTCAGCGCCGCGAGCACCAATTGCTTCTGGGCGTCGGACAGTTGGCTGACCAGGAGGCCCTGCTTGGTCGCCGGGAAGGTGCCGTCCTTCGCCGGGCCGAGCAGCACGTCGCCGAACGACTGGGACAGCTTGGCCTGCGCCAGCTGGGTGGTGCTCAGGCTACTCAGCATGGCGAGCATCCCGTCGCGCATGCCCTTCAGCGGCGCATACGTGGTGCCGTCGCTCCCGGTCCAGCTGGACGGCTCCACGCCGACGAAGTACGGGGTGGTGCCTTCTACTTGGCCGTCGGCATAGGTGAGGTTGACGGCGAGGTGGTGGCCGCCGAAGTGCAGCTGCCAGGTGCCGGTGGTGCTGGGCGTGCCCAGGAAGGCCAGGTAGTAGTTGCCGCTGCCGTAGCCGCTCGCGCTCTTGCCGAGGACGTCGTCGGCCGCGAGGATCTGTGAGACCTGGCCGTAGCCGGTGCCGCTGCCCGTGCCGGTGGCCGCCTGGACGACCGCCTTGGCGGCGGCCAACTGTGTGGTGCTGAGCGTGCTGAACTGGATGCCGACCCGACAGGACGAACCGCAGGGCAGGTTCGACCAGGCCGTGGCGTTGGCCTCCGTGAATCCGAGGAGCACCTTGCTCTTCTGGGTCGTGCTCAGCGTGGCCAGGAACGTGTTCGCCGCGGTGACCACGTCGGAGACGGCTGCGGTCGGGGCGGCCGCGGCGGCCGACGCGCTGGACACGGACCGCGTCGGGGCGCTCTCGGCGTAGGCATGCGCGTAGACCCCGCCGAGGGCGAGGGCGGTTCCTGCGGCGCAGGCCACGCTCATCCGCTTCCACCTGCCTGATGACCCGCGCTGGGTGATGTCTTCTGACACCGTGCCAGTCCCTTCGGAAGTAGGATTGTGGGGGACTTCCTCCTCCGCCACCCCTGGACGCGATTGTCATGCACCAGACAATGACGGAGCGGGGTGCAGTCGACCAGCCGAGCCTGTGGATTACGTCGCCGGATGCTGGGAGTCACCTGTCAGCTGTTTGCAGTGGAGAACTCTGTCCGGATTCCGTCAGTTCCGCATCCCGAGACCCGGGCCCGACGCCATGGCGCCGGGTCCGGGTCCGGACCCGTGGCTAGGGCGTGTTTCGAAAGTAGCGTCGTCCGCCCGAAGGGCGGGCCCGGCGGCGTCCGGTGCGTGCGATCGCAAGGCGGAGGGTCACCCCGATACTGGCTGTATCGGGGCGATCCCGACAACGCGGCTGGGGGTGCCCCTCCGGGAGAGCGCGTGCCAGGCGTCGCCGGGCAGACGGGCCTTTCGAAACACGCCCTAGTCGGCCGGCAGGCTCTCCCGCATCGCCTTGGCGGTCGTCGCCGGGTCGTAGTTCTCGGGGACGCCCTCGACCAGGATGACGTCGCCCTCGATGTGTCGTGAGCGCAATGGCGCGATCTCCCGATACGCAGGCGAGTCCCACCAGGCCCGCGCCTCGGCGATCCCGGGGAAACCGATCACCACGACATGCCCGGGCCAGCTGCCCTCCTTCACTTCGTGCTGTGTGGCGTGCACCAGGAATCGGCCGCCGTGCGGTGCGAGGGTGGCGGTGATGCGCTCGATGTACTCGGCGATCTCCGGGACCGGGGTGGCCTCTTGCAGGTGCGCTATCGCATAGGCGGGCATGATGTCCTTCCCTTCGGTCGGGCTCCGTACGTCACCGATCATGGCATGCGCGAGCGCCTGGAGTGGACAGCCCGTCGGGCAGGGGTCCCACCCTCGTGGTGACCGCCGGTGTGCGACTGATTTTAGCTATCGATCGCTATGGTTGATCCCTTCAGAGGGCGGCACTTGATCGGAATGAATCGCCAAGCAGCGCTTCGAATAAGGGTCATTGGAGTGCGTGCAAGGTGTTGACCCGTCGCCGCGTTGCTCATAATTTACCTAGCGCTCGCTAAGTACAGATGAAAGCAAAGCACGTCGAGTGGCAGCCCATCGGCATCCCGTCCCGAGGAGAGCGCCATGCGCAAGAGCAGCTGGATTCTGACCGGGTCGGCCGCGGTCCTGGTGGCCGCGTCGGCACTCACCCGGTTCGGGGTCTATCCCGACCTGCACCAGATACCGTCCGACGCCGACACCACGTTCCGCTACGAGGGCACCGCCTCCCTGCTCGACGCCCCCGCCCTGGCGGCCGGTGATCAGACCCATGCGTTCCTCACGGACCTGCCGGTGACCCTGGACTGGCGCATCGCCGTCAAGGACACCGACGGCAGCACCGCCGTGGTCCTCGACGACGCGGTGCTGCGGGGTCCGGACGGCAAGCCGTTGAACTCCGCCAAGCACGTCTGGGCGGTGGACCGGCGCACTCTCGCGGATCGCCCGGCTCCCGCCGGCTCCGGCGCCGAGAAGCACACGGGGTTGGTGTTCTCCTGGCCGCTGGACCCCCAGAAGCGCGACTACCGCTTCTGGGACACCGGCATCCGAAGGACGGTGCCCGCCCGGTACACGGGACAGGAGTCGGTGAACGGCCGCGACGCCTACCGGTACGACGTCAAGGCCACGGGCCCCCTCGCCGACCCCGCCACCGTCAACGCTCTGCCCAAGGCCCTCCCCCGCAGCGCGGTGACGTCCCTCTCCGCCGCGCTGCCCGCGGCCCAACGGCCCGACAAAGCGGTGCTCGCCACCCTGCCCGAGACCGTCCCCCTCACCTACACCTCCACCACCGTGCGCACCGGCTGGGTCGACGCGAGCACCGGTCTGGCCCTGAACGGCGCCCTCCACCAGACGGTGCTCGCCCGGACGGAGGGCGCGGGCGGCCCGGTCATGCTGTTCCCCGTGACCGACGTCGCCGTCAAGGGCAGCGACGCCTCGGTGCACAGGCAGGCTGACGACGCCGCGACCGCGCAGCGTGTGTGGTGGTGGCTGAGCACCGGTGTCCCGCTGGGTCTGCTCGCCGTCGCCGCCCTGCTGACGGCCCTCGCGATCCGGTTCGCCCGCCGCCGGGTCGCCGGCCGCAGTCCGGCCGAGGACGAGCCCGGGGGTGCCCCGGTGCCGACCGTCTGACCCCACCGTCGGCAGCCTCCTGCGCACCGTACGGGACGGCATCAGCGAGGCAGGGTGACGAGCCCCGTCTCATAGGCGGTGATGACGAGTTGGACCCGGTCCCGGGCGCCCAGTTTGGTGAGCAGGCGGGAAGGGCCTCGCGCGCCTGTGCTGGCTGGGTCTGGATGACCCGGCTGCCCACTCCGGCCTGGATGGCGACGATGCCAATGCTGTGCGCAACCATGTCGTGCAACTCCCTTGCGATTCGCAACCGTTCGGCGATCACCGCCTCAGCCACCTCCTGTGCCCGCAGCGCCATCGCGTGTTCGCGGCGCTCGCGACTCAGCAGGCCGGCCAGGCAGGACGCGGCGAGCGCCAGGAGGGGGATCACCTCGTTGACGGCCAGAGCGTCCCCGTGCGAAAAGGCTCCGATCACCAGGAGTTGCACGGCGAACACCACGGACACGGCCGCGATCGAAGCGCGTCGTAGGCAGGTGGCGACGATGAGACCCAGCACGAGGTCCACCGCCAGATACGACAGGAACTGGCCCTGGTACGACGTCGCCAGCCTCTCCCGGCCGGAGTTCGGCGGGCCCACCACCACGGCAGTGGAACCGAGGAGAGCCAGGGCCAGGGCAAGCAGCGCCCCGACCCCGTGGACCGTGCCCGACGCCCGCGGCACGGCCCCCACCGGCAGGCCCACCACCAGGAGGTAGGAAGCACCCCCCGCCCAGGCCATGGCCATGGTTCTCGTCATCGGCGGTGCGCCTTCCCTGGAACAGGACCACGGAGCGCAACGCGCGCAGGCAGAGGAGCAGTTGTCGCGGGGTCGTTCAGGAGGGACGGTTCATGTCCGGGATCGTGATGGCGATCGGCTGCGCCTCGTTGAGGAAGAGCAGCACGAACTGGCGCAGCGCCTCCTCCAGGGTCCATGCGATCGCCGGGATCGCGGGAAGGGGGATCAGTCCCTCCCGGAAGGCCACCAGGAGCGGCCAGGCGGTCGCGATCAGGGGTTCCAGGATGGGTTCCTGGGAGAGACCGATCATGTTGCCGATCCGGTCGCCGAGCGTGTACCTGGAGAACGCGCTGATCAGGGGACGGGTCAGACCGAGGTCGAGTTGCGCCACGATGCCCAGGAGGACCTCGGTCAGCGCCTTGCCCTCGGGGCTGGCGGCCAGCACCGGGTCGAGGATCTGCTTGGACTGGGCGTTGGCCGCGTCCCAGGAGGCCGGGATGTACTCGTCGCGCACTCCGAGCATGTGGGCGCTGACCTGCCACACGTGCAGATACGCGTCCGCGTCGTCGGTACTGACCCGGACACCCCACTCCTTCATCTTGCGCATGACGAACGTGGCGAGACTGTGCCAGGTGACCAGGATGTCGGCCTGGCTGATCGGTATCGTCTGGCCGCCGCTGGTCTGGGTCCAGGCCGGGGACTGCGGCAGCAGGTGCCGTACCGCCGCGTGCACCATCCGCGTCTTCACCGCGGTCACGATCATCGAGCCCTGCGGCAGATAGGCGTCCGTGGCCCCGATGTCGTAGCCGAGTTTCGCCGTCTTGGCGATGCGGTCCTTCATGTCGGCGCCGCCCTTGGAGTAGTAGACGGCGCGCGCCTCCCGGGGAATGGCGGTGCTCATCAGGCCGCTGCCGAGACCGTAGAGCGCGCCGATGTAGATCCCCTTCTTCGAGTTGATCCGGGAGGCGCGGTCGAGTTTGACCGGGTCCGCCCAAGAAGGCAGTTGACGGGCGTAATCCATGAACTCGCGTAAGTCCGACGGGAGTCCGGCGGGCGGCGCCTGGTCGTTGCGGGTCCAGGTGGCCAACTGCTCGTTGATCGCCGCCACGTTGCCGCGGTCGAGTACGGCCGCGAGCACCGGGTCGGCCTCCTCGTCCCACACCCACTGCGGGTCGAGCCCCGATCCGGCGCCGGCCACCGACGTGTCCGGCGCCCAGGTCCACAGGGACCGGGCGTTGGCGGGCGTGGCCAGACCCAGCGCCCCGAGGGCCCCCAGGGCCCCTCCTGTCGTCAACATCTTGCGCCTGCTGATCGCGTCCATTGCGCCGAACTCCTCCTCGAGTGCGGTGGCTTGAGCCCCCGGGCTCCGCCGATCTGAGCGCGCCGTGCAACCCTTGGGCCCCACGGTCGACTTGATACGATGAAACAGATTGAGGATCCTCGTATCATCAGGGGAGCACAGGTCGCGCTGGAGCGCCAGAGTCTTCACCGAATCAGGGAGGCACTTGTGGACTCGGCCGTCCCGGCAGTCACGGGACGGGGCCTTCAGCGCGCCACGCGATACCGTACGTAGACGAACTTCGAACCGAAGGTGCGGGTCTCGACGAGGTCGAGGTCCACCCGGCGCTCGTTCCGGGGAAAGAACGGAATGCCGCCGCCGACCAGCACCGGGTACACCACGGTCCGGTACTCGTCGATCAGACCCGACGCGGCCGCCTCGGCGGCGAGAGTCGCGCCGCCGATCGCGATCTCACCCTCCCCCGGCTCGGCCCGCAACCGCTCGATCTCCTCCGCCACGCTGCCGGAGGCCAGACGGGCAGTGCCCCGCACCTCCGACAGCGTGGTGGAGAACACCACCTTCGGGAGCGGGTTCCAGAGCGCGGTCCACTCGAGCTGGGCCTCGTCCAGCGACTGATCCTGCTCGGCGGTCTCCCAGTACAGCATCGTCTCGTACAGCCGTCGTCCCATCAGGTGCACGCCGACGTCACGAATGTCGTCGATCCAGAAGCGGAAGACCTCGTCGTCGGGCTCCGACCAGTTGAAGCCACCGTCCGGCCCGACGATGTAGCCGTCGAGTGAGACGCTCATCGAATAGGTCACGCTGCGCATCGGAAGTCCTCCTCGGTCGTGGATTCGACAGTAGGACCGCCGGAAGCCGCGGGACTCATCGCGGCTCGCGGTACACCCGAAACGACTACCCGCCTGACGTCCGAGCGCCGGACAGGATCACGGCCGCATAAATCGCTGGTGCGCGATCCGATGGCGCTTGTACGTTGTCATCGCGACCGCGCCTCCGATGCGCTCGGCTGCGGCTACTTCTCTCCGAAAACCAAGTGACGCCGCCGCCACCTCTGATCTCGGCAGGCGCGGGCGCCTTCGCCCCGTCGGACCTTGCGGCCGGGGCCGTCCATTCCTTTGAATCCGGGGGGATTCGCTGCCTCGTTACGCCCCACGTGTCTCCAAGATCTGGTCCGAGATGCTCGTGGCCCCGCACGTCTCGGCGGCCGCCGTCTCCTTGCGTCCACCAAGCCTCGGTCACGCGTCCTGGCCGCCCGTCTGCACCTACGAAGGCGGCCGGGCCTTCGTCCGGGAGCCCCGCGAGGAGCTCTTCCTCCTCGCGGTCGGCAACTTCGTCTCCCAGCGGACCTTCTACGAGAGCGGTGCGGAGCGGGACGACCGGTACGTCCGTCTCGTCGGTGAACTCGCTCTCCAGGACCCCGAGTGGACGGCCGGCCTGCTGCGCTGGCTGCGCGGCGAGGGCAACATGCGTACGGCCTCCCTGGTGGGCGCCGCCGCGTACGTGCACGCGCGGCTCAAGGCCGGGGAGTCCGGGGGCCCATCCAACCGGTCCGTGATCGACTCGGTGCTCCAGCGCGCCGACGAGCCCGGCGAACTGCTGGCCCACTGGATCACGGCGTACGGGCGTAGCGTGCCGCAGCCGGTGAAGCGGGGCATCGCCGACGGCGTACGTCGTCTGTACACGTCGCGGTCCCTGCTCAAATACGACACCGCGTCCAAGGGCCTGCGCTTCGGCGACGTGCTCAACCTGGTGCACGCCTCCCCCGACCCGGACAAGCCCTGGCAGGGGGCGCTCTTCCGATACGCCCTGGACCGCCGCCATCACCCGGAACAGGCCGCTCCGCCTCCCTCCGACCGTCTGCTGACCACCCATCGGGCACTGATGGAAGCGGCTGCGGACGAGCGGCGCGCCCTGGTGACGGGGCCGGGCGGCTCCGAACGGCTGACCGCGGCGGGCATGACGTGGGAGGCCTTGGCGGGCTGGCTCCAGGGACCCCTGGACGCCGCGGTCTGGGAGGCCGTGATCCCGGCGATGGGGCCGATGGCGCTCCTGCGGAACCTGCGGAACTTCGACGAGGCGGGGGTCTCGGACGATGTCGCGGCCCGGGTCGCCGCCCGGCTCTCGGACGCCGCCGAGGTGGCCCGGTCCCGGCAGTTCCCCTTCCGCTACCTGGCCGCCCATCAACACGCGCCGTCGCGGCGCTGGGCGGCCGCGCTGGAGCAGGCGCTGGGCCACTCCCTGGCCAACGTACCGCCCCTGCCCGGCCGGACGCTGATCCTGGTGGACCGGTCCGGCTCCATGTTCTGGGACACGGTCTCCGAGCGGTCCAAGCTGACCCGGGCGGACGCGGCGGCCGTGTTCGGCACCGCGCTGGCCATGCGTGCCGAGCACGCGGATCTGGTGGAATTCGGCTCGAACAGCGCGCGGGTGCCGTTCGAGGCGGGCGAGCCGGTGCTCGGGGTCCTGGAACGGTTCCACGATCTGGGCGGCACCAACACCACGGAGGCGGTGCGGGCCCATTACCGGGGGCACGACCGGGTCCTGATCGTCACCGACGAGCAGGCCGCCTTCTGCTGCCACGACGGACCGGCCGGATCGGTCCCGTCCGACATCCCGGTCTACACCTGGAACCTCGCGGGATACCGGCCCGCCCACGGCCCGACGGGCCCGCACCGGCACACCTTCGGCGGCCTCACGGACGCCGCGTTCCGGATGGTCGGCCTGATCGAGGCCGGCCGCGAGGCCACCTGGCCGTGGACCGCCGAGGAGCTCTAAGAACTCCGGACACCGGCGTCGAGGGCGTGTTCTTTGAGGAACACCCCTGCGTGGGCTGCCGCTTCTTCCGCGGTCGCGTAGCGCGTGCCGTCGGCGATCGGGCCTGATGCGCCGTCAGCACCTCTGCCGGTCCAACTCCAGACACCGGCAGTCGCCTGCATCAGCTCAGCAGTTCCCCCGAAGAGGGCAAGCGTGCCCCTGCCCGCTGTCGCGGGCGCCGGGCGGCTGACGGCGTCGGGCCATTTCTTGCGGGCACCCTGCCGGGTGATGCCCCAGACGGCCCCCAATCGCTCGTAACTCGCGCCGTAGGAGCCCGCGGTTGCCGCCGCCCGCGCCGTCAGACGCCTGACCTCGACATCCATCACCTTCCAGGCAGCCATGACGGACAGTGCCACTTCGACGGGATCCGCTTCCCACATGCGGTCCACGGGCAGTCCGGTCTCCCGGGAGCGAATGGCCGAGGCCAGTGGATTCAAGGCGTCATACAGGGCCTTGTCGAGTTCTGCCTGCTCTTCCGGGGTGATCTCAAAGACCGTCATGCGACAACTTTAGTTGCCGCATGACGGTACGACAACCAAAGTTACCAACTACTTCGGAACGGCGGCTCCTCGCTCCAGGCGACGGTCGAGGACTGCGGTGGCGAGGGCTTGACCTGATGAAGGACCTCCACGGCCTCTTCGACGCGGCCGAGGTCGATGAGGTATCCGGCCGGCTCGTGACTGTTCGCGGGGGTGTGCGGTCGTAGCGCCGCTATGGCCTCCTCGGTGCGTCCGGCGCCGGCCAGCAGTTCGGCAATGTGCGGCGCCGCGTACCACGTGCCACCCTCGGGGTGAGCCCGAGCCCGTTCGACCGCTTCGTCGACGCGGCCGCAGGCGGTCAGCAGCGGAAGCCTGATCCAGAACAGGTCCCACTCCTCCTCGCCAGGGCGTTCCAGGAGAGCGTCGAGGTGGGCCAGGCCTTCCTCGGGGCGACCTTCTTCGGTACAGAGGGTGCAGAGCACGTGGAGGATCCAGTCGACGCCCTGGCCCGCTCGACCGGCCAAGGCCCGCATCACCTCGATCGCCTCGCCCCCACGACCGTGCCGTGCCAGCAACTGCGCGAGATCTACCGTCACGCTGCCCCGATACGCGGACGAGTCGGCGAACTGCCGGTACACGGCGATCGCGCCCTCCACGTCCCCGCGTTCCTCCAGCAGCTCCGACAGACGCCGCGTGGCGCACCCCAGCGCGTCGGTCGCCGCGTAGGCGCGCAGTTCCGCGGTCCGGTCGTGCCGGGCCAGCAGGTCGGCCAGTTGGTCGCGGCCGCTGACCGAGGTGGCCCTCCGGGTCCGGAGCAGGGCGATGGCTTCGTCGACACGGCCCTGGCGTTCGCGGATCACGGCGAGCAGACGGATCGCCGTGTCGGGATCGAGGCCGCGGCAGCACCACGGCGTGTCACAGCGGTGCTCGTCAGGGATCCGGGCGGCGAGCAGGGCCGCGGCCTCCTCGTCGCGGCGGGCGCCCGCAGCCACGTCGACCAGGGCCGAGGCCAAGGAGCTGTCATCGATGTGTGGCCGCAGCAGCGTGAACGCCTCGTCGCTCCGGCCGTGCCGGGCGAGCAGTCCCGTGTAGAACTCCAGGGCTTGCGGATGCCCGAGCTCCACACGGGACCGGGTCAGCGCGATCGCCTCGTCGGTCCGCCCCCAGCTCTCCAGCAGTTCCGCCGTGGTCGTGGTGGCCGTCCACCGGTCCGTGGCGAGATACGGTGCGAGCATCTCCAACGCCTCGTCCTGCGAGCCCTGTTCACCGAGCAGCCGCGCCCACTCCGAAGCGCAGAACCACTCCCCCCGGCCGGCCCAGTACCCCACCGCCGCGGCATGGCCGAGTTCGAGAAGGCGGGAGACCAGATGCGACGGTATGCAGCCCGTCTGCATGCGGGTCCGGTGGTCAAGATCAGCAGCGTCCACAGCGACGTACCGTAGTGCCTGTGTCCGACACCGTGCCGATGCCCGGTCCAGTGCCGACGACCACGACGCGATCATGATTGACATGCTCCTCGCCCTGAAGGGCGAGGATTCTGGCCTTCCCTGACTGGTTGCCGTGCCGCTACGCGGCGCAGCTACCAGCGGAGATTCCGTGGCTTCCTGTTTCTTCGCGCTGTGCCGGGATTGCTCCTGGTCTTACCGGCGCTCGGCAGGCTGTTGCCGCCAGTCCGGCGGCCGTTTTGATGTTGAGTGCGGCGTTGTGGTCGCGGTCGTGGAGGGTGCCGCAGGCGGTGCAGGTCCATTCCCGCACGGACAGGGGTTTGGGCCCGTCGACCGCGCCGCAGGTGGAGCAGGTCTGGGAGGTCGGCTCGAACCGGCCGATCCTGACCAGGGTCCGCCCGTACCGTGCTGCCTTGTATTCCAGCATGCTGATGAAGGATGCCCAGCCCGCGTCGTGCACGCTCTTGGCCAGCCTGGTGCGGGCCAGTCCCGCCACCGACAGGTCTTCCACGGCGATTCCTTGGTTCTCGGAGATCAGCTTCGTGGAGAGCTGGTGGTGGAACTCGCGGCGGGCATCAGCGACCTTGGCATGGGCGCGGGCGACCTTGAGGCGGGCTTTCTCCCGGTTCCTGGATCCCTTCTGTTTGCGGGACAGTTTCTTCTGCGTCTTCTTCAGCTTTTTCTCCGCGCGCCGCAGGAAGCGTGGGGAGTCGATCTTCGTGCCGTCGGACAGGACCACGAAGTGCGTGAGGCCGAGATCGATGCCGATGGTGCGGTCGGTGTCGGGCATCCGTGCCGCGTCTGCGGCGGGGTCGGTGTCGATGACGAAGGAGGCGAAGAATCTGCCCGCCGCGTCCTTGACGACAGTGACGGAGGTGGGGGTGGCGGGCAGGGTGCGGGACCACTTCACCTTCACCGCGCCGATCTTCGGCAGGTTCAGCCGCCCGCTGCCGGTGATGTTCCAGCGGGCGTTGGCGGTGAACCGGATCGACTGCCGGGTGTCCTTGCGGGACTTGAACCGGGGCGCACCGGTTCGAGGGCCCTTGCGGGTGCCTTTGAGGGAGGCGAAGAAGTTGCGGTAGGCGGTCTCGGCGTCGCGCAGGGACTGCTGGAGCACCACGGAGGAGACCTCGCCCAGCCAGCACCGTTCCTTCGTCCGCTTCGCCTCGGTGATCAGCTTCCGGGACAGCTGTCCGGCCGTCGGGAACGCCAGCCCGGCCCTACGGGCATCCTCGCGGGCGCGGACCGCGTCGTTGAACACGACACGCGCGCACCCGAACGCCCTGGCCAGCGCGGCCTGCTGACCGGTGTCCGGGTACAGACGAAAGCTGTACCGAAGCTGCATGGCGATCACCCTAGGCATATCGAACCCGCGACGTCACCGGGAACACACAAGCGATCCGTCACCGGGCAGAGTCCGGCTCCGCCGGAACGCCACCGCGACGCTCCGCGTCGCCACCACAGGATTCGCTTCACCCCCGGCCTGAAGGCCGGAGCACTGCGAATGAATCCTGGTAGCAATACTCATGACGCCCGGCGACACGCAGGAAAGGATCGGGGGATGACGACGCGAGGGAAGACGAGAGCCCGGCTCGGGATGCTGCCGTTAGCGGTGATGGTCCTGTCGGCGACAGGGTGTGGAACCGAGCGGGCAGGGGATAGCGCCGACGCGTATCCGAGTTCGCACCGAACTCCGACCGTCAGAACCACCCCCAGCACACCGGTCGACTTCACCTGTCCCGGTGAGAGCCCCAGCCCCAGGCCGACAGAGCCCACGCTCGCCGCCACTCCCCCCTCGACCGACCTGCCGGTCGACCACTACGCCGAGAACCACGGCTTCAGGGTGCCCATCCCGCTCCACGGCCAGAACCGCTGCAACGGGCTCGCCGCCGTCGCACGCGTCAAGGATGTGCTCGAACCGCTGCGCGAGCGTGGCGACTTCGCCCCGGACAGCGTCCGCGAGGCACTCACCAGCCTCGGCTACTCCGCCGAGAAGATGCAGGTGTACCAGGGCGGGTCGGCCACCGGGGTCGCCTTCCTCATCGACATCGGCGTCTCTCCCTGGTGTGTGGAGGGCACGATGGCCAGGGACTCCACCGACGCGGACGCCTTCGGCGGCTACCCCGACGGCAGCGACTGCGAGCCCCCGAGCGGCGGCCACTGACCGGTTCTCGACCCGTCGGATCCGGAGCACGGCGAAGCCTTGCACGACCTCGCCGGCCCCCTCGGAGCGCGTGGTGGGGCCGACGGCCCGTTCTTGAGACCGCCGCCCCCGGGGAAAGACATGTCCGCAGACCGCCGCCACCGGGAAGGGACATGCCCCTACATGTTCACCACACAGGAGGAATGGGACCGCGGCTACGCCGACGGTCTCCGCTTTCGCCGACTCGGCGACAACGAGCGCCTACTGCTGGCCGCTCACGCACCGCCCCCGGCCGAGGGACGGGCCCTCGACGTCGGCTGCGGGGTCGGTGAGCTCGCGGCCCATCTGGCCGACCTCGGCTACTCCGTGGACGCCGTCGACTGGTCCGCGACCGCTCTCACCGAAGCCGGCGCACGCTACGGAGAGGCAATTCGCTGGCTTCGCCTCGACATCGAAGGCGACGACGACCGGGGCCCCCTGCACGCCGACGGCTACGACCTGATCACCCTGCGATTCGTGGCTCCGTTCCTCAACTCCCGCGATCGCACCCTGCACGCGCTGGGCCGTCACCTGCGCCCCGGGGGCAGCCTCGTGGTCGTCACACCGCTCGCCGCCGTCGCCCCGGGCCGCCGGCACGACATCGCGCTCGGCGAGGACGAACTCGCGGCACTGCGTGATCGGTGGTCCACCGCCGAGCGCCACGACACCGAGGGGCTGGTCTTCATGGTCCTGCGTGGCCCGCTCCAGAACGCGCCCACGCAGGACGGCCCCCCGGCCGTCGCGGTACCGGGCGGGCCGTCCTTCGCACTACCGGGCGGGCCATCCGGCGCCCCGGGCGTCGAGACCACCGGGGCCGCCGGGGCCCCCACCCCGCGCCAGCACCACTTCCATCTGCTGGGGCGCTACTACCGGCAGGTGGAGTCGGGGCGAAAGACCGTCGAGGTGCGCGTCGCCACACCGGAGAAGGCCGCCGTCGAAGCCGGGGACACGATCGTCTTCCACGACCGGGACAGCGACCGGGAACTCGATGTCGTCGTGCGGCGGGTCACCCGGTACGACTCGTTCGAGGCTCTCCTCGGCACGGAGGATCCGACACGCGTCGATCCCGACGCTCCGCGCGAGGAACTGCTCGTCACCCTCCGCGGCATCTACCCGCCGGACCGGGAAGCGCTGGGCCCGCTGGCCTTCGAGTTCGACCACCGGCCCGCGCGGCCCGGGCACTCCATGCCGATGTCACCGGCGCAGTACGTGCAGACCGTGCCCCACCACACGGTGTACGGCTGCCTGTACGTACGAGACGAGCAGGACCGGCCCGTACAGCTGCGCTCGGTGTACGGATCCCGGCACTGGCAGTTCCCGGGCGGCAATCTCGACGCCCGGTCGGAGGACCCGTTCCAGACCGCCCGGCGTGAGACCGTCGAGGAGACCGGGCTCGAACTGGCGCTGGAGACGCCGAAGTTGCTCCTGACGCACTTCCTGCACGCCGGGCCCCGGCTGCCCCTGAACAAGGTCGGCTTCATCTTCGACGGAGGGCGCCTCACCGTCGACCAGCTCCGCCGGATCCGTCTCGATCCCGCGGAGCACGACATGTGGGCCGTCCACGGACTCGAGGCATGGCGGCAGTTGATGGCGCCCAGTGCGTTCACCCGCCTCGACGCCGTCGAACGCGCCCGGCTCGGCGAAGGCCCTGCCTACCTCGTCATCCACACCTGAACCGGATCGCACCACCCACGAAGGAGACACCGCGACCGGCTGACAGCCGCGCCTACCAGATCAGGCACCAGTAACGGCCGTAGTGGCCGATCTCGATCCGACCGCCGTGCGGCACCAGCCACGGGTTGGGCCGTCCGACGGCCGCCAGCGAGCACACCGGGTCGCCGACGGCTCCGGCAGCGGCCATCCGTCGAGCGGCGGCCATCGCCGCCGGGGACGTGACCCAAATCGTCGTCGCCGTCACTCCGGCCGTGGCCGACGGCTTCGGTGTTGCCGATGCCGTCGGCGCGGCCGTTCGGGTGAGGGTGGCGGTGGGGGCTGGTTCGACCGTTCGGGTGGGGGTGGGCGCGGGCGTCCGGGAAGGAGTCGGCACGGCTGTGAACGGGCTGGGTCGCGTCGTCGACGAAGGCCTGGGTGACACCGACACCGTGGTGGGGGCGGGGGTGGGCGCCGCGCTCCGGTACGGCGTCGCACTCGGCGTGTGCCCGGCAGCCGGGGCGGTGGGGATCCGCGGCGGAGTCGGCCGGACAACGGTCGGTGTCGGTGGAACGACCAGGGGGACGGGTCCGGTCGTGGTCGGTGCCGGCGGAACGAGCAACGGGACCGGCCTGGTCGGGGTCCCGGTCGGTGCCGGTGGAACGACCAACGGGACGGCCCCGGTGGTGGTCGCTGCCGACGGCACGACCGGTGACACAACCGACGGAACCGGGACCGGGACCGGGACCGGGACCGGCCTGGTCCCGGTCGGTGCCGGCGGAACGAGCAACGGGACCGGCCTGGTCGGGGTCCCGGTCGGTGCCGGTGGAACGACCAACGGGACGGCCCCGGTGGTGGTCGCTGCCGACGGCACGACCGGTGACACAACCGACGAGACCGGGACCGGGACCGGCCTGGTCCCGGTCGGTGCCGGCGGAACGACCAACGGGACCGGCCTGGTCGGGGTCCCGGTCGGTGCCGATGGAACGACCAACGGGACAGGTCCGGTCGTGCTCGGTGCCGGAGGAAAGCCTGGCGGGACCGGTTGCCGGTGCGTCGGCGTCGGCGTCGGCGTCGGCGTCGGCGTCGGCGTCGGCGTCGGCGTCGGCGTCGGCGTCGACCGGGGCGTTGTCGCGCCTGTCGGCGTACGTGCCGGTGAGCTGGAGGGCTTCTGCTCGGGCTTCCGGGAGGGTATGGGGCTCATCGACGGCAGGGACAGGATGCCGGAGCGCGACGGCGTCGGGTGAGGGGTTCCGCCGCCGGACGACACCAGTGCCCAGATCCCGTAGCCGCCCACGACGAGCAGCGTCGCGCCGCCCGCGATCCATGGGGCCTTTCGCGCCGGGCGCCGGTGCCGATTCATGAATCTCACTGTCCAACCGATCGCCGACGGCCTCAACCGGGGATCCGACCCGGTTCCGGCGACCACCGAGGTCACGGAGGGGGAGGTGGCGGTCGAGCCACCGGTCGAGCTACTCCGTGATACCGTGTAGCAGTACTCGGTACTACGAAGTACTGACCGGGTCGAAGAGGAGGCCGGCGGTGGACGACCTGACGGAGATGCTGAAGGGGACACTCGAGGGCTGTGTGCTCGAAATCATCGACAGCGAGGAGACGTACGGGTACGCCATCACGCGCCGACTGAACGAGCTCGGCTTCACCGACATCGTCGAGGGGACCGTCTACACGATCTTGGTGCGTCTGGAGAAGAACGGACTCGTCCAGGCGACAAAACGCCCGTCCGGGGTGGGACCGCCGCGCAAGTTCTACGCACTCAACGACGCGGGCCGCGACGAACTCCGGAAGTTCTGGGCGAAATGGGAGTACCTCTCCTCACGAATCGACAAGCTCAAGGAGGGCGGGAGATGAGTTTCTGGGAGACCGTGACCGGCAGCGACCTCACCAGGGGATGGAAGGCGCTCGAAGCCCGGAGCGAGGCACTGCCGGCCGACCACCGGGCGGCATGGGAACAGATCAAGGTTCACCTCTCCCCCTACGGGAGCTTCACGGGGCGCAACCTGATGCCGATCCTCGACGGCGCCCTGGGACTGCTCGAAGAAGCGGCGGCGGACGGGCAGCGCGTCCAAGAGGTACTGGGCGACGACATCGGGGGCTTCTGTGCGGCACTGGCCGGTGGCGAAGGGGCCCGGACCTATCGCGACCGATGGCGCGAGCAGTTGAACCGGAACGTCGCAAGGAAATTGGGCCGGCTGGGAGGCTGACGTGGGGATCCAGGACATCATCGAAGGCAAGAAGTACTGGCGAGCGCACATGGCGCGGATCAAAGCGCTCCCGCCGGACTATCGCATCGTCTACAACGAAATGCAGAAGTATTTCTTCAAGGTCGGGCCGGTCGAGCTGTCCGACGGGACCCTGCTCTCGGGGACACTCGATTTCTTCGAGGAGGGCGTCGCGGACGGCAAGGGAGTGCTGGAACTCATCGGGAGCGACGTCGCCGCCTTCTGCGACGACCTGATCAAGGACTCGCGCACCTACGCGGACATCTACCAGGAGTCCCTCGGCAGGAAGCCCGGCACGGCCGGGAAGTGAGGCGGACCGGCAGGCGCATCGCTCGAGGCCGTGCGCGGCGGGACGGTCGCCACCGGGATCGCGACCGACCCGTACGGCTACCTTGAGTGGTCACTGGCATACCCATCGTGACTATGCTGCGCGTGGCGCCGATCTCGCGGCGCCACGCGGACGGGACCGGGCATTCCGGTCGGTCCGCCACAGACGCAAGGAGTCAACCGAACATGTCGATCCCTGTCGTCGACGTCTGGGGCCAGGTCTCCCCCATGGCCCGCTCCTCGTTTCCCCCCGCACCCGAGCCGCACGACGAGTGGGCTCTCGCCGGCGGAACCGCCTGGGTCTACTACAGCCCACTGAACCGCAGGCAGCTCGTCAGGCCCGTCATCCTCTCCGACGGCTTCTCCGGCGGGTCGAGCGACCTCGACCAGCTCTGGCACGGCCTTGAGGAGAACGGCCGGTACCGCTTCATCTCCGAACTCCACGCGACCGGCCGGGACGTGATCATCCTCGGCTACACCGACCGCACGGCGTCGATCCTGCACAACGCCGACACCGCCATCGAATGTATCCGCCGGGCCGTCGCCGAGCGCGTGGGCCGGGCGAAGCTGACCGTGGGCGGCTTCAGCATGGGCGGCCTGGTCACCCGCTACGCGCTGGCCAAGATGGAGCAGGACCCCTCCATGCCCGACCACGAGACGTCCCTGTACTTCTCGTACGACACACCCCACCAAGGCGCCTGGTTCCCCGTCGCCCTCCAGGCCTTCACCCACTACGCGACGGACAAGTGGGGCGACTCCCCCGGCGTGGGCCCCCTGCTGCGCCAGCTCTCCGGGCTGCTCAACAGCCCGGCCGCACGGCAGATGGCACGCTGGCACATCGAAAAGGTCGGCGCCACCCCGACGCAGGCACCGGAGCGCACGGCGTTCCTCAAGAAGCTCGACGAGATCGGAGGATGGCCGCACAGCGTCCGCAAGATCGGTGTCGCCAACGGCGTGGACACCGGTACCGGCAACGGCATCAAGCCCGCCGCGACCGCGGTGCGGTGCGACGGTGAGACGCTGCACGACACCTGGCTCAAGTCCCAGGCACAGGGTGACCAGGTCGTCGCGCGTCTGCAGATGACGGACGACGCGACGACGTCCGTCCGTACCAGCGGGCTGCCCGAGATCGACGGAGCTCCAGGCGGCCTGTTCACCGTGCCGTCCCCCGCGGGCGACACCGGCAGCTTCGGCCTGGCCGCGGCGCTCATGACGCTGCTCGGCAACTCCCTGGACCCGGACGTCATCGGCACGTCCTGCTTCATCCCCAGCATCAGCGCCGTCGACGCCGGTGACATCGGCGACCAGAAGGCGCTGTACCGCCCGATCACACCCGAACACACCCCGCTCGACGCCATGCTGTGCGCCGGCCGCAACGAAGGACACACCTCCATGACCGAGGAACTCGGGGCATGGATCGTGAACGAGATCGCCGCCTGCGGCTGATCACCGGGTGACCACCGGGGTGGGCGGGCTCCACAGCCGACAGGCCCGCCCACCCCTCCGCCGCACCGACCCGAAGACGGACATCATGATGGCCGCGGCCGCGATGAGGACCCGGAACGAGGTCTTCCTCGTCTCCCGCATCCACCAGGAACGGCTCCGCGTCTCTCCCCCCGCCCTCGCGGTCTGCTCCGATCTCGGCGAAGATGAGGTGGACGGGCCGGGACGATCCGTTTCTGCTTGTCGGTGTCGAGTGCGCGGGCGCGCCGGCGGTCCTCGTGGTGCCAGTGCCTCGCCTCGACGCGGGCCCTGCCGAAGATCCGCCGACCGAGGCACCTGCGCACACAGGAACGGCGCGCCGAGAACAAGGCCGGCCGTGGTCCTGGTGGCCAAGGTCTGGTCACCCCGCGTCTCTTTTCGTACCGCAGAACGGAACACGAACTTCCCTGCAACCGGCCATGGCACTGGAATGACCGCTCGTGGAGCATTCCATCGTCAGGAAGGTTGTGATGAACACACCTGATACGCGGGCACCACAGGGGCCCGGACGGTTCGGCTCTCGCCCCCACCGCCTGCGCCTCGTCGTAGGAACCACGGCCCTTGTGACCGCCGCCGCACTCGCGATGCAGCCGGCCATGGCCCTGCCCAGGGAACAGCAACACAGCCTGGGCTGCGCCGGACTCGCCCAAAAAGTGCTCTCCGGCTCGCACGTCGAAACCGTCACCTCCACGATCGTTCCCGCTTCGGGGGCCACGCCGGCCTACTGTCAGGCCGACCTTGTGCCGACCCGGTCCATCAACGTCCGCGTCGCGCTTCCCTTGAGCACCGCTGACGCCGGAAGCGGCGGAACCTTCACCGGGGCCTGGAACGGCCGCGTGCTGAACCTGGGCGGGGCCGGCTACGCCGGCTCCTACGCGGGCGACTTGCGCATGCCGATCCAACGCGGTGAGGTCGGATCGAACACCGACACCGGTCACAACGCCGACTGGTGCAACGCGACCGACCCGAGGACCGGTCTGGCAAACGCGCAGCCGGACTGCGGACCGGCTGGTGGAGGCTTCGTCCTGAGCCCCGCCGGCAAGCTCAACACTTCCCAGGTCGACGACTTCATCGACCGAAGCATCCACGAGCAGACGGTCTGGGCCCTGGCGCTGGCCAAGACCTACTACGGCAAGGCCGCGCAGCGGAACTACTGGGTCGGCGGATCGACCGGGGGCCGACAGGGCTGGCAGATGGCCCAGAAGTACGGTGACCGGTACGACGGCTTCCTCCTCGGCTATCCGGCGATGAACTGGAACCGGTTCATCATCGGCGAGGCATGGCCCGCCGTGGTCGTCAACGAACTCCTCGGTCGCGACGGTCTGTCACCCGCCAAGAGCGATGCGGCGAACGCTGCCGCCGTCGCCGCGTGCGACAGCCAGGACGGCGTCACCGACGGAGTCGTCGCCGAACCCCGCCGCTGCTCGTTCGACGCGACCGACGTCAAGGCACTCACCGCGAAGGAAGCCGAGGCCGTCGACCTGATCTGGGACGGACCACGGGACGCCCGTGGTGACCGTCTGTGGGGCGGTGTCACCCGGGGCACCAGCTTCTCCACCTTGCTGCCCGACGGCAACAGCATGAGCCCCATGATCGAGACCTATGTCCGCTACTGGCTCGCCCAGGACGCGAACTACGACTGGCGTACCAACCTGACGATCAAGAACTTCCCTCAGGCTTTCGAAGCCTCGTACCGCAAGTTCGAGCAGACCGCCGCGACCGACAGCACGAACCTCTCCAAGGTCCAGGGCGGCAAAGGGAAGATCATCTACTACCTGGGTGCGAACGACCCGCTGATCGTGCCCTTCGGCTCCTACAACTACCAGCAGCGCCTGTTCGACCGCTATGGACTCCAGGGCACCCGCTCCTTCGTCCGCACCTTCTACTTCCCCGGCGTCGGACACGGCGACCCGACCCTCACCGGTGCTGCCTCGGCGCAGTCGCAACTGCTCGATGCGTTGCTGGCATGGACCGAGCACGGCAGGGCTCCCGAGTCCTTCGACCAGAAGGACCGGGGAACCGGCACCGAGCGCACGATCTGCGCGTACCCCGACGCTGCCACCGCCCCAGGTGCGGACGCCTCGTGCCGGACTCAGACACGCGTCCCCGCCGACCTCGTCACGCAGTCGCTCACCGTCAGGGACCGCCCTTGACCGGTTTCCGGGGCGTTGCCTTCGGCGTCCCGGCGGCTCTCAGGGTGAGAGAACTGCTGCCGCTGCCGTTCCAGGAGGGCTGCGGCGGTATCCAGTGGCAGGCTCGGCACCGGCTTCATTAGGTTCTGCGGATGCGGCAATTCGCGGACGTGGAAGACCTGTCGGAGCTCGTGCGGGACGCGCTGGGAGCGAGGTGTCGCGTCGTCGCGGTGGACCGGTTGCGCGGGGGAAGCAAGAAGGGCGTGTACCGGGTCCACCTCGACGGAGCCCGCACAGCCGGCGTGATCGTCTACAGCTGGGCCGAGGCGGAGAACTTCTGGCCGGGAGCACACGAGGCGGACCCGGCGGACCCGTTCACGCCGGCCTCCGGGCTGGTCCCCTTCCTGACCGCGCAGCGAACCCTGGAGCGCCTCGGGGTCCGGGTTCCACGCGTACTCCTGGCCGATGACAGCCGGCGCCGTCGTCCGGCGGACGTCGCCGTGGTCGAGGACGTCTCCGGCGGCACGCTCGAAGCACTCTTCACGACCGATCCCGCGCGCGCCTCGCGAACCCTGGGCGACCTCGCCGGGATGTTGGACATGATGCACCGTCACCAAAGCCCGCGCTACGGCCGGCTGGACTTGCTGGAGCGCGACGGCTCCGTCTCCGAGGTCACCTGCGAGCAGCGGGTCCTCGACCGCGCCCTGCGAGACCTGGCGGAGGCGGGGCGCGACGGCCGCATCGCGGCAGCCGACGCCGCGTTGCGCGACCGTCTGCACGAACTGGCCGACCGGGTGAGCCCGCGTACGGAATACGGACTGATCCACGGCGAACTGGGGCCCGACCACGTCCTGGTCGACGCCGACGGGCACCCCGTTCTGATCGACATCGAGGGCCTGATGTACTTCGACGTCGAATGGGAGCACGTCTTCCTGCGACTCCGCTTCGGCGAGCGGTACCCCGCGCCGGCCCGGCCCGGTCTCGATCCGCGGCGGCTCGACCTCTACATGCTCGCGATGCGCCTGTCGCTGGTGGCCGGCCCCCTGCGACTCCTCGACGGAGACTTCCCCGACCGGGCACTCATGCGGGGGATCGCGGACCACAACGCGAAGGAGGCGCTGGCGCTCCTGGCGACAGCAGCCCCATCCCTACGACACGGTGGTCAGCGGGGCTGGTAGTTGAGGTTTCCGAGGGGCCAGTTCGTGGTCAGCCAGGCCGTGACGGCCGCGTACAGGGGAGCGTCCAGCTCGGCCCTGTCGGAGCGGACCCAGGAGCGGACGTCGGTGTCGTGGTCGTCGCCGCGGGAGGGGTAGATATAAACACAGCCGATCACCTCGCCGTCGGCCGGCTCGATGACGGTGTAGGTGAATCCGCGGCGCCGGGCGAAATCGTCCGCATGACCTTCCAGGTCGGCGAGGTTCGCCTCCAGGGACATCCCGTCCGCCGGGGGCCATGCGCGGTCCCGGAAGCCGGGGGTCGCCCGGATGTGTTCGATGCTGCTGGTCCAGGCCGCGTGGTCGGCGGCGTTGTGCCGGGGGCCCAGCGGCTCCAGCCGGAACCGCGGAGTGGTCAGGGTCGCGGGGACGACGAAGTCGTCGGGTACGAAGGCACGGTCGTCGGTCATGGGAGCGAGGTTATGGGCCGGGCGCACGGCCGCACGTCAATTCGGCCCCACCCGGTGCTGTCCGCCGGCGCGGGCAGGGGGCGGCTCGGGTTCGAGGCGGCGGGCGAGGGCCACTCGGGAGCGCACTCCGAGGTGGGTGAAGATGTTGCGCAGGTGGTACTCGACGGTACGGGTGCTGATCGACAGCTGACGCGCCACTTCACGGTTGGTGGCGCCCTGGGCCACCGAGTGGGCGATGCGCTGCTGTTGCGGGGTGAGCTGTGCCAGCGGTCCCGACCCGGATCGGGGGGCGGGCACGGCGGTGGGGGTCTCGCCGGCCGCTCTGAGCTCGGCGTCGGCCTGCTTCGTCCATACGTCGGCACCGCACTGGTCGAACCCCATGACGGCACGGCGCAGTTGGACGCGCGCTTCCACGAAACGGCGTCGGCGCCGCAGCCACATGCCGTACGCGAGATGGGTGCGGGCGTGCTCGTAGGGGCTGTCGACCTTCTCGTGCCGGGCCAGGGCGGCGGTGAAGAGGTCCTCGCTGTGTTCGCTGTCCGCCACCAGGGCCCGGCAGCGCAGTACGACGGCCGGGGCCTGTGGATCCGCGCCGCGCGAGGCCCACTGAGCGTATCGGTCGATCAGGTGGTCCACGCCCGCGTCCGCGTCGTGGCCGGCCAGGACCGTGGCCTCGACGTAGCAGGGGACCACCATCATCCACAGACCGAAATGGCCCTGCCGCGGCCCCTCGTGGACGAGCGGGGCCAGTCGCGCGGCGGCGTGTTCGGCGTTGCCGTGGCCCAGGTCGGCGCGGGCGCGGGCCCACTCGGCGAGCGTTCTGGTCTGGCCGAGTCCATGGGCGTGGGCGATGTGCAGGGCCGACTGCGCGTGGGCGGCGACCTCGTCCGGGTCACCGGCGATGGAGGCGGCCAGGGCGAGGACCGCGGACAGACCGGCGGTCACATTGCGTTGCGGGTGTTCGCCTGCCGCTTCCAGACCGGCCTGCGCGTGGACGCGCGCCTGGTGGTATCTGCCTTCGCGCAGTTCGGCGTAAGCGAGGTGTTCCAGGACGCGGGGCAGGAACGCGGGCGTCGCCTCGCAGCGGGCGGTGGCCAGCGCGAGTCCGAGGACCTGTCGGGCCGCCGCGAGGTCGCCCAGCATGAGCGCGATCGTGCCCGCGGACAGCAGCCTCGAGGTCTGCTGCTGCGCCCTCAGTACGTTCAGGATGGGGCCGAGCAGTGCGTTGGCGCGTTCGAAGTCGCCGTGCAGGACGCTGTGCATGCCGTCGCGGTAGGCGCGCCAGAAGGTGGCGACCGGATCGGCGTCGTCTTCCGCGGCAGGTCCGCCGTCGGTGGGAGCGGCCGGAGGGCACAGCGCGTCGAGCGCGGTGAGGTAGCCGTCGCGGTCGCCTGCCGACCAGGCTGCCAGGCAGGCGTGGACGGACGCCTCGCGCGAGCGGGCCGGGTCGGTCGTCCGCAGGGCACCGGCGGCGAGGAGCAGGAGGTGGTGGGCGTCGGAGACGGGACCGTCGCGCAACAACCGAAGGCCGAGCGTCATCTCCTCGTGTGCAGGCGGCAGTTGTTCGTCTCGCGCGGGGGGAGCGTCCCGCTGGTCGGGATCCGTGCCGGTTGCCTCATGCCCCACGCGCACCACCGTTCTCTGTGGTCTTTCTGTGCCGATGTTAGCGAGCGGCCGACCGGCGCGGGCCCGGTTCCACGGCATTGCTGACTGCCCATCTAACAGACGTGCGCCGGTGGCCGACTGGTGATTCCACCGATACGTGCGGGGCGCGGCACTTCCTACGGTGCTGTTGCGCTCGGCGAACGGATCCCGTCCCGAGCGCTCGTACCACCGCTCGAGAAAGAGGAACCCCCCATGTCCCGTCATGCGTCACGGCGTCGTCTCACTCTCGTGTCCCTCGCGGGCGTCGGCGCGCTCAGCGCGGCCGGCCTGTCCCTGCTGCCCTCCCTCGCCTCCGCGGCCCCGTGCCCGGATGTCGAGGTCGTCTTCGCCCGCGGCACCGGGGAAGCCCCGGGCCTCGGCATCACGGGGACCCCGCTCGTGAAGAACATCAAGAGTGCCCTGCCGGGCAGGACCGTGTCGTCGTACGCCGTCGACTATGCGGCGAACTTCTCGCAGACGAGTGCCGGACCCGGTGCCACCGACATGACCGACCGCGTCGTCTCCACCGCGGCAAACTGCGCCAGCACGTCCTTCGTGCTGGGCGGTTACTCCCAGGGCGGCAGTGTCACCGACATCGCCCTGGGGATCCCCACCCGGCTGGGCACCGGCCGCACCATCCCCGCGAAGCTCGCCGGGCGCGTCAAGGCGGTCGTCGTCTTCGGCAATCCCCTGCGGCTGTCGGGCCGCACGATCGCCTCGGCCAGCGACGTGTTCGGCCCCAAGGCCAAGGAGTTCTGCAACACCGGCGACCCGGTGTGCGGCAACGGCCGCAACGGCGCCGCGCACCTGGCCTACCACGTCAACGGCAGTGTCGAGCAGGGCGCCCGGTTCGCCGTCGAGCGGATCGGCCGGGGCTGAGCCGTTCGACGGCCCGCCCCCGCGGGACGACCGGAGCGTGCCCGGTCCGGACGGGATGCCCGGTAGTGTCCAGATCATGACGACGACTCCACCGCGGCCCGAAGTCCTGCGCTACACCGCCTTCTCCAGCGATCCCGAGGGCGGCAACCCCGCGGGCGTCGTCCTGGACGCCTCCGCCCTGGACGACGGCGACATGCTGGCCATCGCCGCCGACCTCGGATACTCGGAGTCGGCGTTCCTCACCCCGGCCGCAGCGGGCCCTGGCGGCCAGAAGGGGCGGGCGTACGACATCCGTTACTTCAGCCCGAAGGCCGAGGTGCCGTTCTGCGGGCATGCCACCGTCGCCTCCGCCATCGCGCTCGCCGAGCAGACCGGGCCCGGCGAGCTGGTGTTCGCGACGCGGGCCGGAACCGTGCCGGTGGAGGTGACCCGGGAGGGCGGCACGCTCCGGGCCACGCTCACCAGCGTCGAGCCGCACATCGAGGACATCGCCGGGGCCGACCTCGACGAGGCGCTCGCCGCGCTCGACTGGCCGGCCGCCGATCTCGATCCGGCCTTCCCGCCCCGCATCGCGTTCGCCGGTGCCCGCCATCTCGTACTCGCGGCCGCGACCCGCGCCCGACTCGCCGATCTCGCCTACGACTTCGCGCGCCTCGAGGCCCTGATGCACCGTCTGGACCTGACCACGGTCCAGTTGGTGTGGCGGGAGTCGGCCACCGTCTTCCATGTACGTGACCCGTTCCCCGTCGGCGGTGTCGTGGAGGACCCGGCGACGGGCGCCGCGGCGGCCGCGTTCGGTGCGTACGTCCGTGAGCTCGGCCTCGCCCCCGAGGACGCCGTCCTCACCCTGTACCAGGGCGCGGACCTGGGCCGCCCCGGCGAGCTCACGGTGACGCTGCGTGCGGGTGATCCCCGGGTCCGCGTCAGCGGCGCGGGAACACGCATCGGCCAGGGCCTGTCCGGCGGATCAAGTCCCAGGAAAGCAGCGGTGCCTTACCGGCCCAGGTGAGCGGGGTCATGGGGGTGCCCCCTGCTCGAGCGGAGCCGAGAGTTCGGGGGAGCGTCCGACTGCAAGGCGCAGGAGGGAGTCGACGCGGTGGGGGTACCTCCCGGCCGAAGGCCGGGGGACGTCGGCGACCGACGACAACGCCGCTGGGGTCCCCCCTCCGGGGGAGGGCGTGCCGGACCTCGCGCCGGACGACGCGCCGCACGTGGACTCCACCGCCCACGGCCGAATGCCGACGATGCTCCGGGCCGCTGCCCCGTATTCACACCCCGGCCCGGGGGCTGCTGTTCGCGTAAATGGCTTCGCAGACTTCCGGCCGAGCGCGGACGCGGCCCTCTCGCAGGGTCGGGTGCTCACAGCGGGCGCGAAATCCAATGCCTCTGGGAAATATAGCCCCGTCCAGACTGGCCCTGCGGGTCCAGGCAGTGAATTCGAGCATGTCCGTGACCAGATCGATGCGCATGCGGTAGGCAACCGACCAACCAGCGAGTTCCTTGGAATTCATGTCCCGCATCGTTGCTCGACAGAAAAATACCACCTCGAACGGGATTCATCGGTCACGGACCGCTACACCGAGAACGGGCAGTTAAGTCCACATCACCACAGCAAACAGAAGCCATGCGTGGGTGCCGTCCGAGGTTTGAGGCAGTGATCACCCCGGCATCGAACCGTCATCAGGTCGACGCATCCCGCTCTGGGAGCACCAAGGGATTCGACTCGCCCAACATCGAGTTGCAACGGATTCCCACGGCGAGATTCGACTGCCCGTTCCGGGGCAGTACTCGGCATCGTCCGGAGCGGTCGCCCCGGCTTCCATGGCGGAGAGGTAGAGCCGCCCGGGACAGGTCAGCCGCTTGTTCGCACTACCCATGATCCATACGAACCTCCCCACACGCAGCCTCGGGTCCGGCACCGCCAGCCATCCGCCTCGGGACACCACTCGCACATCGAGAGACCCCAGGAGATGCGACCACCCAGGAGAGGTCAGAAAATATACGTGCCTGCGCCAGGAATCCCACAGCATGGGACCAATGGAGCCCGTCGCATGGAGCAGGTCGACGTATGTCCGGTAGCCTTTCGCCTCCGGAAATCTGACCGCATCCCAGGATGCTCCGGCCGAGAGTACGGCCATTCCGCATCCACTCGCACGCCAGTCATTGAAAACTCTTTCCCGATCACCCGACATTTCCGCAAGCCATACAGCAAATTCCGAGGCAGTTGAGATCATCAATACCTCCTCGACCGTACCGCCATCCACATTGCGAACCAACCGACCGTAGCATCGTGAATGTCCAGATCGATAGAGGGCGGGGCGCGCGGATACACGATTGCAGTTCCGGCAGAACGAACCCGATCGTTCCAGATTTCGACATCCCACTCGACCACGAGCCGGCTGCACGCGCGACAGAATTCATGCAGCAGTGGCCAGAAGACTCGAACTTCGTTCATATTTTCTGATTTCCATTCCTCTTTATCGCCTCGGAAACGGTAAGCGTTCCGTTTCGACGAGACCAGCCCGGACGAGCAGCACAGGGTCGGGGTTCTTGCCCCCATGCGACAGGCACAGAGCGCCGAGGGGCACGGCGTGGGGTGTACGAGGTGCAGTTCACGGCCGGGGCCGTGGGCCGCGGCCACGGTGACGGCGATGCCGGCCGCGAGGCCGGGGCCGACCGTCCTTCGGACGGAAGTCGCGCCGCGCGCCGTTCGACTCGGGTCGATGAAGCGGCTACGGCACCGCCGGGCCGTACACCTCGCCGACGGGTCGTCAGGCGTAGCGATCCCGCCAACCGCGCGCCTGCGTCAAGTCGGACAGCTCCTTGATGCGACTCGGGGAGGGGTACGAGAAAGACACGAAAATCCTCTCCATGAAAATCGAGGCATTTCGATCGGACCATGACGGGATCTTCTCGACATGTGTCCTGGCAGGCGCGATGGAAGCGGACAGCCTGCCTCCTCGAAAGGCATGGCACCTTACATCCGAAATCAAGGAACAAGATCTCGAAAAGGTGCGTTGTCGATCCATCGATGGCCCTCTTCATTCGACTCGCACGGCTCGTCCGCCGGTCGAGTGTTCTTGCTGATCCCTTTCCTGACGAAATGGAAACCACGGATCACTCGCCCACGCCCTCCGACCTGCTGTTTAGATCCTTGGGATGACGCCGACCTACCGGACACGACGCCGCTTGCCTGGATTACCAGTCCAAAAGTTGCGGGTACTGTCGGTTTCCGGGCAGAGATTGCCCGGAAATTCAAGGAGGATCAATCAGTGAAGCGTATGACTGGAGCCTTGGCTGCCACCGTTTTGACGGTCGGGGCCGTCATTCTGCCGCTTGCAGGTTCGGCGGCAGCCGCTCCGGCTCCCGATCTCAAGGCATCCCCTGTCCACGCGAGCTCTCTCCTGGAGCCTCGTGACCACGACAGGCACCAGGACCACGGTGGAGACCGGGACCGCGGCCGGGACGACCGGGGCCGCGGGTGGGACGACCGAGGTCACGGCTGGGACGACCGAGGTCACGGCTGGGACGACCGAGGCCGCGGCTGGGACGACCGGGGTCACGGCTGGGACGACCGGGGCCGCGGGTGGGACTGGGACGGGCACTACTACCCCGGCCGCGAATGTCACTGGAGCTACCAGCGTGACTGGAGGAACCACCGCATGCACTGGGTCTGTGTACCCGGCTGGCTCCGGTAGCCAAAGGCAATGACTCCAGCACTGCCCGCCGCCAGGCAAGATCTCGCGGCGGGCAGTGCCCTGATGTCGTCGCGGCGCGATTCCCGGAACACCCTTCGAACCGCGTGACTTCTCTGCTTCCGGACCAGAGCAGGCCCGTCATTGACCGGCGGCAGGAAGGGCGGCTACCCCGCATCCTGTCCGACCTTCGCACCGGGCAAGACCGCACGGCCCGGGCGCGCTCGCCCCGGGCCGGCCCCAGGTGGTCCGGGGCCTCACACCACCCGCCCGTACACCGGGGCGAGCCGTGGGGACGACACGGCGCGCGATCGGGCAGTACGGCCCTCACCGCGCGGTCACGATGGACTCATCATCCGGTATGAACAAAGGGCTGTCGCTTCCATCCCGCTCCCCGCTCGCGAAGCCCGTTAAACCGCACAGCCCCTCGTCCCGACTGACGGATTTCCTTACGAGAATGCGGTCACCGTCTGAAGATTGTCAGGACTGCTCCACTCACCTCAATCCGGCGCTCCTCCAGTTTTTCACCGCAGCACAAGGCTGTCAGGCACGATCTGAATAGTCTCATCTCGTCTCCACTGAGAACCGCCAAAGCCATGTTCATTACATCATCCAAGGCCGCGGCCGTCAGACACTCCGGTAGCTCCCCGGAGAGCAGAATCACTGGCTCCCCTGTAGTACCGCGCACAACAGCCGTGGTGGATGATCCTTGGACGACAAACACTCGGACCCCTCCGACGACACTCACCAGGAAACCCGTTCCGCCCGGATAGAACAAGAGGATAGCGACAAAAATCCCCTCTTCCGCACTTACCGGTCCGACGTGGAACCTCAGGTGAGATCCGAGAAAGCAGCCCATGGGCCGCTGTTATGTGCTCGAACAGACAACCTGGATGACCCTGAACACTGCGATCGGTGACATCCGGCGGCGTGCTGTTTCATCAAAGACTGCCCCGTCACCGCTGGTCACCGATTACGTGATCTTGATGCAGCTGTTCACGGGGAGCGTCGCCGCCGCTCGCAGCGGCGCCCGCCGGCCGGTCCCACTCCCCTTCGGCGAGTCTGTGATCGCACTGCGTCATGAAGGTGCCGCCCAGGCGCGGCAGTCGGCCTCGCGCTCGAAGGAATGCCCCTTCTTCGTACGGACGAATCATCCCGGCGATGCGTCAACTCGCCCTGTCGTTCGACAACACCGCGAATGAGGCGTTCGACAGCGCGTTCGAGGTTGAATACGTCCACCGGCGCAACGTCCGCATCCACACCGAGGTCCGGATCGGGACCGCCACCTGGATCACCGACTTCCACAGCACCAGGCGGCCGCACGGTGCATGCGGCTCCAAGGACCCGATCGACCGCGAATGCGAGTACCGGACCCTCCTCACCGAGGGACCGGCCACACGGATCGGGCCCGCTGCGCATCCGCCGAGCCCGCGGGCACCGCAAGTAGGGGATCACCCCTCGCAAGACCTGCATGCGTCAGACATCGAGGATCACTTCCGCGGCGGTCGCCTTCGGTGCCCCGACCGGCAGGACGTCCGCACCGGCCGGCGCAACCGCCAAGCAACAAGGGCGAACTGGCGTGCGTTTTGGGCATGAAGGTTATCTCTGGGGGGTTTGCGCGCCATCTCCCCGTCCGCTACTGTCCAGGGTCTCCGGACAAGTTGTCCAGAGACTCCGGACAGAAGCTGTTGTCCGAGGCTCCGCATCCTCAAGGGCCTTGTCGCAGCAGTGCATTGAGCGGCCAGAACCCGGTTCACTGCCGGTCCTGGCTGTGGCGGAAGCTGCTCGCCCGCGGTCCGACGTACGAGTTCGGTCGCAGGCGAGGGCTTCTGCCAGGTGGTGTCGCCGAGGGGTCAGACCTGAATAATCCCGACGCATCCCATGCTTTCACAACTGATCTGGAACTGCAGGAAATCGACATGCATTTCACACACCGAGAGGTTTTCATCATGAACAACGACATGCTCGAAGCCGAGTCCGCGGAGCTGCTGCCCGGCCGTGAGGCGCTGGGGAAGTTCTCGTTCAACTTCGCCAAGACGACCAACATCTCGCACAAGGCCGCCGCCGTCGGCGCGCACAACGAGTCGCTCGCGGCGAACTCGTTCTCGCCGTTCGCGGTCGCTCAGTCGCAGGCCACGCAGGCGATCAACCTCCACCAGTAGTCACGGCACTGCGCATGACCGGCATCAGCCATTGGCGCTGATGCCACCGGGCCGGGCCGGCTTAGCCGGCCCGGCTCTTGCGAGCCGAGGCGCCGGCCGAGCCGGCGGCTCGGCCGGCGGGAGGGGTTCTCCTCTCGGACATCGAACGGTCCGACGGAGAGCCGACATGGTTGTCGGCCCGCGAACTCAGGCCCTCCCGCCGGCAACTCCGCCGGCACGGACACGGCGGCGCAGGTTACCTCGCCTCGACGGGGCCGTCGGCGACGGGGCATCGCGCTCCGGGTCCGCGAGTCCCAGCTCGCGCAGCGCGTCAGCCATCCGTCAGTAGCTCTCGTACCCGCTTGTGATCGCGCTGAATGCGGGGTTCCCCGCATCGGAGGAGGAACGTTGACAGTGTCAGGAAATCAGAGCCCCGACGCTGTCGGCCTGTCGGACCCGCAGCCCATCGGCAGCGGCGGTCCGACCGGTGTCAGAAACGACACCACGCTTCCCCTCCGGCCGAGTTGGAGCGCAGCGCAACGGCAGGCGGCGGACACCCGGCTGTTTCCGGCTTTTCCCGTTCCACGCCTGAGCCAGGGCCTGGAGCGGTTGGGTGAGTACAAGGGGTCAGGATCCACCACGCCGAAGTACCTTGTGCGTCGAGGTGACGGCCAGGTGATCCAACTGTCCCGGCTGTTGTATCTGGTGGTGAGCGCTGTCGACGGAGTACGCGACGCGGAAGCCATCTCACACTTCGTCAGCGGCCGCCACGGCGCCGAGGTCACCGCGGACAATGTGGTCTACCTTCTGGAGAGGAAGCTCACGCCCCTCGGCGTCGTTGCGGCCGACGGAGCGGAGGCGGACCGGACTCCGGAACCCCGCTCCGACCTCCTGCTGGTCCTCAAGGGCCACAAGGTCGTCTTCCGCGAGGACCAGGTGGCGCGGATCGCCGCAGGACTGGCGTGGCTCCACCGGCCGCTCATCGTGGCCGTGGCACTGATGTGCACGGCGATCATGGACATCTGGCTGTTCGGCGTCCACGGCGCCATGACGCCCGTCCTGCGCGTCCTGGAACAACCGATCTGGATGCTGATCGTCTTCGTACTGACCGTCGCGTCGCTGGTCTTCCACGAATTCGGGCATGCATCGGCCTGCCGCTACAGCGGAGCGAAGCCGGGAAAGATCGGCTACGGCATCTTCCTGATCTGGCCCTCCATGTACACCGACGTCACGGACGTCTACCGGGTGGGGCGTGGCGGACGTCTGCGGACGGGCCTGGGCGGTGTCTATTTCAACGTGCTCTTCATGCTGGTCCTGGCGGCCGTGTACGCGGTGACCGGCCAGCCCTACTTCCTCGCGGCCATCTATCTGGCGCACTTCGAGGTTCTCGAACAACTGATGCCGGTCGTACGCCTCGACGGCTACTACATTCTGGGCGACCTGGCCGGCATCCCGGACCTGTACGGCAAGGTGAAGCCGATCTTGCTGAGCATCCTGCCGGGGCGCCCGGTGCACCGGGACGTGGCAGACCTCAGGCGCTCCGCCCGGATCGTGGTCTCCGTGTGGGTCGCCACCATGATCCCCCTGCTGCTGGCGGAGACCGGCTACGCTCTGTGGAACCTTCCCCGACTGGTCTCCACCAGCCTGCGTTCCCTCGCCGAACAACTCACGGGGACCTTCTCGGCCTTCGGCGCCGGGCAGATCGCCGCGGGGCTGGTCGGTGTCATCGGAAGCCTCATGCTCATCTGCCCCATGGCCGGCGGGGCCTACCTGACCGTACGGCTTGCCGGCCGCCTGGCCCGTGGCGCGGTGCGCGTCACCGAAGGCAACACCCGGCTTCGTGCGGTCATGGGAGTGGCGGTTCTGGCGGGCGTATCCCTCTTGTTCACCGCATGGTGGCACGGTGCAACCCCCAAGCCGTTGCCTCCGGCGTCGCCGGTCGCTCCGGTCCTCCAACCCGGTGTACCGACGGTGAGGCACGCACCCAGCACGCCCACTCCGTCCCACGACGTCACCGCGGTCCCGGCAGCCGCGCCCACGCGCCCGCACCCACAGCACACGCTTCCTGCCGCACCTGCCCCTTCTCCCTCCGCCACGCCGAGCAGGGCCTCCACGTCCTCGGACCCGGCAGCCCCGAGCTCCGACTCCCGCAGCAGTCGGCCGGCGAGGCCGACGGAGTCGGCCCCCACCGCACCGGCGTCGGCACGCAGCACGCATGCCGACGCCTCATCGGCAAACCTGTCCCCCGCCTCCCCCACACCGTCGGAATCCGCCTCGGCCACGGCTGCCCTCACGTCGCCGACACCTGCCGGAACTGATTCCACATCGGAAACGCCGTGAGGCAGGCCCAGCAACCCGTCTCATCTCGCCCCTCACCCCTCAGGAGGAATCGATGACACACCGCAAGCCCCGCAGCAGCACGGTCGCCAAGACCGCTGTACGACTGGGCGTGATCGCAACCACCGGGATGGCCGTCGCAGCGACGACGTCGGCAGCCAGTGCAAGTTCCGGCGGATCGCACCTCTTCAGTTCCTCCACCGCTGTGGACATGGCGAATACCCATGCCGACCGCATGCACGTCAACCAGTTCGACGAGTCCTTCAGGATCCACCAGTTCGGTCCGCTCGTCGCAGTGACGGCGAACAACCGGGCGATGGCCGAATCCGCAGGCTGCTCCGTCTACGCCCCCTGCCGGTCCATCGCATTGTCCTACCAGATCGTCACCACCGCCGGCCGCAATGCGCGGCTGATCAACGCCAGCAACATCAGCCGATCGGCCAACGACCACTGCCCCGGATGCGAGACCTTCTCCGGCGCGTACCAGTTCGTCGTCGCCACTCCTCAGGAGTTGACGCTCAGCCGATCGGCCCGCAGCCAACTCGAGCGTGTCCACCGAGAGGTGGCCGCGCTGAGGACATCGAGTCTGCCGATCTCCAGCGTCAAGAAGCGGGCCGACGAGTTGGCGAACGAGGTCAAGTCCATCCTCGACCGCGAAGCCGCTTGCGCCCCTCACGGCAACGTCGTGGACCCGCTCGACCGCTTCCAGCCCACAGTCACCATGCACCGTCACGTCCGTTGAGAGAACGAGGCTGCCAGGAGATCGGGGTCGGTCACCGACTCCGGCCTGGCGGCCTCACGCACCCCGAACACGTCGTCGGCCCGGTCCACCCGAGCCGGGCCTGCCAGCATTTCCCCGGGCCTGAAATCAGAAGGAACATGCCCAGACAGCATCCCTCTTCACTGCACAACCGAGCCCTGGACCTGCTGGCCGAGGGACGGTCCGTCAAAGACGTCGCGGCTGAACTGCACCTCAGCAGACCCACCGTGTACCGCTGGCGTCACGCCTACGCGCACCTGACTGCACATCAGTTCGGGAGCAGGCAAACGCCCTCGGAGCTGAGTGCTGCCCGGGCGCGCATCATGGAGCTGGAGAGTGAACTCAGCGCCCATCGGCGTCTGACAGAGCTGCTGAACGATGTGGTGCCCCCAAAAGGCGGTTCGAGGCCGTCCAGGTGATGGCGGCAGAAGGGTATTCGGTCCGGTCGACGACTACGCTCCTGCGCGTCTCCGAATCCGGGTACTATGCCTGGCGCCGACGTGATGCGTCAGGCCGACTGCAACGCCACGCCTGGCTGACCGAACTCATCCTCTCCATCCACCGGTCCTCCAAGGCCGCCTACGGCTCCCGTCGCATTCATCATGAGCTACAGCAGTCCTACGGCGTCAGCGTCAGCCGCGGGACAGTGGAACTGCTCATGCGGCAAGCCGGCATCAGGGGGCAGGCCGGCCGCTCCCGATGGACAGCACCACAGACTCCCGACGACCGGGCGGCACGGCGCCTGTGGGTCACGGACGCCAGAGCACAGCCCACACCGACGGGCACCTTGTACTGCGCCGTCGTCCTCGACATCGACCGGCACCGGCTCATGGGGTGGAGCACGGAACGGGCAGCTACCCCCGAACTGGTTCGCAGGGCGCTGAACACCGCCGTCGCCGGGGACGCCGCACAGCTTCCGCCGATCCGGCCCCATCGCACCCGGTGGACCACCTACGCATTCACCGAGCGCGTGCAGGCACTCGCGCTGTCGCCGAAATCCGCTCTCGTTTCCGACCAGCACGTCCAGACCGCGGTGGACCACTTCTGGCGGAAGGTCGACCGCCATCTCCCTCCCCGACAGCACTGGAACAGCCCGGGGGACCTACAGGAAGAACTGAAACGCCTTCTCGCATCATTCACCTCGCATAAATGCAGATTCGACGAATCGTGCTCCTGCAACACGGGCGCCCGCACACGAATTGCCTTCCACCCGAAGCCGTCGGCACCGCAAATCCCCGCAGTGGTCCGGTTTGCGCCATCCTGAAAGAAGACATGCAGAACACACAGGCGACTCCCCCCTTGCCCATTGCACCGCTCCTCCGAGGTGACATGGAAGTGGGCGAAGACCTCCCTGCCACCAGAGCCCATGAAGTCCTGCTCCACTGCGCCATGGACGCGGCCTGCGTCCCCCCGTCGCTGCGCGAAGCAGAGGCGACAACCCGGATCGCCGAGCTCGACTACCACACGGTCGCCATGGTGATCGCATGGATCAAGGCGGCGAGTTCACGAGGTTTCTGACCTGCCGGACGCCGTAACGGCCAGGACTCCGCGAATCCTGCACGCCGCCCCCGAGCCGAGACGAACGAACAAGAGCGGAGAAGCCACCCGCCGGACCTCATCGGTACCGGCCCGACGCGGCGGACGCCCACCTCCCGACCGCCTAGTGGCGCGGATGGGCCTCCTCCTCCGCCGCAGCGGTGCGCAGAAGGGACTCCACCAGTGCGGAGACGTGCTTACGGTCCACAGGGCTGAGCTTCTGAACACTGGCGATCAAGATCGCGACTTCAGGATCTCCGGCCGCGAGCGTGTCCTCGTGGTAGAGGTTGACTCCGCACGCCTCGGCAGCAGCCCGGTGCACCGGGGGCACAGGGATGCCGAGCCCCTTGGCCAGTCCCTCGAGTGTGCTTTGCTGCGGCATCTGGGCCAGCCGCTCCGACGTCGCCAGGTGGTGGACGGTGGAACGTGAAATACCCCCGCGGCGCGCCACGTCGCTGTACGACCAACCGCGCTGTTCAAGTTGGTGCTTGATCAGTACCTGCAGTGGGTTCGGCACGGCTGGTGTCTTCCTGCTTGGACGTCGCTTCTCGCCTCGTTCACCAGCGAGTCTAAACGCATCGGATCAGTGATCGTCTTTCCTGTCCCTTTCATGTCAAAACAGGTTGAACCGCCATACCGGTTGGCTCGTCGGACAGGTGTCACTTACGACCGTTGATCCGACGGGCCGGCGCCGGCGCTCCCGAGGGGACCCTCGACGCCGACCGCAGACTTCGACACGACGCCCTTCGTCGGTCCGGGCCTCCGAGCCCGCAAGGAGGACTGCCGTGTGCCGACGTTCGCAGTCGGCGCCGCGAGCCGTCACCTGGTCATCGACAGTACTCGTGACTCCAAGCCCACTGCGAGAATTAACTCGGCCGGGATTCGGCGAATCGAGGGTTCCCGCGTCATCACGACGGCGAGTTCGAGGCGAAACACAGCGCCGACCGGACAGCGGCCGAACAAGTGCGGCTGAAGCCACGGTCAACCCCTCTCTCACCAGTTGGCGTCAGTTCGTCAGATCCGGCTGCGGTGTGGGGTGACGGCAGGTCGGATTGGCTGCAGGTCGATGATAGAAGAGAATTGCATAACTGCCTTCCCGCTCCCCTCAGGGCGAGCAGGAAGGCAGGATTTCGACGCACCAGCCGCTCACGAACGAGTGTTCGCAATATCGCAACGCCAACTCCCCCCGCTGCAACGTGAAGGACTCCGGGGCCGGCGGCCGCCGGGACGATGTCGAGGCCGTCCACGGCGGCCAGACCCACCCTCCGAGATCGGTCGAAGACACCGCCCAGGGCCTGCCCCGCGGCACGCCCTGCCGGGCGGGCCGATCCGGCCAATCCGAGCGTCCCGGTCCCGACCGACCGCCCGTCGGCATGTCCGGCTTGTTCTCGATCACGGTGCGGGGCGCCCCGTCGGTGCCCCGTACCGACCTCGCCCAGCGGCAGGATTCGGCGGGACCCGCCGAACCAGGCGCCGCAGAAGCCCTGCCCGGGCTCACCGATCGCTGCCGCGCCGACGCCGCGCCCGACCCCTGGGCCGGTCGCCGGACCGGCCGCCGCAGCGCGTGTTGGCGCAAAGCACCCGTATACGGTCATCGATCGACGGATCCGGCCCCAAATCTTGAGCACAAATTCCACACATCCCTCTCTTCAGACTGGCCCCGATGGTCTAGATTGACCGTGCTTCACCTGTTCGAAGGTGAGGCGACCAACAATGGTCCATAGGTCCGGCGTTACGGGATAGAGAGCGGTTTCGTCTCCGACGCCAGACATGGGGGTGATCGGTTCTTGGGGTCCGGGGGGAGCCTTGGTCGTGGGGAGCACCAAGGTCTTCGGCGGGCTTCCATGTGCCTCGAGTGCCTGGCAGGACGCGCAAGTGCGCTGTCGCCGGGGTGGGTTGTTCACATAGCTCTGCAGTAGCCGAAATGTCATGCGCGGGGGCGGGGTCTTCCGCGGGGAGGAACAGCGCGGCACGGGAGGCGGGGGCCTCCCACAGAGAGGAACAGTGCTAGGCGAACACGTCGACCCACTGGAACCTGGGGGGTTCTGTGCGGCAAGGGGGACTGGTACGCCCGTTTCCGTCTGAACACGGGCGTCTGACGACCGGGACGATCGACCAACCGGCGACCGATTGGGAACAGCGGTACCGCCGTACCGTGATCACCAGCGACATGGTGGCCACCGCCTTCGTGGTGGCGGCGATAGGCGAGTTCTTCGGGGCCCGGGACGCGGCCAACTGGCATGAGAAGTGGGGGATTCTCGCTTTCGGCACCGAGTTACTGGTGCTGGGGACGCTCGCGGTGAGCCGGTCGTGGGCTCCGGCGGTACTCGGGCAGGGGGCCGAGGAATTCCGTCGGCTCGGACGCTCGTTGTTCGCGGCGACCGTCGTACTGGCGCTCGGCGGGATCGCCCTGACCTCGCGCAACATCAAGCTCTGGATCTTCGTCGCGATCCCCGCGATCGCGTTCGTCACCATGATCACGCGGTATCTGCTGCGTATCTGGCTGCACAGGCAGCGCAAGGAAGGCAGGTGCCTGAGACCGGTGCTCGCCGCCGGGAGCCTGGCCACCGTGCGCGACCTGATCACCCGGACCCGCAAGTTCCCGCACCTCGGCTGGCGCGTGGAGGCGGTGTGCACGACGGACGGTCTCGGACCCGACGGTGACCTGCTGGACGGAGTGCCGGTCGTCGGCCCGCTCACCGAGGTCGCGGGCCATGTCCACCGCGACGGCTACCGGGTCGTCGCGGTCACCCCGGACCCGCACTGGTCGCCGGACCGGTTGCAGCGGCTGGCCTGGAACCTCGAGGGCAGCGACGCCGAGATGGTCGTGGCCCCCGTGCTGATGGAGGTGGCCGGCCCACGGCTGCACGTCGACGCGGTGCTCGGGATCCCGCTGTTGCGGGTGAGCATGCCGACCTTCACCGGGGGCCGCCGTACGGTCAAGATGATCGTCGACCGGCTGGGCGCGGCGATCCTGATCCTGCTGTTCGCGCCGCTGATGCTGTTCGTCGCCCTGCTCGTGCTGGCCGACAGCCGGGGCGGGGCGTTCTACCGCCAGCGTCGGGTCGGCAAGAACGGCCGTGAGTTCACCATTCTCAAGTTCCGCACCATGGTCGTCGGGGCGGACGCGGCACGGGCCGAGCTGGCCGACCGCAACGAGGGCGCCGGCCTGCTGTTCAAACTCCGCCGTGATCCCCGGGTGACCCGGGTGGGGACGGTGCTGCGCCGGTACTCGATCGACGAGCTCCCGCAGTTGTTCAACGTGCTCGCCGGATCGATGTCGCTCGTCGGTCCGCGGCCGCCGTTACCGGAGGAGTCCGCCGCCTACGGCCCGGACATCCGGCGGCGGTTGCTGGTCAAGCCCGGACTCACCGGCCTGTGGCAGATCAGCGGACGCAGCGACCTCTCGTGGGAGGAGGCGGTACGGCTGGACCTGCGGTACGTGGAGGACTGGTCGCTCGCCCTGGACACGGTGATCTTGTGGAAGACGCTGCGTGCGGTGCTGTACGGGCAGGGGGCCTACTGATGGGCGCGGAGCGTCGTCGGGCAGGGGCGCGGACGGCAGGCCGGAGCGGCCTGCCCGGGGGGAGGAACGGGTCATGAGGATCAGCGTTTTCGGGCTCGGCTACGTGGGCTGCGTGTCGGCCGCGTGCCTGGCCGGCCAGGGCCACGAGGTCATCGGGGTGGACGTCAACCAGGTCAAGGTCGACCTGGTCAACGACGGAAAAGCCCCGGTGGTCGAGGAGGGGATCGGTGAACTCGTCGCCGACGTCGTACGGAGCGGGGCATTACGCGCCACCACCGACGTCCGCGAGGCGATCGCGGGCAGCGAGGTGTCGCTGATCTGCGTGGGCACGCCCTCGGAGCCCAACGGCAGCCTGTGCACCACGTACTTGGAGCGGGTCACCGAGCAGATCGGCAGCGCGCTGGCCGAGCGGGGCGGGCGGCACACCGTGGTGTTCCGCAGCACCATGCTCCCGGGCACCTGTCTGAACCTGCTGGTGCCGATCCTGGAGAAGTCCGTCGGCGGCACGGCCGGGGTGGACGTCGGGGTCGCGGTCAACCCGGAGTTCCTGCGCGAGGGCACCAGCGTGCGGGACTTCTTCGACCCGCCCAAGACCGTCATCGGCGAGCTCGACACCGCGAGCGGCGACGTGGTGGCGGCGCTGTACGAGGGGCTGCCCGGCGAGGTGTTCCGGGTGCCGATCCCGACGGCCGAGGCGATCAAGTACGCGGACAACGCGTTCCACGGCCTCAAGATCGGTTTCGCGAACGAGCTGGGCGCGGTGTGCCAGGCACTCGGCGTGGACTCGCACCAGGTCATGGACGTGTTCCTGGCCGACCGCAAGCTGAACATCAGCCCCGCCTATCTGCGGCCCGGCTTCGCCTTCGGCGGCTCCTGCCTGCCCAAGGACCTGCGCAGTCTGGTCCACGCGGCGCAGCGGGCGGACATCTCGGTGCCGATCCTGTCCCATGTGCTGCCCTCCAACGCCGACCATCTCCAGCGCGCGGTGGAGCTGGTCGAACGCACCGGCAGGCGCAAGGTGGGCCTGTTCGGGCTGTCCTTCAAGCCCGGCACCGACGACCTGCGCGAGAGCCCGCTCGTCGAGCTGGCGGAGCGGCTCTTCGGCAAGGGCTACGACCTGCGGATCCATGACGCCAACGTGAGCCTGTCCCGGCTGCTGGGCGCCAACCGCGAGTACATCGAGCACCGGCTGCCGCACCTGGCGCAACTGCTCGCGGACTCCGTCGAGGAGGTCCTCGACCACGCCGAGGTGTGCCTGGTCGGGACGAAGGACCCGGCCGTGCTGTCGGCACTCCCCCACGGGGGCGACGGCCCGCTGATAGTCGACCTCATCCGCCTTCCCGACGCCGACGCGCGCCGGGCCGAACCGGGATACGTGGGCCTTGCCTGGTAGAACGACCAGCGGCGACCGGCAGGACCGGCGTGCGCTGATTCTGGTGGAGAACCTGTCGGTGCCGTTCGACCGGCGGGTGTGGCAGGAGTGCGCGACGCTGCGCGACGCGGGGTGGACGGTGCACGTCATCTGTCCGCAGGGGAGCAAGCGGGACACGGAGGTCTACGCGGAGATCGACGGGGTGCGGATCCACCGCTACCCGTTGCGCGCGGCCACCGGAGGACCGGCCGGCTACCTGCGGGAGTACGGATCGGCGCTGTGGCACACGCTGCGGCTGGCCCGGAAGATCGGTCCGGTCGACGTGGTGCACGCCTGCAACCCGCCCGACCTGCTGTTCCTGCCCGCGCGGTGGCTGAAGCGGCGCGGCGCGCGGTTCGTGTTCGACCAGCACGACCTGGTGCCCGAGCTGTACCTCTCCCGGTTCGGCCGCGGCAAGGACCTGCTCTACCGCGGGGTGTGCGCGCTGGAGCGGATGACGTACCGGGCCGCGGACGTCGTCATCGCCACGAACGAGAGCTACAAGGACGTCGCCGTGAGCCGTGGCGGGCGGCGGCCGGAGGACGTCTTCGTGGTGCGCAGCGCACCCGACATCGACCGCTTCCACCCCGTACCACCGGAGCCGGAGCTGAAGCGCGGCAAGCCCCATCTGCTGTGCTACCTCGGTGTGATGGGCCCGCAGGACGGGGTCGACTACGCCTTGCGGGCGCTGGCGAAACTGCGCGACGAGGTCGGACGGAGCGACTGGCACGCGGTGTTCGTCGGCGGCGGCGACACCTTCGACGCGATGGTGGAGCTGTCCCGGCGGCTCGGGCTCGCGGAGCAGGTGCAGTTCACCGGGCGCATCCCGGACGCCGATCTGGTGCGCTACCTGTCCACCGCGGACGTGTGCCTCTCCCCCGACCCGCACAATCCGCTCAACGACGTGTCGACCATGAACAAGGTCCTGGAGTACATGGTGATGGGCCGGCCGCTCGTCTCCTTCGAGCTCCGGGAGGCGCGCGTCTCCGCCGGTGACGCCGCCGTCTACGCGCCTGCCAATGACGAGGCCGAGTTCGCGCGGCTCATCGCGCTGCTGCTGGACGACCCGGAGAAGCGGGCCCTGATGGGCAAGATCGGCCAGGAGCGGATCAGCGGGCCGCTGTCCTGGCGCAATTCACAGGCGTCGCTGCTCGCTGCCTACGCCGCAGCCTGCGGTGATGCCCCGGCGGCGGGCGAGACGGACCGTGCACAGGGCGGAGGCCGCACCGTTGAACGATGACACGATACGCCTGGTGACGATCGGGCGGATCATCCGTCGGCGCTGGCGGCTCCTCACCCTCCTCGCCGTGGTGGGCGCGCTCGTCGGGTACGGCACCTCCATGCTCTTTCCGCCGCGCTACACGACCTCGGCGTCGGTACTGCTGCCGGGTGCCTGGGAGGAGCGCGAGCTGCTCACCCAGGAGCAGATCGCGACCAGTTCGACGGTGGTCGACCAGGCTGCCGCCAACCTTCACTGGAGCGGGGTCGGCAAGGCCGAGCTGCGGGATCGGGTGAGCGCCAAGACGGCCGACGGGAACATCATCAAGATCTCGGGCACGGCGGACACCCCGGAGCGCGCGCAGCAGCTCTCCGACCAGGTGGCCCAGCAGTTCGTGACCTTCGCCGCGCGTGTGGTGGACGACAACAACGACCCCGAGGCGGCGGCGCAGCGCGAGGCGCTCCAGCAGACGGTGACGCAGACCAGCCGCCGGATCACCGAGCTGGCCGACGCGGCCGATCCTGGGCGGACGGTCGAGAGTGTGCAGGCCCGCACGGAGCTGGAGAAGCTGCGCACCACGCTCCAGGAGGCCATGACCAAGCTGGACCAGGCCGACCCGGCCACCAACAAGGCCAACATGGTCGTCATGGGCCCGGCGGCCCGGCCGACCGGCGAGGCACCGCCGACGAAGATCCAGCTCATTGTCGGCGGAGCGCTGCTGTTCCTCCTGCTCGGGGTCATCGGCCATCTCACCGCGGCCCGGATGAGCCGTCGGCTGCGCACCCAGCCGGAGATCGCCGCGGCGCTGGGCTCGGCGCTGCTCGGCACCGTCGACGTACCGAACGAGCGACCCGCGCACCGGCCGCGGGGCCGTGGCCCGCGGACACGGATCCGCCGGCTGCTGGGCACCGATGTCCGCTGGGACGTACCGGCCCCGCAGGCGTCCGGCGACGAGGCCAGCAGACAGGTCCGCCACCGGCGGGTCTGTGCCCGGCTCCGGGACCGACTGCCGGGCGCGCGGCGGCTGTTGGTCGTCGTCCCGGACGGCGACGAGACCGCTCTGCGGGCCGCCGGGCAGCTCGCCGCCGAGGCCGGGGACGATCCGCTGCTGCGGGTGGTGGAGGTCCCGGTGTCCCACCCGATGGTGCCGGACCGTGACGACGAGTCCGGTGTCCTGGTCGTGCTCAGCGCGGGCAGTTGGACGGCGGCGGAGCTCGGCGGCCTCGCCGAGGCATGCACGGACGCCGGGCACGAGGTCGTCGGCATCGTCCTCGCCGGCCCGGTCCGGGCCCTCGCGACGCGGACTGCCGACCGTCCTCGGCATGCCGCCGAGCCGGTGCTCGCGGTCTGTCACGACGGGAAGGGAGATTCAGCGTGACGACGAGTACGACTGCGGAGTCGTCGGCTGCCGCTCCGCTGCTGGATGTGCAGGCGCTGGTGGTGGCGGTGCGCAGGCGGCGCCGCTTCTGGTGCTCCGTGGGACTGGTGGGGCTGCTCGCGGGCGGGTCGCTGGCGGTGCTGAAGCCGCCGCCGCCGACCGCGGTGACCAAGGTGCTGGTCGCGCATCAGGAGGACCAGCCGAACGACCCCGGCACGCTGATCCGCACCGACGTCGCGCTGCTGCAGACCACGCGGATCGCCGACACGGCCCTGCGGACCCTCAAGTCCTCCGAGAAACCTGAGGACTTCATGCAGGACTACGTCGGCCTCGGCCTGACCAACAACCTGCTCCAGATCACCGTGACCGGTGCCACCGAGAAGGAGGCGGTGGCCCGCGCCAAGGCGCTGGCCGACGCTTTCGTCGCGGACCATGTGCGGCGGATCCGGGAAGCCGCGAACGCCGAGTCCAAGGCCCTGCTCGACCAGCGTGACCGACTCCAGGACGAACTGGCCCAGGTCAACAAGGCGATCGGGGACGGAACGCCGCAGAGCGGGCCGAAGGCGTCCGCGGACCTGGAGTCGCTCTTCGCCCGCCGCGCCGAACTCACCTCCCGAATAAGCGACTTCGGGCAGCGCGCCTCCGAGGCGAGCATCGGCACGCCCCAGCTCGTCGCCCGCACCCAGATCGTGGACGACCCGCGTGTGCTGGCGCACTCCCTGCCGAAGACCGCCGCCACCGACGCCGGGATCGGGCTGGTCCTCGGGCTCGTCCTCGGGCTCGCGCTGGCCGCGGTCGGCTCGGTGGTGGCCGACCGTCCCGTGCTGCGCCGGGAGATCGCGTCGAACCTCGGCGCCTCGGTCGTCGCGGAGCTGCCCCGCCGGTCGGTCCGGCCGTGGCGGCGCCGACGGGTCCGGGTGGCCCGCGAGCGGCTCATCACCTCACTGGCCCGCACCGCGCGCGGCTCGGCGGAACCGGTGTCGCTGCTCGAACTGGGCTGTGCGCGCAGCACGAGCGCGCTCGCCCTGGACCTCGCCAGGGCGCTGGCGGCGGACGGGCCGGTGGTCGTCGTCGACGGGCTGCCCGGATCACAGCTCGCCAAGCGCCGCCGGAAGCCGGGAGACCCGGCCGTGGTCGGCGGCGAGAGCGCGGCGGCCGTGCCGCACCAGGACCGCACGGTCGGCGTCGGCTCGGTGGCGCCCGGTACGGCGTGGACCGACCTCCAGTACCTCGGCACCCGGACCGTGCTCGTCGTACGCGCCGGGCACGGCAGCACCGCATGGCTGCACACCGTGGCCAGACAGCTCGCGGACCAGCGCATCGCGGTGATCGGTGTGGTGCTGATCGACCCCGATCCCCGTGACCGGACCGACGGCACGCTGTGGGACGGGCCGCACACCGCGGTACGCGGCCGGAGCGAGCGGTCGGCCCGGCAGAACGGCGGGGGTGCCTCCCACGCCGTTCAGGCAGTGGGGGATGACCGGCGGCGGGCCGAGCAACTGCCGATGCGGGCGGCACGGTTCCCGGACAGCGACCAGGAGGCGCGGTAGTACATGTGTGGCATCGCAGGCACTTACCGATGGCCGGACGGGAAGGCGGTGGCCGACCGGCTCACCGAGACCCTCGCCCACCGCGGTCCGGACGGGGCGGGCCGCTACAGCCACCCCGCCGGTGACGGCGAGGTGCACCTCGGGCACCGCCGGCTGGCCATCATCGACCTGTCCGGGACCGGGGCCCAGCCGATGAGTTCGGGCGGCCTCGTCCTGACGTACAACGGCGAGCTCTACAACGCACCGGAGCTTCGGGCCGAGTTGGAGGCCGCCGGGGTGTGCTTCCGCGGCACCTCCGACACCGAGGTGCTGCTGGAGGCCTGGCGGCGCTGGGGCACGGACTGTCTGCCCCGGCTGCGCGGCATGTTCGCGTTCGGTATCTTCGACGAGCGCGCCGGTGAACTGGTGCTTGCCCGGGACCAGTTGGGCATCAAGCCGCTGTTCCTGCTGCGGCGCGGCCAGGGCCTGGTGTTCGCCTCCGAGCTCAAGGCGCTGGCCGCCGTGACCGGCGGAACGCTGGAGGTCGACCACGCCGCGCTGGTGGCGTCGCTGCTCTACTACTGGGTGCCGGACTCACGGTGCGCGTTCCGCGAGGCGGAGAAGCTGCCGCCGGGGACCTGGATGCGGTTCCGGCCCGACGGCCGGGTGGACCGCGGCCGGTACTGGAACCTGCGGGACGTCGCCGCCGAGGGCCGGGAGCGGGCCCGCAGCGGCGAACTGCCTGACATCGCCGCGGTCGTGGAGGAGTCGACCCGGCGACACCTGCTCTCCGACGTCCCCGTGGCGACCTTCCTCTCCGGCGGTCTCGACTCCAGCTATCTGACCGCGCTGGCGGCCCGCGACCGGCCCGGGATCTCCGCCTACACGATCGGGTTCCGCGCCGAGGACGCCAGGTTCGAGGCGATGCCGGACGACCTGCGCTACGCCCGGCAGGTCGCCGCGGAGTTCGGCGTGGACCTGCACGAGATCGAGATCGCCCCGGACGTGCTGGACCTGCTGCCGCGGATGACCCGCCACCTGGACGAGCCGATCGGCGACCCTGCCGCGATCAACACGTTCCTGATCTGCTCGGCCGCCCGGGAGGCCGGGGTCAAGGTGCTGCTCTCGGGCATGGGCGCCGACGAGCTGTTCGCCGGCTACCGCAAGCACCTGGCCAACCTGATCGCGCTGCGCTACCAGCGGGTACCGCGGCCCCTGCGGCGCGGTCTGTCCGCGGCCGTGGACCGGCTTCCGGTAGCCTCGGCCCGCCGCGGCTACCGGTCGGTGCGCTTCGCGAAGCGGTTCCTGTCCTTCGCCGATCTGCCCGAGGAGACCGCGTTCCGGCGCAGCTACACCATGTACGACCGGGACGAACTGCTGGCCCTGATCGATCCGGATCTGGCCGGGACGGTCGAGGACGTGCTGACCGAGCACGCGGACGTCTACGAGGACAACGACCTCGACGACTTCGTCAACCGCATGTGCCTGGGCGACGCCCGGATGTTCCTGCCGGGCCTGAACCTCACCTACACGGACCGGTCGAGCATGGCCGCGTCGACCGAGGTGCGGGTGCCGTACGTGGACGTCGAGGTGGTCAGGGCGGCGTTCGCCGTGCCCGGTGACCGCAAGATCGTCGGACGGCAGAGCAAGGCCGTCCTGAAGGAGGCGGCCACCTCGGTCCTGCCCCGGGAGATCGTGTACCGGCCCAAGGGCCTGTTCAGCGCCCCGCTGCGGGCCTGGATGAGCCGGGACCTGGCACCGCTGGTGCGCGAGGTCGTCAACGACGGCGAGCTCGTGCGCTCCGGGCTGCTGCGCCGCGACGCGCTGGCGCGCATGGTCGCCGAGGACGCCGCCGGGCAGCGGGACTTCTCCAAGCATCTGTGGCATGTGCTGACCCTCGAGTACTGGTATCGCGGCGCGACCTCCAAGGCCGGCCAGGACTCCCCCGTGACGGCGTAGAGACAGTAGAGACAAGAGGACTTCGGTGAAACAGGTCGTACAGAACTACAAGAGCGGCGAGCTCGCGCTGCTCGAGGTGCCGGTTCCCGGGTGCAAGCCCGGCGGTGTGCTGGTGCGGACCGCCTTCTCGCTGATCTCCACCGGCACCGAGCTGATGAAGGTGTCCGAGGCCGGCATGTCGATGCTGGGCAAGGCCCGCTCCCGGCCGGACCAGGTGGCCAAGGTCGTGCAGAGCGTGGCCACCAACGGGGTGCCCGCCACCTACCGCAAGGTGATGGGCAAACTGGACTCCTACACCCCGCTCGGCTACTCGCTGTGCGGGGTGGTCGAGCAGGTCGGTGCCGGGATCGACGACGTGAAGGTCGGTGACCTGGTGGCCTGCGCGGGCAACGAGCACGCGTTGCACGCCGAGTTGAACTGGGTGCCGAAGAACCTCTACGCCCCGGTGCCGGACGGTCTCGCGCCCCGGCACGCGGCCTTCGGCACCGTCGGGTCGATCGCGATGCAGGGCGTCCGCCAGGGCGAGTCGCGGCTCGGCGAGGTGGCGCTGGTCATCGGCCTCGGGCTGATCGGGCAGTTGGTGGTGCAGCTGCTGACCGCCTCGGGGGTGCGCGTCGTGGGCGTCGACCCGGACCCGGCGCGCTGCGAACTCGCCGAACGGCTGGGCGCGGCGGCCTGCGGAGACCCCGCCTCCGCGGCCGTCGAGGCGGCCGTCGCCGAACTCACCGACGGTCATGGCGTGGACCAGGTGTACCTGGCCGCCGGCGGCGGCAGCAACCAGCCCGTCGAGCTGGCGGCGCGGCTCTGCCGGGACCGCGGCCGGGTCGTCGACATCGGCAAGTGCCGCCTGGATCTGCCGTGGAACGCGTACTACGAGAAGGAGCTCGACGTACGGTTCTCCCGCAGCTACGGTCCCGGGCGCTACGACCCGGCGTACGAGCTGGAGGGCCGGGACTACCCGATCGGCTATGTGCGCTGGACCGAGCGCCGCAACCTGGCGTGCTTCCTCGACCTCGTCGCCCGCGGCAAGGTGGCCGTGGAGCCCCTGGTCTCCCACGTCGCCGAGTTCGACGACGCCGTCGAGACGTACCGGAGTCTGAAGGAGGGCGAACTCAAGGCCGTGGCCGTGCTGTTCCGCTACCCCGAGCAGGCGGTGGAGGCCGAGGCCCCGGCGGTGACCGTGCCCGAGGTCAGGCGGACCGGCACCCAAGTGCCCACTGCGGCCCGGGCCGTGAAGTCGCCGGTGCGCCTCGCGTTCGTCGGCGCCGGCAACTACGCCACGTCGATGCTGCTGCCGCACCTGGCCCAGCGCGACGGCGTCGAGCTGTCCACGGTCGTCACCACGACGGCGCTGTCCGCGGCCAACGCGCAGCGCAAGTTCGGCTTCGCCGGGGCGACCACCGATCTCGACGCCGTGCTCGGCGACAAGTCCGTCGACGCGGTGTTCGTGGTCACCCGGCACAGCTCGCACGCCGACCTGACCCGCAAGGCGCTGCTGGCCGGCAAGACGGTGTTCGTGGAGAAGCCGTTGGCGCTCACCGAGGACGAACTGGCGGGCGTGCTCGCCGCGGTGGAGGAGTCCGGCAACGACCGCATCCAGGTGGGCTTCAACCGCCGGTTCGCGCCGCTGCTCCAGGAGGCCAAGCAGCGGTTCGGCGCCCGGACCGGTCCGGCGAACCTGCGCTACCTGGTCAACGCGGGCCGCCTGGACCACGGCAGCTGGTACCTCCAACAGGGCACCGAGGGCTCGCGGTTCGTCGGCGAGGGCGGACACTTCATCGACACGGCGAGCTGGCTGCTCGACGCCGATCCGGTCTCGGTGTACACGGTCGCCGCACCGGGCAACGACGACCTCCAGGTCGTACTGCGCTACCCGGACGGCTCCACCGCCACCATCGGCTACGTCACCACCGGCGCCCCCGGCTTCCCCAAGGAGACGCTGGACCTGGTCGCGGACGGCAAGGTGCTGCGGCTCGACGACTTCGTCCGTGCCTCGCTGTTCTTCGACGGCAAGGCCGGCCGTAAGAAGTGGGTCAGTTCGCGGCTGCCGAAGGCCCGGGACAAGGGCCAGTCCGCCGAACTCGCCGCGTTCGTCAGGGCCGTGCGGACCGGCGGCCCGATGCCGGTGCCGCTGGAGTCGCTGGTCGCCACCACCGCGGCCACCCTCGCCGTGCAGGCCGGTCTGGCCGGCGGCGCGGCGGTGACGTTGGCGAGTGCCCGATGACTGTGAACTCGGGGAGTGCGGGCTGGTACCTGCGGCGGCTGTCCCGGATGGGACCGCGGGAGGTCGGCGGCCGGGCCGCCGACACGGTGCGAAGACGGCGCTGGCGGTCGGCGCGGCCGGTCGCCCCGAGCGTGACCGGCGCCCGGTTCACCGCGGTGCTGCCCGCCGGGACGCTCGCCGCGGTGCCGCCGGACGCCGCGAAGCGGCTGGTCGCCGAGGCGGACCGGCTGCTGGACGGGCACGTCGAGTACTTCGGCGTGGCCCGCGACGACCTCGCCGACCCGAACTGGTGGTACGACCCCAAGACCGGGCGCCGGGCTCCATGGGGCTACGCCTTCGACGTGCCGTACCGCGACGAGGACGCGGTCGGCGACATCAAGCAGATCTGGGAACTGTCCCGGCACCAGTACCTCACCGTGCTCGCCGCCGCCTACGCGCTCACCGAGGACGAGCGGTACGCCGAGCGGGTGGCCGCGCATCTGCGGTCGTGGTGGGCGGCCAACGCGCCGCTGCGCGGGGTGCACTGGACCAGCGGCATCGAGCTGGGCATCCGGCTGCTGTCCTGGGTGTGGATCCGCCGGCTGCTCGACGGCTGGCCGGGCGTGGCCGCGCTGTTCGAGGACAACCCGGTGGCGCTGCGCCAGATCTGGCACCACCAGCGCTGGCTGGCCGCCTTCCCCAGCCGGGGATCGTCTGCGAACAACCACGTCGTCGCCGAGACCGCCGGGCAGTTCGCCGCGGCCTGCGCGTTCGACTGGTTCCCCGAATCGGCGCGCTGGCGGGCCGACGCGCTGCGGTCCCTGGATCGGCAGTTGCGCGCCAACACCTTCGGCTCCGGCCTCAACCGGGAGCTGGCCACCGAGTACCACGGACTGGTGCTGGAGCTCGGGCTGGCCGCGCTGGCCGAGGCGGACACCGCGGGGGTGCCGGTCCCGGCGACGGTCCGGCTGGTGCTGCTGCGGATGACGGACGCGCTCGCGGCCGTCGTGGACAACCGGCTGCGGCCGCCGCGCCAGGGCGACGCGGACGACGGGTACGGGCTGGTCGTGGACGGCGCGGGCACCGACCGCTGGGGCTCGCTGCTGGCCACCGGGGACGCCGTGTTCGGCCGGCTCGACTGGTGGCCGGAGGTGACCGGCACCGATGTGCGCACCCCGCTGCTGGCGGCGCTCGTACGGTCGTACGCGAAGGACGCAGACGCACCGGCGGTCACCCGTCCGACGAGCCGGCCGGCTCATTTCTCCGACGCGGGCATGACCATCCTGCGCGGTCCTGAGCACATCTGGGCGCGCTGCGACGGCGGCCCGCACGGGTTCCTGTCGATCGCCGCGCACGCGCACGCGGACGCGCTGTCCGTGGAGGTCCGGCACGACGGGGTCGACGTGCTCGCCGACCCGGGGACGTACTGCTACCACGGGCAGCCCGAGTGGCGGCGGTACTTCCGCTCCACCCTCGGCCACAACACCCTGGAGCTGGACGGCGCCGACCAGTCGGTCTCCGGCGGCCCGTTCCTGTGGACCCGGCACGCCCGCAGCCGCGTCCTGGCCGCGGACCCGTCCGGTGCCGCCGACGGAGGGACGGCCCGCTGGTGCGCCGAACACGACGGCTACCAGCACTCAGTGCATCGCCGACAGGTGGAACTGACGGCCTTGAGCCGGGAGTTGAGGGTGGTCGACGAGGTGCGCGGCGATCGCCGGTCCGCCGTGCGCCTGGCGTTCCACCTCGGCCCCGCGATCGCCGCGGACCTGGTGGGAAACCGGGCCCGGCTCACCTGGACCCGGGACGGCGAGGACCGCTCCGCTGAGCTCGACCTGCCCGGGGAGCTGAGCTGGCAGGCGCACCGCGGCGCGAGCGAACCGCCGCTGGGCTGGTACTCCCCCGGTTTCGGGCGCAAGGAGCCCTCCGTCACGCTGCTCGGCACCGGTTTCGCCGACGGCACGCGGGAGTTCACCACCGTACTCAGGTTCCACGGCTAGGGGGGAAGGACGCTTGGGGATCAACTGGCGGCGCCGTGCGCTGCCGGCCGCACTGCTGGCGCTGTCCCTTTCGACGGTGACCGGCTGCAAGGGCACGCCGGACGCGCTGCCGAAGCCGACCACCGCGCCGGCCACGCCCGTGGCCCGGGTGTGCGCCAAGCCCGCGGCCGGACCGGCGACGGCGCCGGCGGGCGCGGTGACGGTCGACCCCTCGGTGACCGGTGACCTGGCCGCGAAGACCAGGAGCAGCCCCCCGAACACCACGTTCTGGCTCCGGCCCGGCAGGCACCGGCTCGACCGGGACCGCTTCGCCCAGGTCGTCCCCAAGAAGGGGGACGTCTACCTCGGTGCGCCGGGCGCGGTCCTCGACGGCCGCGGGACCAATCAGTACGCGTTCGCCGGCACCGCCCCGGACGTCACCATCCGCTACCTGACCGTGCAGGGTTTCGTCGCCCCGCAGAACGAGGGCGTGGTCAACCACGACTCGGCCGACGGATGGGTGATCGAGCACGCGACGATCCAGCACAACTCCGGCGCCGGGCTGATGGCCGGTGCCCGCCAGCAGGTGCGCGCCAGTTGTCTGCGCGCCAACGGCCAGTACGGCATGAACGCGTACAAGGGCAGCGGCCGGATCACCGGCCTGGTGCTGGAGGGCAACGAGATCACGGGCAACAACACCGACGACTGGGAGCGGAAGCAGGAGGGCTGCGGCTGCACCGGGGGCGTGAAGTTCTGGGCCGTCGACGGCGCCGACGTACGCGGCAACTGGGTGCACGACAACCGCGGAACCGGGTTGTGGGCGGACACCAACAACAACGACTTCCTCATCGAGGACAACGTGCTCGAAGCCAACGACGGTGCCGCGCTGATCTACGAGACCAGCTACAACGCGGTCGTCCGGGGGAACACGATCCGGCGCAACAACTGGGTCGAGGGCCGCAAGTACGCCGACCGCGGCGACACCTTCCCGTTCGCGACCGTCTATCTGTCCGAGTCAGGCGGCGAACCACGCGTCCACGCCCGTACGGACAAGATCGACGTCTATCGCAACGTGCTGGAGAACAACTGGTCCGGTATCACCCTGTGGGAGAACGCCGACCGGTTCTGCAACAGCCCGGCCAACACCTCCTCCGGCGACTGCACGTTGCTGGTGAACGACATGAAGCGCTGCGCACAGCCGGCGATCGACACCGCGCCGCTGTACGCCGACTGCCGGTGGAAGACCCAGCGGGTGGACATCCACGACAACCGCTTCGTGCTGGACAAGTCCGTCGTCGACTGCACGGTCAAGTGCGACCGCATGGCGGTGCTGGCCAACTACGGCACGTATCCGGACTGGTCGCCGTACCAGGGCGAGCGGGTGGCCGAGGCGATCACCCGCACGCAGCACAACCGCTGGCACGACAACGTCTACGTCGGGCCGTGGAGTTTCATCGCCCACGACCCGAGCCGGATCCTCGACTCCCGGCAGTGGCAGGCCGCGCCCTACCGGCAGGACGCGGGCAGCACCTTCCGTGCCCAGGACGGTGGTTGAGATGCGTGCGGAGCACATACCGAACAGCGCGGACCAACCGCCGAAGGCCGGGGGCCGCACGCCGAAGATCGTCGGAACCGTCTGGGGACTGCTGATCCTCAACACGCTCGGCTCCGCCGGGGCGAAGACCATCGTCCCGCTGCCTCGCTCTCTCATCCAGATGGTCACCATGGGCGCGCTGGTCACCGCGTTCGCGCTGGCCCTCGTGATCAACCCCCGGGTGCGCATCCGGCCCAGCGCCTTCGTGTTCCTGCTCACCCTGTTGCTGCTGCTGAGCGTGATCTCCAGCGCGAACCTGGAGTCGGGGTTCGGCGCCCTGTTCCGCTGCTTCCGGCTGACTCTCTTCGTCGGCACGCTGTGGCTGCTCACCCGCTGGTGGGACGGCGGCACGACGTTCGTCCGGCACCACATCCGGATGTATCTGGCGGTGCTCGGGACGGTGGCCGCCGGCCTGGTCGCGTCGCCCGGCGCGGCCCTGCCCGACCTCTACGGCGGACGGCTGGTCGGCGCCCTGTGGCCGCTCACCCCGCCGCAGATCGGACAGTACGCGGCGGTGATCATCGGGCTCACCGTGCTGCTCCTGCTGGGCCGGCAGACCGACCGGACCAGCGCGGCCGTGGTCATCGTGCCGTCGCTCGTCCTGCTCGCCCTGACGCACACCCGCACGGCCACGCTCGGCCTGCTCGTCGGGCTCGCCCTGGCGATCGGCTCGCTCATCCTGACCAGCGGCGCCGCCCGCCGCTTCTTCACCCGGGCGGTGCTGATCGGCACGGTCGCCGCGGTGGGGTTCGCCTCCGCGCTCCAGACGTGGTTCCTGCGCGGACAGAGCCAGGAGAACTTCTCCAGCCTGACCGGCCGGGCCAAGGTCTGGCACGCCCTGCTGATCGAGCCCCGCACGACCACCCGGTTCCTGTTCGGCGCGGGTCTGGGCGACAAGTCGTTCGACGGGCTGCCGATCGACAACAGCTGGCTGGCCGTCTACAACGAGCAGGGACTGATCGGCGTCGTCCTGGTGGCGGCGGTCCTGCTGGTGCTGGGCGGCGTCGCGCTGCTGCGGCCGCCGTCGCTGGCCAGGGCCTGCGCGATCTTCCTGATCAGCTACTGCGCGATCGCGTCGTACACCGAGGCCGGGCTGGGCGACGCCTCGCCGTATCTGCTGCACCTGGCCGTGGCCGCCTCGCTGCTGGCGACGCCCGCCGCGGCCGATCCCCGCCCGACGCCCGCAGTCCCCCGCCGGCGCATCCCGCGCTGGGCCCAGAGATCGGAGGCGAGCTGAGCATGCACGTCCTCGTGGTGCACAACCGCTACGCCTCGGCGCAGCCGAGCGGCGAGAACAAGGTCGTCGACCAGGAGGTGGCGCTGCTGCGCGAAGGCGGCCACCGGGTCGAGCTGTTCGAGCGGCGCAGCGACACCATCGCCGCCCGGTCCCTGCCGTCCAAGGCCGCAGTGCCGCTGCTGGTGCCATGGAACCCGGCGGTCCGCAGGGAGCTCGCCGCGAAGCTGCGCGCCGAGCGTCCGGACGTGGTGCACGTCCACAACGTCTTCCCGCTGCTGTCGCCTGCGGTGCTGGCCGCCTGCGCCGACGCGGGCGTGCCCGCCGTGGCCACGCTGCACAACTACACCCAGGTCTGCCCGCCGGGCACACTCCAGCGGGACGGCCGGCCGTGCACCGAGTGCGTCGGAGCCACGCCGCTGCCCGCGGTCAGGCACGGCTGCTACCGGGACTCCCGGCTGGCGACCGTGCCGCTCGCGGTCAGCCTGTCGGTCAACCGGCGGCGGTGGTGGACCGGCGTGGAGCGGTTCTTCTGCATCTCCGAGGCGCAGCGCGAGGTCCTGGCGGGAGCCGGGATGCCGGCCGAACGCCTGGCGGTGAAGCACAACTTCGTGCCCGAACCGGGCATCGTGCGCGGCGGCGCCGGTGAGCATGTGCTGTATCTCGGGCGGCTCGCGGAGGCCAAGGGCGTACGGCTGCTCATGGCCGCCTGGGACGAGATCGCCGCCGCCGGCGGAGTCGGCGTGCCGCTGGTGGTCGCCGGTACGGGGCCGCTGGAGCGGGAGGTGAGCGCCTGGGTGGCGGGCCGGGACGACGTGCGCTACGTCGGCCTGTACGACCAGGAGCAGTGCCGGCAGGCGATCGCGCGGTCGGTCGCCGTGGTGGCCCCCTCCACCTGGCTGGAGGCGTTCGGCCTGGTGGTCGTGGAGGCGATGGCGGCGGGGGTCCCGGCCGTCGCCGCCGGGCACGGCGCCTTCGTGGAACTCGTCGAGGACGGGGTGACGGGACTGCGGCATCTGCCGGGCGATCCCGGTTCGCTCGCGTCCTGTCTGCGCCGGATCACGACCGATCCGGAGCGCAACCGGGAGATGGGGCAGGCGGCCCGGCGCCGTTACGAGAAGGACTTCAGCCCGGCCGTCGGGCTGGAGCGACTGCTGGAGGGGTACCGCTCCGCGATCGCGGGACGGTCCGGCGGCGGGGACGGCCCGCAGCCGGTAGGGGAAAGAACGGGCTCGCCGCGGGTGCACCCGGGCGAGCGGGATGGGGGAAGTTGATGTCACGTTGCCGACTCTGCGGCGCGGGGTCACTCGCGAGCGTCGTCGATCTGGGGGCGACCCCGCCGTGCGAGAGCTTTCTCGCCGCGGACCAACTGGACCGGCCGGAGCCGGCGTACCCGCTGCACCTGCGCGTGTGCACCGACTGCTGGCTCGCGCAGATCCCGCCGCTGATCACGCCGGAGGACACCTTCAGCGAGTACGCGTACTTCTCCTCCTTCTCGACCTCCTGGGTGGAGCACGCGCGGACGTTCGTCGACGGCGCCGTCGAGCGGCTGGGGCTGGACACCGACGCCTTCGTGGTCGAGGTCGCCAGCAACGACGGGTATCTGCTGAAGCACGTGGTGGACCGCGGGATCCGCTGCCTGGGCGTCGAGCCCTCGGTGAACGTCGGCGCGGCCGCGCGGGACGCGGGCGTGCCCACGCTCACGGAGTTCCTGTCCCCCGACACCGGCTCGGCCGTCCGCGCCGAGCACGGCCCGGCGGACCTGGTCGTGGCCAACAACGTGTACGCGCACATCCCCGACGTGGTCGGCTTCACCCAGGGGCTGCGCGCCCTGGTCGCCGACGACGGCTGGGTCTCGATCGAGGTGCAGCACCTGCTGACCCTGATCGAGGAGAACCAGTACGACACGATCTACCACGAGCACTTCCAGTACTACACGGTCGCCTCCGCGATCCGGGCCCTGGCGAGCGGCGGACTCGCCCTCGTGGACGTCGAGTTGCTGCCCACGCACGGCGGCTCCATCCGGCTGTGGGCCCGCCCGGCCGAGGTGGCCGGCGAGCCGTCCGCGCGGGTGGCCGAGGTCCTGGACCGGGAGAAGGCCGCCGGGCTCCAGGACCTGTCCGGGTACACCGAGTTCTCCGCCCGGGTGGCCAAGGTGCGCCGGGACCTGCTGCGGTTCCTCATCGACGCGGCCGAGCGCGGCGAGACGGTCGTCGGCTACGGCGCCCCCGGCAAGGGCAACACCCTGCTCAACCACTGCGGCGTCCGGCCCGACCTGCTCGCGTACACGGTCGACCGCAACCCCTACAAGCACGGCAGGTTCACCCCGGGCACCCGCATCCCGATCCTGGCGCCCGAGCGGATCGCCGCCGACCGGCCGGACTACGTCCTCGTCCTGCCGTGGAACCTGCGGGCCGAGCTGACCGAGCAGTTGTCCTTCGTGCACGAGTGGGGCGGCCGACTGGTCTTCCCCATACCGGAACTGAGCATTGTCGAGGTCGAGGCATGAAGGTCGTACTGTTCTGCGGCGGCTACGGGATGCGGATGCGCAACGGCACCTCCGACGACGTGCCCAAGCCGATGGCGATGGTCGGGCCGCGTCCGCTGATCTGGCACGTCATGCGCTACTACGCGCACTTCGGGCACACGGAGTTCATCCTCTGCCTCGGCTACGGGGCCCACCACATCAAGGACTTCTTCCTCAACTACGAGGAGACGACGTCCAACGACTTCGTGCTGCGCGGCGGGCGGACCGAGCTGCTGTCCACCGACATCGCCGACTGGACGATCACCTTCGCGCAGACCGGCATCGAGTCGCCGATCGGCGAGCGGCTGCGCCGGGTGCGCCACCACCTGGACGGCGACGAGATGTTCCTCGCCAACTACGCCGACGTGCTCACCGACGCCCCGCTGCCGCAGATGATCGACAACTTCGCGCGGCGCGACGCCGGGGCGTCGATGATGGTGGTGCCGCCGCAGTCCTCGTTCCACTGCGTGGACCTGGGCGAGGACGGTCTGGTGGGGGGCATCACCGCGGTCAGCGACATGCCGCTGTGGGAGAACGGCGGTTACTTCGTGCTCCGCCAGGAGGTCTTCGACCACATCCCGGAGAACGGGGACCTGGTCGCCGACGGCTGCGCCCAACTCGCCAAGCAGGGGCGGCTGGTGGCACACCAGCACCGCGGCTTCTGGAAGCCGACCGACACCGTGAAGGAGCGGGCGGCGCTCGACGAGGCCTACGCCCGCGGCGACCGTCCGTGGGCCGTGTGGGAACACGGCGGCGCGGAGGCGTTCGTGCCGGGGAGCCGGGCCGGAGTCAAGGCGGGGACCGCGTGATCCGGCTCGGGGCCGAGCGCCTCGGCAGCGTCGTCGCGGTGGGCGCGCACTGCGACGACATCGCCATCGGCGCGGGCGGCACGCTGCTGGCGCTGTGCCTGGCGCGGCCGGGCATCCGCGTCGACGCGCTGGTGCTGTCCGGCGGTGGCGGCGAGCGGGAGCAGGAGGAGCGGGCCGCGCTCGCCGCCTTCTGCCCGGGCGCCGATCTGCGGCTGACCGTGGACAAGCTGCCGGACGGGCGGCTGCCCGCGCACTGGGACGAGGCCAAGGGCGCGGTGGAGGAACTGCGCGGGCAGACCGAGCCGGATCTGGTGCTCGCCCCGCGCACCGAGGACGCGCACCAGGACCACCGCGGCCTGGCCAAGCTCATGACCACGGCGTTCCGCGACCATCTCGTGCTCGGCTACGAGATCGTCAAGTGGGACGGCGATCTCGGCCGTCCGGTGGTTTACCAGCCGCTGTCGGCGGAGATCGCCGAACAGAAGGTGCGGCTGCTCCAGGAGCACTATCCCTCGCAGCAGCACCGGCCCTGGTACGACCGGGAGGCCTTCCTGGGGCTGGCCCGGATCCGCGGTATCGAATGCAACGCGCGCTACGCCGAGGCGTTCGCGGTCACCAAACTCACTCTCGACCTGGGGGAATGAACCTTGCGCGTACTGCTGACCGGGCACCAGGGCTATCTGGGCACCGTCATGGCCCCGGTCCTCACGGCCGCCGGGCACGAGGTCGTCGGACTGGACTCCGGCCTGTTCGCCGACTGCGTGCTCGGCCCGACGCCCGCCGATCCGCCGGGGACCCGCGTCGACCTGCGCGATGTCACCGCCGAGCACGTGGCCGGGGTGGACGCCGTGATCCACCTGGCGGCGCTGTCCAACGACCCGCTGGGCTCGCTGGCGCCCGACCTCACCTACGACATCAACCACCACGCGTCCGTGAAGCTGGCCCGGCTGGCCCGCGAGGCCGGGGTGCGGCGCTTCCTGTACGCGTCGACCTGCTCGGTCTACGGAGCCGCGGGCGGCGGCGAACTGGTCGCCGAGGACGCTCCGTTGCGGCCGGTGACGCCGTACGCGGAGTCCAAGGTTCGGGTGGAGGACGACCTGCACGAGCTGGCCGACGACGACTTCACCCCGGTGTACATGCGCAACGCCACCGCCTTCGGCTTCTCGCCCCGGCTGCGCGCCGACATCGTGCTGAACAACCTGGTGGGGCACGCGCTGTTGTCCGGCGAGGTGCTCGTGCTGTCCGACGGCACGCCCTGGCGCCCGCTGGTGCACGCCGCCGACATCGCGCGGGCCTTCACGGCCGCGCTGACCGCGCCGCGCGAGGCGGTGCACGACCGGGCGTTCAACATCGGCAGCGAGGTCAACAACGTCACGGTCGCCGAGATCGCCGAGCAGGTCGCCGAGGCGGTGTCCGGCGCGAAGGTGGTGATCACCGGGGAGAACGGGGCCGACCCGCGGTCCTACCGGGTGGACTTCTCCCGGTTCCGCGCGGCGATCCCCGGCTTCGACTGCGAGTGGACGGTCAAGCGCGGCGCGCTCGAACTCGCCGACGCCTACCGCGAGCACGGGCTGACCGGGGAGGCCTTCGAGCGGCGCTTCACCCGGCTCGCCGTGCTGCGCGCCGCCTCCGACGCCGGCACCGTCGACGACACCCTGCGGTGGCGCCGGTGACCACGCGTGTGAAAAGAGGTGCCGGCGAGGAGATGCACGAACTGGTGCGGCGGATGTATCCGCTGTGCCGGAGCATCACCGGCGACGGGGTGCGCGCCACCCTGGACATCGTCGGCGAGTACGTCCCGCTCACGGTGCACGAGGTGCCCACGGGTACGCAGGTGCTCGACTGGACGGTGCCCCAGGAGTGGAACATCCGGGACGCGTACATCGCCGACGGCACCGGTAAGCGGGTCGTCGACTTCGCCGCGTCCAGCCTGCACGTGCTCGGCTACAGCGTGCCGGTGTCGGCGACCATGCCCCTGGCCGAGCTGCGCGCACACCTGCACACCCTGCCGGAGCACCCGTCCTGGGTGCCGTACCGCACGAGTTACTACCAGCCGCAGTGGGGGTTCTGCCTGGCCCAGGAGACCCTGGACGCGCTGCCGGACGGCGAGTACGAGGTGCGTATCGACTCCACGCTCGCCGACGGCCACCTCACCTACGCCGAGCATGTGGTCCCCGGTCAGGTGGCGGACGAGGTGATCGTCTCCTGCCATGTCTGCCACCCGTCGCTGGCCAACGACAACCTGGCCGGCATCGCGGTGGCGACGTATCTCGCGCGGGCGCTGGCGGAGCAATCGCCTTACTACACCTACCGGTTCATCTTCGCGCCCGGCACCGTCGGGGCGATCACCTGGCTGGCCCGCAACGTGGAGCGGATCGACCGGGTCAAGCACGGGCTGGTGCTGGCCTGCGCCGGGGACCGGGGCGACCTGACGTACAAGCAGAGCAGGCGCGGCGACGCGGAGATCGACCGGGTGCTGCGGCACGTGCTGACCGACTCCGGACGCCCGCACGAAACAAGGGAGTTCACCCCGTACGGCTATGACGAGCGGCAGTACTGCTCCCCCGGGTTCGATCTCGGTGTGGGCTCGCTCAGCCGGACTCCGTACGCCGGGTACCCCGAGTACCACACCTCGGCGGACGACCCGGACTTCGTCTGCCCGGAGGCGATGGCGGACACCCTCGCCGTCTGCCGCGAGGCGTTCGCCGTCCTGGACCGCAACCGGCGCTACGTCAACCTCAGCCCGTACGGCGAACCGCAGTTGGGGCGCCGCGGGCTGTACGACTCGCTGGGCGGTCGCAGCGACGCGAAGCAGGCGCAGCTGGCGATGCTGTGGGTGCTCAGCCTCGCCGACGGCGAGCACACGCTGCTGGACGTCGCCGAGCGCGCGGGGCTGCCGTTCGACACCGTCGCCGCGGCGGCCGACGCGCTGCACGGCGCCGAACTGATCAAGGCGTGAGACCGATGACCACGGAGGGGGAGATGACGAGGGCACCAGCCGGGTCCGCCAGGCGTGCCCTCGTCGGCCGGCTGTCCTGGGGACTGGCCGACCAGGCGGCCTCCAGCGTGAGCAACTTCGCGGTGGGCCTCTACGTGGCCCGCTCGCTCGGGGTGACCGCGTTCGGCGTGTTCAGCCTCGCCTGGGTGACGTACGGCGTGGTGCTCAACGTCTCTCGCGGGCTGGCCACCGATCCTCTGACGGTGCGCTTCAGCGGCCCGCCCGGCACGGCCTGGCGCGGGGCCGTGGGCCGCTCGACGGGTACCGCGCTCGGCGTCGGCGCCGTCCTCGGCGCGGTGTCCCTGGCCGCCGGGCTCGGCCTCGGCGGCCGCGTGGGGCCCGCGTTCGCCGCCCTCGGTGTCATGCTGCCGGGACTGCTGCTCCAGGACGCCTGGAGGTACTCGTTCTTCGCCGCGGGCAGCGGACGCAAGGCGTTCCTCAACGACGTCGTGTGGGGTGTCGCCCTGATCCCGGCCATGGTGGTGGCTGCCCGTGTGGGCAGTGTGGCCGCCTTCGTGCTCGCCTGGGGCGCGTCCGCCACGGTGGCGGCGGGCTACGGCTGCGTCCAGTCCGGCATCCGGCCCCGGGTGGCGGAGGCACGCGGATGGCTGCGCGAGCAGCGTGACCTCGGCTACCGGTACCTGGTCGAGAACGTGAGTCTCAGTGGCGCGAGCCAGTTGCGTGCGTACGGGGTCGGCGTGATCGTCGGGGTGAGCGCGGTGGGGGCCGTGCGGGGCGCCGAGCTCCTCATGGGCCCGTTCCTCGCCGTACTGATGGGGCTTTCGCTGGTCACCGTCCCGGAGGCGGCACGGGTACTGCGCAAGGCCCCGCATCGGCTGGCCAGGTTCTGCCTGCTCCTCGGCGGGGGGCAGGCCGCCGGCTCGTTGCTCTGGGGCGCGGCGCTGCTGCTGGTACCCGGACGGCTCGGCGAGCTGGCACTCGGAGACGTCTGGCACTCCGCCTCCCAGCTCATCGTGCCGATCAGCCTCGGCGTCGCCGGCGCGGGCCTGGGCACCGGCGCGGCGGCCGGGCTGCGCGCGCTCGGCGCGGCCCGGCGCAGCCTGCGCTGCCAGTTGTTCGCCTCCGTCTGCTACGTCGGCGGCGGGCTCGGCGGCGCGGCCGCCGCCGGCGCGGTCGGCTCGGCCTGGGGCGCCGCCGCCGCGACCGTCAGCGGCTCGGCCGTGTGGTGGCTGCAACTGCGCTCCGCCCTGCGCGAGCACGCTCAAGAACCGATCCGCGAAGTGAGGACGTCATGACAGCGCAACCCAGGCTGAGCATCGGCCTGCCCGTGTACAACGGCGAGGAGTACCTGGCCGAGTCGTTCGACGCCCTGCTCGGCCAGACCTACGAGGACTTCGAGCTGGTCGTCTCCGACAACGCCTCGACCGACGGGACCGAGGACATCTGCCGCCGGTACGCGGCGAAGGACTCCCGCATCCGGTACCTGCGGCTGCCCCGCAACATCGGCGCGACGCCGAACCACAACCTCGTGCTCGCCGAGTCCCGGGGCGAGCTGTTCAAGTGGGCCTCGCACGACGACCTGTACGGCCGGGACCTGCTGCGCGTCTGCGTGGAGGCACTGGACGAGCGGCCGGAGATGATCCTCGCGCACACCGGCCAGGCGGTCATCGACGGCGACGCCCGCGTGAAGGTCCCCTACGAGTACGGTCTCGCCACCGACTCGCCGCACGCCCCGGAGCGCTTCCGCAGTCTGCTGTTCGAACCCGGCGGCGACGACTTCTACGGGGTGATGCGGACCGACATGCTGCGTCGCGTGAAACCGATGGACAGCTACCACCACGCGGACCGCACCTACGTCGCCGAGATCACTCTGCACGGACCCTTCCACCAGGTGCCGGAGGTGCTGTACTTCCGCCGCGACCACCCCACCCGCGCCGAGCGGGCCAACCCCAGCAAGCGCTCGCGGTGCGTCAACCTGGACCCGCGCCGGGCGGGCGCGCTGCACCCGACGCCCCGGCTGCTCGCCGAGTACGTCTGGGGCTTCGCCTCGGCGATCCGGCGGGCGCCGCTGTCCGCGGCCGACCGGCGCGCGTGCTTCCGCCACCTGGCCGCGTGGATGACCAGCCGGGTCCGGCCGGGTGCCGGCGAGCGGGTCGAGGACCGCGCCCCGGTCGCCCCGGAACGGCTCGCCGTCTCCGTCGACGCCCTGGTCGCCGGCCGGGAGGGAAGGCAGTCATGACGCCCGCGGACGAAAGACCGGTGCGGGTCGGGGTGTTCGGCCTGCTCGGCTCCGGCAACCTCGGCAACGACGGGTCCCTCGAAGCCGTGCTCGGGTACCTCGGGGACAGGCACCCGGGGGCGGCCGTGGACGCGCTGTGCGGCGGACCCGAGGCCGTCACGGCCCGGTACGGGATCCCCGCGACGCGGCTGCACTGGTACCGCGGGGAGTACCGGACCGCGTCCCGGGTCGGCGCGGTCGCGGGCAAGGGTCTCGGCAAGCTCGTCGACGTGTTCCGCACCGCCGCCTGGGTGCGCGGGCACGACGTGGTGATCGTCCCGGGCATGGGGGTCCTGGAGGCCACGCTGCCGCTGCGGCCGTGGGGTTTCCCGTACGCGCTGTTCCTGCTCTGCGCGTCCGGCCGGCTGTCCGGCACCAGGGTGGCGCTGGTCGGCGTCGGCGCCGCCCCGATCGGCAACCGGGCGACCCGGACCCTGGTGCGCTGGTCGGCGCGGCTGGCGGCGTACCGGTCGTACCGGGACGCCCCGTCCCGTGACGCGATGCGGGCGATGGGCGTGGACACCGCGCGCGACGAGGTCCACCCGGACCTCGCGTTCTCCCTGCCGGCGCCGCCCTCGGGCGCGCCCTCGGACCCGCCGGGCCCGGTCTGCGTCGGTGTCATGGCCTTCCACGGCAGCGACGACGACCGCGCCCGGGCCGAGGAGATCCACCGGCGCTATCTCGACGGCACCACCCGGTTCGTCCGGACCCTGGTCGAGGAGGGCAGGCCGGTCCGGCTGATCACCGGCGACGACGTCGACGCGACGGTGGTCGCCGCGATCCTCGACGCGGTGGACTCGCCGCTGGTCACCGTCGCCGAACCGGCCTCGCTGGCCGACGTGATGAAGGAGATGGCCGGCGCCGAGGCTGTGGTGGCGACGCGTTACCACAACCTGATCTGCGCGCTGAAGGCCGGAACGCCGACGCTCGCGCTCAGCTACGCGGCGAAGAGCGACGCGCTCATGGCCCAAATGGGGCTGGGCACTTACTGCCACCCGGCCCGCGAGGTCGACGCCGACCGGCTGCTCGAACAGTTCCGGGAGCTGGAGAAGAACGCGGCGGACACACGGCGGGTCCTCGCCGAGCGCAACGAGGACGCCGTCCGGCACCTCGACCGCCAGTTCACCGCCCTGACCACGGCCCTGTTCCCTGCGGCCGACGACACCCACGCCCCGCGGGAGACCTCATGAGAGCGACCGAAGTCCCGGCGATCAATGGTGCGTTCCTCTTCGAGCCGACACCGTACGCCGACGAACGCGGCTTCTTCTGCCGCACCTTCGACGCCGACGTGGTCCGCTCGGTGGGCCTCGACCCCGACGCCTTCGTCCAGGACAGCGTGTCCCGTTCGGTCCGGGGCGTGCTGCGCGGGCTGCATCTGCGCTCCGGCGCGGGCGAGGCCAAGTTGGTGCGTTGCTCGTACGGGAGGATCTTCGACGTCGTCGTGGACCTGCGGCCGGACTCGCCGACGTACCGCGACGTGGCCACCTTCGAGCTGTCCGGCGAGACGCAGACGACCCTGTACATCCCGGCGGGGTGCGCGCACGGCTTCCAGGCGCTGACCGACACCGCCGACACCTCGTACCGGATCGACCGCGCGCACGATCCGGCCGAGGACGTGACGATCGCCTTCGACGACCCGGAGCTCGCCATCGCCTGGCCGCTGCCGGCCACCTCGATGTCCCGACGGGACCGGGAGGCGCCGAGCCTCGCCGAGGTCCTGAAGCACACAGAAAGTTGAGGTACCCGTGGACACCGAAGAGATCCATCTGCCCCTGTCGCGGACCGCCAACGAGCGGCTGCACGCCCTGATCCCCGGGGGCGCACACACCTACGCCAAGGGCGACGACCAGTACCCCGAGCATCTGGCGCCGGTCATCAGCCACGGCAGCGGTGCCCACGTGTGGGACGTCGACGGCAACCGCTACATCGAGTACGGCTCCGGCCTGCGGTCGGTCAGCCTCGGCCACGCCCATCCGCGCGTGAACGAGGCGGTACGGCGCGAACTCGACCGCGGCAGCAACTTCGTACGGCCGTCCATCGTGGAGGTCGAGGCCGCGGAACGTTTCCTGGCCACGGTGCCGACCGCCGAGATGGTGAAGTTCGCCAAGAACGGCTCCGACGCCACCACCGCGGCGGTGCGCCTCGCCCGCGCCGCCACCGGGCGTGCACGGGTGGCGATCTGCGCCGACCATCCGTTCTTCTCCGTCGACGACTGGTTCATCGGCACCACGCCGATGTCCGCCGGCATTCCGTCGGCGACCAACGAGCTGACCGTGACGTTCCCTTACGGGGACCTGACCGCCACGGAGGAGCTGCTCACCCGGTACCAGGGCGAGGTCGCCTGTCTGATCCTCGAACCGGCCGCCCAGTGCGAGCCGCCGCCCGGCTACCTCGCCGGCCTGCGCGCGCTGGCCGACCGACACGGCTGTGTGCTGGTCTTCGACGAGATGATCACCGGTCTGCGCTGGTCCGAGGCGGGCGCCCAGGGCCTGTACGGAGTCGTCCCCGACCTCTCCACGTTCGGCAAGGCGCTGGGCAACGGATTCGCCGTCTCCGCGCTGGCCGGGCGCCGCGAGCTGATGGAGCGGGGCGGGCTGCGTCACTCCGGCGAGCGGGTGTTCCTGCTGTCCACCACGCACGGCGCGGAGACCCACTCCCTGGTGGCCGCGATGGCCGTGCTGGCCACCTACACCGAGGAGGGCATCACCGCGCGGTTGCACGCCCTCGGCGAGCGGTTGGCCGCCGGTGTCCGCGCGGCGGCGGCCGACGCGGGCGTCGGCGACCACGTCGTCGTGCGGGGGCGGGCCAGCAACCTGGTCTTCGCCACCCTCGACGAGAACGGCCTGCCGTCGCAGGAGTACCGCACTCTTTTCCTGCGGCGGCTCCTCGCGGGCGGGGTGCTGGCCCCGTCGTTCGTGGTGAGCAGCGCGCTGGACGACGCCGACATCGACCGCACGGTCGAGGTGGTGGCCCAGGCCTGCGCGGTCTACCGCAAGGCACTGGACGCCGCCGACCCCACCCCCTGGGTGGCCGGGCGACCGGTGAAGCCCGTGTTCCGCCGCATCGCGTGACGTGAATTGACGTCAACGGTGTTCCCGGCGACCGGCATCGGCCGTCCGATCGACCGACCGACCGACCGACTGACCGGCTGACTGACCGGATGTCCGATCGGACGGCCGGTCCGCCGGCCGGTCCACGCCGCGACCGGACATCCGGCCGGGCATCCGGCCTGGCATCCGGCCTGGCATCCGGTCGGCCGTCAGGTCGACGAGCCACGCGGTCGCCGGGACCATCGCCAGCGCGGTGCACCAGCCGCCGAGGACGTCGGTCGGATAGTGCGCGCCCAGGGTGACCTGCGCCCAGCCCATGGCCGCGCCGGCGACCAGCGCCGAGGCGAGCACGAGTGACATGCCGGCCGTCCTGCCGAGGCCGGGTCGGCCGGTCGCGGTCAGCGCCACGACGAGCGCGAGCGCGGTGGCGAAGGCGGTGTGGCCGCTCGGGAAGGACAGGTGCTCCCCGTGGATGGTGCGTCCCACCACGGACTTGAGCAGCGTGGCCGTCACCACGGACACCCCGGCTCCGGCGACGACGAGCACCGCCGCGCGAGGACGCCGAAGCAGCAGGCAGCCCGTCACGAGGGACCCGACCAGCATCACCGATCCCCCGGGCTCGCCCAGAAAGTCCAGGGCCAGCGCGACGTGCCGCCACCGCGGGCCGACCCCGTACAACGCCGACCCGATCCGCGCGTCCAGCGCGCCGGGCTCGCTCTCGCCGGCGTACCGGACCCCGAGCACGACGACCCCGAGCGCGGCGAGGACCGCGGTGAGCCCGAGCCACCCGCGCGGCGCCGGGGACGTCACGGGCGCCGACCGGTCTCTCACCCGCGCAGCGCGTCCGGCCGTCATGCGGTCCTGTGCCGTGTTCGGCGAACGGCGTTCCGGATCCTCACTGGGCGCGACCCTTCATCCGACCGACGGACAGCCCTGTGCCGACGGCTGCCCGTCTCCCCCGCTCCAGACCCTCTTCGAAGAGGAGCCGACCCCGCTTCGGCCGTCAACTGGTACCAAAACGGTCTCCATAGACCACCTTAACCAACAACTCGGCTTCGACGTGTCGCCGTTGGGAAGCTCACGAGTCAAGTCTCCGTACGGGAGCCGGTTGCTTCACCCCGCCTCGATCGGACCGAGGACAGCTACGCGGCCCGAACACGAGGCTTTCACCTACGTCTCGTTCCAGTACCAGACCCTCTTGCCGTCCCAGGACAGCGTTCCGGACGTTCAGGGCGTCTGTGGTCAGACAGTCACCACTGGCGTTGTTCACCAACCGGCGCATCGTATGTCCGGACCAGGTGTTCGACTCCGAACCCCAATGCCATTTCGCATTGTCTTCCCAGCACTCATACACCATGGTGACGTCGTCTCCCGACCTACCGGCAAGACAGTCGTCCGTTATTACTTGGCTGGTACAGATGTTGATGCTGGTCGCGGCCCGAGCGGGAGCCGATGTGCCGATCACCACCATGCAGGCGGCAGCAGCGGTACAGGCGATCACCTTAAAGCCGATCCTCGCATATGCCATGTTCATGTCGCACACGTATATGGATCACGACCGCCCCGTCAATCAGTTCCCGAAGAATTGGATCTCAGGTAAACCGGCCCTGAAAGCTCGGCAAATAACCGGAGTTGCCTTGATGGCCGCAACGTTTCCACTGGACGGAACGTGACCGCAGAGGCTCCGCCCCCTCGCCCCGGTCCGACGGAGACGCCCGTACCCCGCCGGACCGTCATGTCCGTATCTGGCAGCAGAGCGTCATTGCCGCCGCCGAGTCACGCGGGTCAGGATGGAGCCATGTCCACCACCCGCCGCGTCGTCGTCGCGGTCTTCCCCGGCGTCGACCTTCTCGACGTCACCGGCCCGGCCGAGGTCTTCGCCGTGGCCAACCGGGAGACCGGGGGCGCCGCGGGCTACCGGGTCGAGCTCGCGGGGCGAGACCGCGGCGAGGTGGTCACGTCGGCGGGACTGCGGCTGGTAGCGGACCTGGCCTTCGACGAGGTGGACGGCGTACTGGACACGCTGCTGGTCCCCGGGGCGGTCGATGCGGGCCCCGACGGCCAGGTCGCCCGCGTGGACGGCGACGTCGTGGCGTGGATCGCCCGGGTCGCGCCGCTGGCCCGACGGGTGGTGTCGGTGTGCGTGGGCGCGCACCTGCTGGCCGCCGCCGGACTGCTCGACGGCAGGACGGCGACGACCCACTGGTCGGCCGCGGCGCAGTTGGCGGCGGACCATCCCGAGGTCGCCGTCGACCCCGACCCGATCTTCGTGCGCTGCGGCAGCGTGTGGACCGGCGCCGGTATCAGCTCCTGCATGGACCTGGCCCTGGCGCTGGTCGCCGAGGACCTGGGCGAGGAGGTCGCTCTGGCGGTGGCGCGGCAACTGGTCATGTACCTCAAGCGCCAGGGCGGTCAGAGCCAGTTCTCGGTCCCGCTGAGCCGGCCGCCCGCGACCCGCCGTGCCATCGACGATCTGCGGATGTTCATCGTCGACCACCTGGACGGCGACCTGTCCGCCGCCGCCCTCGCGGCCCGGATGTGCCTGAGCGAGCGTCACTTCGCGCGGGTCTTCCGCCAGGAGACCGGGACCACACCGGGCGCCTACGTCGAGGCCGTACGGGTGGAGGCGGCCCGTCGGCTCCTGGAAGGCACCGACCAGCCGCTGGACCGGGTCGCCGCCGCATGCGGGCTCGGATCGGTGGAGACGCTCCACCGCGCGCTGCGCAAGCGGACCGGCACCACGCCCGCGGCCTACCGGCGGCGGTTCCGCACCACCGCCTGACGCCTTTCGCTCGAGCGGTTCCCGAAGGCTGCGGCCGTAAGGAAGTCCTTGCGGGCCGTAGGGCGTCCTTGCCTGGCCGGAGCCGGCTCGAGGACCGCGAGCCCGTGGCCGTTCCGTACACCCCATCACCCGGAAAGCAAGGCTGCCCATGCCCATACCCATGCCCAAGTCGTTGCGCCCGCTGCGGGAGCGCCCCTACCGAGTCCTGTGGACCGCGCGCAGCGTCTCCGCGATGGGCAATGCCCTGATACCCGTGACCGTGGTCTTCGCCGTTCTGCGCTCGGGTGGCAGCGCCCTGGACGTCGGCACGGTGCTGACCTGCCATGCGGTCGGTCAGGTGGTGATGCTGCCGGTGGGCGGTGTCTGGGCGGACCGGCTGCCGCGCAAGCTGGTGCTGCTGGCGACCGACGCCGTCCAGGCGCTCTGCTACGGCCTGCTGGCCGTGATGATCTTCCTGCACCAGGCGACGGTGTGGCAGTTCGCCGTCACGTACACGATCGCCGGCCTGGCCTTCGCCTTCTTCACCCCGGCATCGAGGGCCGTCCTGGCCGAGATCGTCGACCCCGAGCAGCTGCAACCCGCGAACGCCCTGCTCGGCCTGACCGACAGCACCACCAAGGTGCTCGGCCCGGCCCTCGCCGGGCTGCTGCTGGCGGTCTCCGGTCCGGGTACCGCGATCCTCGTCAATGCCGTCAGTTTCCTGCTGAGCTTCGTACTGGTCTCCCGGATGCACCTGCGCAGGCAGACGCGGCGGTCGGAGAAGCAGCACTTCTTCGCGGACCTGCGCGACGGCTGGCTGGCGGTGGCCCGGCGTCGCTGGTACCTGGCCAACCTGCTCTGCTGGGGCGTGTGGAACTTCGCGGTGGCGTTCTTCTTCGTCCTCGGCCCGGTCGTGATGGAGCACGGCCACGGCGGGGCCACCGCCTGGAGCGTCATCATGCTCACCGGTTCGGTGGGTTCCATCGTCGGCGGACTGGCCGCGCTGCGCTACCGGCCGCGCCGCCCTCTGGTCACCTCGAACGCGGCCGCGGTCCTCGGCGTCCTCCCGTTGGCGTTGCTCGCGCCCCCGGCCCCGCTCTTCGTCGTCGCCCTCGGCGTGGCCGTGGCCTTCGCGATGACCTCGCTCGTCGGCGAGGTTCTGGCGACCACGCAGCAGCAGCTCTTCCCCGAGGAGATCCTGGCCCGGGTCAGCTCGCTGGACTGGACGATCTCGTTGATCGCCATGCCCGCCGGCTACGCCGCCGCCGCCCCGGTCGCCCAGTTCCTCGGGACGCGTACGACCCTGCTGGCGGCCGCGGCCCTCATCGGCACACCGTGCCTGCTGCTGAACCTGCTGCCCGGCGTGCGTTCGGTCCAGCGCTTCCCCGACGGCACGGTCGGCATCGCCGGCGAGCGGGACACCGCCGCCCCCCTCCGCGAAGCCGTATCCGGCCCCGCGTCGGGAGTCCCGATCGAGTGACGCGGTCGTCGGGTCCGTGAAACCGGCGGCGGCGTGCCGGACCCTTGCGGGGCCGGCACGCCGCCGTGTCGTCACCGTGTCCGGGTGGCGTGTTCAGCCTCCCGGGGACGGTGTGCGAGGTCAGTGACGGTTGCCGCCCGGACGGTGGTCGTCACCGTGTCCGCGGTTGTCACCGTGACCGCGGTTGTCACCGTGACCGCGGTCGTCACCGTGACCGCGGTTGCGGCCCCAGGACTCGTCGTCGACGAAGCGGCCGCGGTTGTCGCGCAGGGTGATGGTGCCGCGGTCGTTGTCCCAGACGTGGTTGCGGCGGTCCTGGTACAGGTCGGTGCGGGTGTCCCGGCCCTGACCGGTGTGGATGCGGACCGTGTCGCGGCCGCCCAGCCGGTAGTGGTGGAAGGTGTAGGTACGGCCGACGTTGTCGCGCAGGGTCCAGCCGTCGAGGTTGACGGCCTGGCGCGTGGTGTTGCTCAGCTCGACCCATTCCTTGTTCAGCGAACGGTCGGAACGCTCGTCACGTCCGGGGGGATCGGCCTGCACGGCCGTGATCTTCACCTGCGGCTGGTGCGGCCGGGCCACCCCCGCCGCGGACGCCGGCAGCGCCGCCACGCCCACCACGGCGCCGGCCGCCAGCGCGGCGGCGGCCAGACGGCGAGCGGAGAGAGAGCGGGCGGTGGCAAGGACAGAAGCGGACATGAAGTCCCCCTGATGGTGCGGGCGTCGGTACGGAAGCGGCCTTGCGAGCCGCCGCGGCACCTACGCGGATGTACGAGGTCACGGCCCCCTTTTGCGGCCGCACACACACTCTGTCCGCAATGCGGAGACTTTGAGCTGTAAACCGGCTGCTGTTACAAGTTGCCCATATTTCCGTGACTCTTAAATGTATCGCCCATGCATGTCGACTGCATCCGTGTTCGACGCCCCGACAGGCCGCCACCCCGTGCGGGCGTTGGGGAACACCACCGATCGCCGCTCCGCGCCAGGCCGGGACCCAGCAGGCCGTCACCCGAAAGTGGGTAACGGCCCTCCGCTCCGCGATCGCCCGTTCACGCCGATCCGGTACCGCAGCGCCCGGTCGGTTCAGTCGGCCGTCGGCCGTGCGCGCCGGTGCAACGCGGCGGCCCTGGCCGTGAGGTAGCGCTGTTCGGGCGTGCTGACGGTAAGGGACGCCGCGAGGCGGTAGTGGTGCACGGCCGTCTCCGGCTCTCCGGCCATCTCCAGCAGATGGGCCCGCACCGCGTGCACGCGGTGATGACCGGTCAGCGGGCCGCGGCCGTCGCTGTCGAGCCGGTCCAGCAGTGCCAGGGCGGCGGCCGGTGTGTCGACCATCGCGAGGGCGACCGCACGGTTGAGCGTGACCAGCGGACCGCCCGTCATCCGCTCCAGCACCTCGTACAGGCCGAGGATCTGCGGCCAGTCGGTGTCCCGGGCGTGGGCGGCACGGTCGTGGACGGCCGCGACGGCGGCCTGCAACCGGTATTCGCCGGGCCGTTGCCCGTGGCCGAACGTGCCGATCAGCAGCGCGGTGCCCTCCCGGACCAGGCGCCGGTCCCACAGCGTGCGGTCCTGCTCGGCCAGCGGCACCAGTTCCCCGTGCGGGCCGGTACGCGCCGGGCGGCGGGCCTCGGTCAGCAGCATCAGGGCCAGCAGCCCGGCCACCTCGCCCTCGGCCGGCAGGAGCCGGCGCACCTGCCGGGTCAGCCGGATGGCCTCACCGGCGAGATCAGCCCGGTGCAGCGTCGCACCCGCGGAGGCGGTATAGCCCTCGTTGAACAGCAGATACAGCACGCGCAGCACCGACCCCAGCCGCCCCGGCCAGTCCGGCGCACCCGGCACGGGCACGTCGAACCGCGCCGACGACGCCTTCAGGCGCTGCTTGGCCCGGCTGATGCGCTGCGCCATCGTCGCCTCGGGCACCAGGTAGGCGGCTGCGATCTGGGCGGTCGTCAGGCCGCCGACGGCCCTGAGCGTCAGGGCGATGGCCGAGGCGGGGGTGAGCGCGGGATGGCAGCACATGAACAGCAGCGCCAGGCAGTCGTCGGCTGCCGAGATCCCGGCCGGTGCCGGTTCCCTGGCCACACGCTCCTCGCGCCGCCGGCGTGCCGCCTCGCTGCGCAGCTGGTCGGTGTAGCGGTGCGTGGCGGTCCGCAGCAGCCAGCCGCGTGGGCCTTCCGGCACTCCGTGCTCGGGCCAGTGCCGGGCGGCGGCGATCAGGGCCTCCTGGACCGCGTCCTCGCAGGCGTCGAAGTCGCCCAGCCGTCGCACGAGCAGGGCGAGGACCTGTGGTGCCAGCGAGCGCAACAGGTCCTCGACGCAGGGCCGTTCGGTCACAGATCGAACGCGGTGTCGTTCAACACCTGACGCACCTCGACCGGCTGCCGCGTCGGCACCCCGCCCGGGCCGGGCACCGCCGAGATCCTCGCGGCGATCTCCACGGCACGCGCCTCGGACTCCACGTCGACCACGTTGAACCCGGCCAGGACCTCCTTGGACTCCGGGAACGGGCCGTCCGTCACCACCGGGGCCGAAGCACCGTCCGAGCGCACGATCCGGGCCAGCCGCGGGTCGGCCAGTCCGGTGAAGTGCACCATCTCGCCGCTCTCGACCAACTCCTCGGTCAGCGCCGCGTAGTAGTCGAAGTGTGCCGCGATGTCGTCGGGATCCCACTCGTCCATCGGCTGCTCGAACACTCCACCGTCGTGGTCGACCATCAGCAGGAACTTCGGCACGTCAACTCCTTGAATCCTTGCTCGTCAATGCGGCCCGGTCCGGCGCCGTCACCCTGTTGACGGAGCCGTCGACGGGTTCTCTACATCGCCAGGGAATCCTGGCGCCGCATCGCCCGCCCGATGGAGTTCAGTCGCCGCCGGGGTGCGGGACCTGCTTCCAGCCCTCGATCGACTTGGTGATGAACATGGCCCGGTACACCTCGCGGGTCCACACCGTGGCGCCCTCCCCGTACTCGTGCAGTTCCTCGAACGCTTCTTCCGCGGAGTCGTAGCTGTGCTTACGGCCCTTCGCGTCCTTGACCATCCACTCTCTGCCGGGCAGCCCTGCGAGCCCCATACTCATGACGATCTTCCTCCCTGTCGATGTCGGAAGATCGTAACCGCCTCGCCAAGAACGTGAAGGGGCGCCGCAAAAGGGCTTCTCGGTCAGCCGTTCCCGGGCGTCGGCCCGGCGCCGACGACACCTTCCGTGGCCTTTTCGTACGCCTCACGGATGGAGGTCGGGATGCGCCCGCCGTCGTTGACGCGCATGCCGTTCGCCCGCGCCCAGAGCCGTATCGCCTCGTCGTCGGGAGTGGGTTCACTCGCAGCCGTGGCAGCGGGCACGCTCGCACGACGACCGCGCACCTTGCCGGAGTCACTCGAGGTGACGCCCTCCAGTCCGTCGGCGGCGACTTGGAGAAACGCGGCCAGTGAGGGGTAGTCCTCCTCCGTCGGGATCTCTCCCTCACACCACGACCCGACGCAGCCGGTCCCCGTGTCCAGGTAATTCCCGTGGAAACCATCGGTCTCCGCGGTGATCGGCACCCATTCCCGGCGCCAGACAAGGCAGTCCGGATGGCCGGACACGCCCATCTGCGTGTCCATCATCGCGAAGTAGACCCGCTCGATGTCGACGAGCCCCAGCAGGAGACCGCCGCCGGGGAGGTCCACCTCGCACCCCAGGGTCACCAGCGTCGCCCCGGCGGGGGGCCGCCGACCGGCAGTGACGTCGTTCATCAAGAGCAATTGCCGCAACTCCCGGGGCAATTGCAGACCCATGCGTTCCTCGGCGTCGCCGATGGCCGCCGGGCTCCCCGGACCGCCCAGAGCGGCGAACACCTCGGGTGCGTGGTGTTCGAGCCATCCGGTGATCCGCTCCCAGGCCTGACGTACGGCATCCGTCTCGTGCGCGGTCGCTTCGCTCATACGTGATCTCCAGCCCGATGGTCCGGTGGGTGGCCACTGCCGGCCCTCGGCCAGACCGTACTGGCGACCACTGACACCGGGGCCACCGCGATGCCCGAGCGTCGGGCGCGCGTCCGCCAAGGCCCGGCCTCTCGCCCGCGGCGTGGTCCGTGGGCGCCGTGGGGACGTCGGCGCCCACGGGCCGGTCAGAAGCGTCGGACCTCGACGCCCCGCTGCTCCAGCGGTGATACGACGGCGTCCAGGAACTCGGCCCGGTCCGCTGCCCCGCCGACCACATCGGCCGGAATGATCATCGGCCAGTCACCCGCGGCTATGTGCACGCCCTCGCTGGAGAAGACGACGACCTGGGTCACCTGCTCCCAACGGATCGCCCTGGTACGGCTCCGGGCCGTGCCGACCAGACCGTGGTCGTACACGTAGATCGCCATCCGGGCCCGCAGCAGCCCCCGCACCCCCCGGATCAGGCCGACGATCACGCCTCCGAGCAGCGCGATGGCCAGCCCGCGGAAGGCCCCCGTCCAGCCCGAGTCCTCGAACCGGGACAGGACCAGACCCATCACCACCAGGCCGGCCGCCGAACCGGCGGCGAGCCCGAAGCCCCGCAGTGACTCGCCCGCCCTGCCGGGCTCCCGCCGGGCCAGCCGTAGCGCACCGAGGCCTGCGGCGGCCGAGCGGACGCGGTCGGTCTCGAGCGCCGGCTGCCAGGTCGTCGGACCGCTCTCGGCCCACTGCGGCGCGTGAGATGTCGCGGCCTGTCCCGCTTGGTCTCTCGGATCCTGCTCTGCCATGAATGTCCTCCCGGATTTCGGATTTCGGCTTCGCAATCGGTGGGGCACGCCGAACAGCCGGGCGCGCCTGCCCCGTCGTGGGTACCGGAGCTTAACGGCGAATTCTGGGGACGGGTCGCCAACTTAGCCGGGAGCCAGTTCAGTTGGCGGTGATCGTGGGGCGCTTGCGCGTGGCTGCCGGCCAGTTCCGCACGTGGACTCCCGCTCGACGCGGGCAGCCCGTTCGGCATCGCCCCGGTGCAGACGCAATTGCACAGAACCAGGACCGAGTTGTCCGGGGCGGGACACCCCGATACCGTCCGGTCCATGCCTGCCCGGACTCCGCTGCCCCGCACCCTCACCGGCCCCCGAGTACGCCTGGAACCTCTCACGACGGACCATCTCGGCGATCTCTTCGAAGCGGGCGGCGGTGACGAGGAGGTGTGGCGGTGGCAGGGTGGGCCCGCGCCCCGGACGCAGGCGGAACTGGGCGCGAAGCTCGCCACGCTGCTCGAGGCCGCCGGACAGGGCGCGTACGTTCCCTTCGCGGTCGTCCACCGCGCCACCGGCCGGGCCGTCGGCTGGACCACGTACATGGACATCGACGTGGCCGACGAACGGCTGGAGATCGGCTGGACGTGGTACGGGCGCGCGTACTGGCGTACCGCCGTCAATACCGAGTCGAAGCTGCTCCTGCTCACCCACGCCTTCGAGGACCTGGGCATGGGGCGCGTGCAGCTGAAGACCGATCACCTCAACCACCGCTCACAGGCCGCGATCGCCCGCATCGGGGCGCGCCGCGAGGGCGTGCTCCGCCGCCACCGCCGGCGTCCCGACGGTACCTGGCGGGACACGGTGTACTTCTCGATCCTCGCCGCCGAGTGGCCCGCGGCCAAGGAGCGCCTGACCTCCCGCCTGGGAGAACTCGACCACGCCTGACAGCCGGGCCCCGGATTCCCCTGGGACCCGTCCTGTTCGGCACGGGGCGGCACGGACCCGGGACGGCCCGCGTCTTCGACCGGCTGTTCTACCGAGGGACCACCGACTGCTGTCGAGCGCCGGTTCCGGACGAGGACGGCGGCTTGATCCGACGGACCACGGCCGGCGCCGCCAGGCCCGTCAGCGCGAACATGGCTCCTACGACGTACCATCCGGGGCGGCCCCAGGTGATGCACAGGGCGATGAGCAGGCCCGGACCGAACGCTTCGGCAAGGCCTGCGCCGAGGCCGAACACGCCCAGGTACTGACCGGTGGCATGGGCCGGGGCGAGGGCGAAGGAGACCTCGAAGCCCGCGGCGGAGTGCCACAGTTCGCCGACCGTGTGGATCACCACCGCGACGACGAGCAGCGCCACGGCCGCCCACGCCGGGGTGCCCGCGCTCAGCGAGATCAGAGCACAGGCGACGAGGAAGGCCGCACCTGCCCGGCGGTAGGCGTGCGCACCGGCGGCGGGGGAAGTGACGTCGCGGCCGGCGCGGACCTGGAAGGCGACGACAATGACCGTCCCGGTGAGCATGGTGACCGAGATGAGCCAGTGCGGGGCGGTGGTGGCACCGACGATCCAGAGCGGGATGGCCACGGTGAGCACCTTGAACTGGATCGCCATGACGCCGTCGAGGACGGTCAGCAGCAGGTAGGGGCGGTCCCGCAGGGCGATCCAGCGAGGGCCGTCGGTCGTGGGGACGGGCGCGACCGGCGGCAGGAGGACCAGGATCCCCGCGGAGACCACGAAGGCGATCGCGTTGCCGATGGCCATGAGTTGGTAGGCGGTGAGCGTGCCCACCTGTACGACCCAGCCCGCGAGCACGGCGCCGAGGGAGATGCCGACGTTGGTCACCGCACGCAGGTAGGCCCTGAACTCCTGCGGCCGCTCGCCTCCGTAGTGTCTGATCAGCGGGGAGCGGGCTGCCGTGCCGGCCGCCTTCGCCGCGGCCGCCGCGCAGACGGCGAGGACGAACGGCCAGAAGCCGTCCACCAGGACGAAGCCGGCCGTGGCCAGCGCCTGGACACCCAGGGTGGCCGCGTAGACGCCGCGCGCTCCGTGCCGGTCGGCCAGATGGCCGGCCATGACGCCCAGGACCAGCGCGACGAGACCGGCGACACCGAGCCCGAGCCCCACCCGGTCGGCCGGAAGGCGCACCGCCTCGGTGAAGTACAGGACCCCGGCGGTGAGATGGAGACCGCTGCCGACGGTGTAGACGAAGTTCGAGGCCGCGAGAACGCGCCGCGGCCTCGTGTCCGGCATCAGGCGGGGCATGACCAGGCTCCATGTCCTCGGTGGAAGTAAGGGTCCGCCCAGTTTGTTGCACATTACTTGCAATAGCAAGAGAGTTGCGAGATGGAGTGAACTGCATTTTCTGTTATGCCAATTGACACAACATCAGGCTTCCCTCTAGCTTCGTGCCATGCCCGAAACAAGAGGGCGAGGTCGCCCCCGCAAGAACCCGCAGGCACTGGCCCGTTGGACTCCGCCGGAGGGCTGGTCCCGGCTGGTGGCATGGGTCTCACCCGAGGAGAAGAAGGCCCTCAAGCGCGTCGCCGTCGAGGCGGAGGTGTCGGTGGCCGATCTGGTGCGCTCCCTGGCGGGCGGACTGGCCGCAGGGGTGATCGACGCGGAAGAGCTCATCCAACAGGTCCGAAAGGGTATGCAGGTCATGGAGAAGATCCCCACCCTGTTCGAACGGGACGACCGCTTCCGGGTCATCGACCGGCCCCGCGCCGAATGCGCGTGGGTCTTCGAGGGCGAGGGGACTCCGACCGAGAAGCTGGACGGCACGAACGTCCGGCTCACCGTCCGTTCCGGCCGGCTGGTACGGGTGGAGAAGCGCCGCAACCCCAGCAAGGCGCAGAAGCAGCAGGGCATCGTGGACGGCTGGTACGTCGACACGGACGAGTACGCGGCCGACGACAAGTGGATCCTGGCCGCCGCCCGCAACACCGACGTCTCCGGCTGGCCGGACGACGAACACCCCTGCGAGGCACTGGGCCCGCGCATCCAGGGCAATCCGCTGGCACTGGACGACCACCTGTGCGTGCCGTTCAACCTCGAAGTCCCGATCTACCAGGACGTGCCGCGCAGTTACACGGGCTTGAGGGACTTCCTCGACAAGCTCGAGAGCCGATACGCCCCGGGGCACGTGGCCGAGGGGATCGTGTTCCACCACCCCGACGGGCGCCGCGCCAAGATCAAGCGCAAGGACTTTCCGCAGGGCAACTGACGCTCTTCACAGTCGACTTGGTGCCACCGGGCGACACCCGGTGGCACCACGGTCAGGGCGAGACGGCCGACCTCGGGAATGTGCTGGACCGATCAGCCCGCTGTCGCGTTCCGCGGCGCCTCCGCTCGCGTGAACGCGTGACTGCGCTCCACCTTCGCCACATGCAGTGTGTAGCTCTGGTACCACTGGTCCCGCCCGCGCTGCTGAGCCGCGCGGTGCTCGGCATTGCGCCGCCACTCCGTGAGGGCGTCGGCGTCGCGGAAGTACCCGACCGTGATGCCCAGCCCGCCGGGGGTCTGTGCGTGATCCATCCCCAGGTACCCGGGAATGTCCTTCACCAGGTCCTCCATGCGTGCGTTGGTCTCGCCGTAACCGCTCTGGTCCTGGGCGCGCACGGTGGTGAAGACCGCCGCGTAGTAAGGGGGTTCAAAGGCCCCGACGGGCGCGACAGGCGCTTCCGAGTGATCATCCATGGCGCCACCGTAAGGCGGGACGCACCCGACGGGCCAGTGCCTTTCGGACGATCACGGCGCTGCCCGGGACGAACACGCCGGCCACTGCTGTCAGCGCGTCTGCACCCATACCGCCAGCAGACCCACCACGGCCGTGCCCGCCCCGTAGCACGCGCCCCGGAGGAACTGGGCGGCCGCGACGCGTCGACGTCGTAAGACCCACCGCGCGAGGTCGCACGTCACGCGGCCGCCGTACGCTCCCGTGGTGGACAGCCATCGTCCGACGGCCCCCCGTCGGCCCGAAGGTGTCGCTTTCCCCGTGGAGCACCCCGACCGGACGAACCGTACTTTCATGGCGATTGCACCTGCCTTCCGCGGGTGGGGGTCACCGGCCGGCCGGGGCCGGGATCGGGTGGCCTGCCTGTGCCGGACGGAGCAGCCGGAAGGTGACCCGGCCGTCGGCGTCGATGCGGGCACCGTGCACCGCGGGCTCGGGCAGGCTGTTGTAGTGGAAGGGCGTGGAGAAGTAGTACGCGCCGGTGTCCGGGACGACGACGAGGTCGCCGACGTCGAGGAGGGGAAGGGCGCGGTCGCGGGCCAGCAGATCGCCGGCGAAGCAGCACGGGCCCGCGACGTCCTGGTGCACGGGCCGGCCGCGCTTGGCCCGGCCACGGGGGTCGTGCGCCTCTACGCGCAGGGGCCACGCGTCGGGGGCGAACGCCGTCCGCGTGGCGACCTGTGCGCCCGCGTGGGTGATGGCGATGGGACGCCCGCCGACGGTCTTGGTGTATTCGACGTACGCGGCCATGAACCCGTTCTTCGCCAGCACGGAACGGCCGAACTCGGTGACGATCTCGTACCGGCCCGAGAACAGGGCCGGTGCCTGCGCGCGCAGGTGGTCCACATAGGTGTCGAAGCCGGGCGTCGTCTCGTCGCTGTCGAAGTTGACCGACAGTCCGCCCCCGACGTCGATGCCGGTGACCTGCCGACGGCCGAGGTGGCTGTTGATCTCCTCGGCGAACTCGACCGCCGTCGCGACCCCCCGGGCGATCAGGTCCGGGGGGCAGCCCTGCGAGCCGACGTGCGTGTGCAGCCAGGTGAGCCAGGGGCGGTCCTTGTACGTCTGGAGCAGGCGTCGCCGGTTGCCCTCGTCCGCCAGCGGGATGCCGAACTTCGAGGTCGCGGTGGCCGTGCTCATGGCGGTGATCGAGCCGGCTCCGATCTGGGGGTTGATGCGCACGCCGAGCCGCGAGTCGGTGGAGCGGGTCGCCAGTATCTCGTCCAGTCGCTCGAGTTCCTGGAAGCTGTCCGCGTTCACCGCGACTCCCAGGTCCAGCGCCCAGGCGAGTTCCTGCCGAGACTTGGCCGGGGAGTCGAACACGATGTGAGCGGGGTCGAAACCCGCCTCCAGCGCCTGGGCGAGCTCCCCGGCGCTGGCGACCTCGCAGCCCATGCCGCTGCGGCGCAGTTCGTCGAGCACGGGCACCAGGCAGTTCGCCTTGGCTGCGAACGCGTGCAGGACCCGCAGGGAGTCGGGGAACGCCCTGTGCAGGGACGCCACGGTCTCGTTGACGCCGTCGAGATCGACGAACCCCGCCAGCACGACCGTCTCGGGTTCCAGGAGTCCCTCCTGCACCGCTGCCCGCAGAATCCGCTCACGCCGGTCGGCCCTGTCGTGACCACTCACGCCGCACCCTCCCTGGGTCGAGGTCTGACCGCCCCTCGGTTGCCGTGGGGCGGACCACCAGCGTCCCGTCGCGACGGTGCCGACGTCTTCGTCCCAGGTTCCGGTGTTCCGCCGGGTGGTTCTCACCGTGGAGCGAAATCCCGGGCCCGGGGCCGCCTCCGTTGTGCGCGGGCACGAAGGAACCGCCCGTTCTTCGTGGCGGACGACCGGGCGCTCAGGTTTCCCGGCCGCCGCGGTCGAGGAGGCGCAGTTGCAGTTGGGCGAGGAGGCGGGCGTCCGGGCTGCGCAGGTCGAGCCCGGACACCTCGGTGATCCTGCCGATCCGGTGGCGCAGGCTGTTCGCGTGCACCCCGAGCGCCCGGGCGGTCTCCGGCACATGACCGAAGTGGTCGAGGTAGGCCCGCAGGGTGCGCACCATGGTGTCCCCGCCCTGTCCGGCGTCGTACGCGACCAGGCGCGCCACCGGTGTCCCCGGTGCCAGGGCCGATCCCGTCAGTCTGTCCAGCATCTGGTCCAGGGCGATCGTCTCGGCGACCTCGTCGGCGCGGGCGACGCTACGGTGCTCCCCCGGCGAGAGCAGGGCCCGCAGCGCCAGGTCCGCCGACCGGCGGGACTCGGGCAGGTCCGCCAGGGACTCGACGACCGTGCCCAGACCGATGCGCGCCCGCGGGCCGAACACGTCGGACACCTGCCGGACGAGGGACGTCCCCAGCCGCGCGACCTGCTCGGCGGCCCGCCGCGGGTCCTGGTGCAGCGCGCCCACCAGGACCAGGGCCCCCTGGTCGACCGGGATCACCACCGGTGTGAGGTCGTTCGCCCCGCAGCACACCGTCAGCAGGGCGCACAGTCGTCCGGCTTCCACCCCTTTACCGGCGGCGTCTCCGGGACGCACCGACAGGGCGGCGCAGTGCCCGTCCGCCGCGATCCCGGTGAGTTCGCTCAGCGTGCCGGCCGATCCGCGTCCGTCGAGCAGCGCTCGGGCCGCCTCCTCGACCAGTCGGGCGTGGGTACGGTGCGACCGGTGGTGGAGCAGATGTGCGGCGGCCGCCCGCGCCGCCGATCGCAGCGTGTCGGAGGCGTGCGACGGGAGGTCGCCGCCCGCGGCCGCCACCCAGATCGAGCCCAGGATCTCGCCGCCGGCCCGCACCGCCACGACCAGCCGTTCGGGGTTGTCCCCGTGGGCCGGCCGGTGGATGACGTCCCCCGAACCCCACAGCGCCCGGAAGAACCCGGCCTCCGACATGGCGGCCACGCGCCACTCCGGCACGCGCCGGGCGAGGATCGTCAGCCGGCGCATCTCGTCCACGTCCTCCTTCGTGGACGAGTACGCAAGCACCCGGGACTCCACGTCCTCGATCGTCACCGCGCCGCCGACGAGGACCGCGACCGCGTCGGCCAGTCCGTTCAGGTCACCCGGCGCCACCGCCGGGTCGGCGGGGACCCCGCACAGGACGAGTCCGGCCCGCAGCGCGCCGACCAGCTCGGTCCAGCCGCACCACGCCGTACGCAGGAGCACCGCCAGGCCGGCTTCCTCTGCGGCCGCCCACAGCGCGGCCGAGGGCCGCCCCGACCGGCCCTGTCCGAAGACCACCGCGGCCGCTCCCGATGCGGCGGCCTCGCGCACGACGTCGACGGCGGCGGCCGACTGCGGATCGACGCCCACGGCCAGCAGCACCTGTCCGCGCGGCTGCCCGGGCTCCAGCGGGTCGAGCATCATGACTCCGTCGACCACGGCTTCCAGACCGTGCGAGGCCGTGTGCGGCTCCAGCGCACCGGCCCCCATGACCGACAGCAGTCTGTCCAGCGTCGGCCTCGATGCGGCAGCGTCCCCCTGTTCGACGATGCTGTTCGGCACCATCCGGCCCCCCGTCACGGTCGGTCAGTCGCGTGACGGTGAGTGTATGAGCCGAACCGGCGGCGGTGCGACCACTCTCGTGGGGCGGTCGCACCACCGCCGGCGGGCTGCGCCGGAGCGGCGCGGGAGGTCAGCTGGTGAAGGTGAACCAGTTGACGTTGGTGAAGTCCGCACCGCTGCCCGACGAGAAGACCAGGTAGACGTCGTGGACTCCGGTGGCGGAGGCGACGATGTTCGCCGGAACGGTCTGCCAGGTCTGCCAGCCGCCGCTGCCGGCGAAGTTGATCTCGGCGATCTTCGTGCCGGTCGTGCTGTCGAGCCGTACCTGGACGGCGCCGCTGACCCCGGCCGCCGCGCCCGACGCCAGCCGGGCCTTGAACTGGGTCGGGGAGGCCGAACCGAAGTCGACGGAGGAGAACTTCAGCCAGTCACCGTTTCCGATGTAGCCCACGTCGCTGCCGCCGCCGGTGTCGGAACAGCTTTCGGTGGTGGTCCCGTTCTGCGCCGAGAAGGACTCGGCCTGGATGGTGCTGTAGGCGCTGACGCCGCCCGTGCCTCCACCCGATCCGCCGCCGGTGCCGCCTGCGCCCAGGGTGACGCTCCACGAGGTGGGCGCCCCGTCCTGGATGTGCCCGTCGACGGGGGCCGAGCCGGTCGGGCCGACGTCGTCGTACGGGAAGGCGTAGCCGATGCTGGCGTACTTGTGGACCAGCCGCGCGTAGTGGTTGGTGATCGAGTCGGTGTAGTACTGCGAGGGCGTCACACCGTCGGGGTTGTTGTTCCCGCCCGAGACCAGGAGCGAGCTGCGGTTGATCGCGGCCGCGAGCCGGGCGGCTATCGCCCCGCGGGCGTCTCCCCCGGAGTTGTAGAGGGGGCCTGACGCGCAGCCGAAGATGTCGACGGCGCTCGGCTTGGTGAACGGCACGCCGTTGGTGTTGAGACCGGAGAAGACGATGGCGTTGCCGGAGACGGTGCCGGTGTAGGAACCGATGCCGCCCTGGCCGTTGATGGTCAGCGGGGTGGTGGCGTAGTGGCTCCAGACCCGGTTCAGGTAGTCGTTCCAGTAGCCGCCGAAGTCGACCGGCGAGTGCACGGGCGCCATGACGCGCAGCACCCCGCCGGAGGAGTCGGTGACCACCAGCTTGTCCCAGGGGGCACCGTCGGACGCGTGCTGCGCCTGGAGGCCGGAGGCGATGGAGGCGAGGGCGCCGGAGGGCAGCGGCGTGACCGACTGGTTGCCCCCGCTGCCGGTGCTCGACATCGAGATCGGCAGCGCCACCATGTCCACGTACGAGATGTTCGCGTAGAGGTTGGCGCTGTTGAAGGTGAACTCGCAGAACGTCCAGTTGGTCGAGTAGTTGGGGTCGCCACTGGTCAGGGCGGGCTGCACCACACCGGGCACGGTGCCCGGGTTGACGAAGAACTGGAGCTTCTTGCCGACCGAGAAATAGATGCGGCCGCTGATGACGTAATTGGTCAGGTTGACGATGGTGGCGGCCGAGCCGGAGGCGCCCAGCGGGATGGAGTAGTCGGCGATGGGGGTCACCGCGGACGACGGGTTGGGCAGCCGGTTCAGGGTGCCGTTCGCCGAGACGAAGACCGGCCAGCCGCTGCTGTCGGTACCGGATATGTAGGCGTAGACGGTGTCCTGACCGGAGTTGTTCGCCAGTTTCACGGGGAGCGAGACTCCCGCCGCCGCCGCGGTGGACGTCAGCGGCGAGATCGGTGACAGCGGGCTGAGCGCGGCCGCACCGGTGACGGCGCCGGCCGCGGCAAGGAAGGAACGTCGGGAAACCACAGTGGGGCCCTCCCAGAGGGAGTGATGGTCCGTCAACTGGATGACGGTTGGGGGGTGTTGTGTCATGGGGAGTTCTGTGCGGACGTTATTGGACTGGACCAATAACGTCAAGGTTACGGAACCATTACGTCCATGCGACTGCGAGTCGGACGTACGCAACCATGATCGTCATGGACGCTCGCTTCCTCGGCATCGCCGAGCTCACCGAAGTCCCGGCCGTGGCGGTCGTGGTCGACGTCATGCGCGCCTTCACCGTGGCGGCCCGGGCCTTTGCCCAGGGAGCGGAAAGGATCGTTCTCGCCGAGTCGCCGGCCCAGGCCCTGGCGCTCAAGGCCCGTCACCCGCGCTGGGTGGCGATCAAGGACGGTCCGCCCGCCCCCGGGTTCGACGCCGTCAACTCGCCAGGGCTGCTGCGGTCCGTCGACCTCGACGGGCGGACCGTCGTACAGAAGACCACGGCGGGGACGGTCGGCGCCCTGGCGGTCAAGGAGGCGTCGCTGGTGCTGTGCGCCGGCTTCGTGGTGGCGGAGGCGACGGCTCAGGTCCTGCGGACACGTGAGTGCGACCGGGTCACGTTCGTGGTCACGGGCGAGGACGGCCGGGCCGAGGAGGATCTGGCCTGCGCTCAATACATCGCCGGGAGAGCCGGCGAGGCCGGGACCGACGTCGGCGTGTTCCTCCGGCGCGCCGCCGCGTCACGCGCCGCCGCCGAGCTGACGGAGGGAGTGCGTCAAGGCGTCCATCCTGATGACGTCGCGCTCTGCCTCGAGGCCGACCGCTTCCCGTTCGCCATGGTGGCGGCCATGGAGGACTCGCTCATGGTCCTCCGCCCGTACGACGTCCCCCCGCCCTCGCCATCGCCGTCGCCCACCGACGAGGCGTCGACCGTCACTCCTCCCCGGAGAACCGCCCCCAGGCCGACTGACGGGTGATGCCGAGCGCCTCTCCGATCCTGGCCCAGGTCACGCCGCGCCGCCGCAGCTCCATGACCCACATGCGCAGATCGGCCTCGACCTGGTCGGCGACGGCCGCGACCCGTGGCAGCCGGGCCAGCATCTCGGCGTCGGTCAGCTCGCCCCACATGGGCATCCGCAGCTCGGTCGGGGCGGGGTAGTACTCGGCCACGATCGAGGCGGCCAGGTCCACGCACTTGTCGCAGATGTGCACCCCGGGACCGGCGATCAGCTTGGTCACCTCCGCCTCGGGCCTGCCGCAGAACGAGCATGCCCGGCCGTCGTGCTCCATCGTCCCCGCGGACATGCGGCCCCTCCTCCGACGATCGGCTTCCTGTCAGGCCGATCCTGACAGCCACCGTACGACTGTCAGGGCCACCCTGACAAGCGTAGGACCCTGCACCCGGAGGCCGACCGGGCGTACCGACAGGTCCGTGGTCCATACTCTGGGCCGGATCTCGGGAGGGCATGTCCATGCAATACAGCGATCGGTGCGCACGAGCAGTCCCGCGAGCGGCGGCCGTCGTCGTCGCCGCTGTCCTGATGAGCAGTTGTTCGTCGGGCGAACCCGCGCAGGCCAAGGAGTGGCAGGAGAACTACTGCGCCGAACTGGGCGCCTGGCAGGACGCCAGGCGCGCCACTACCACCGACGCGGAGGACACCGGTGACAGTGACGGACAGTCGGCCCCGACGTCCGAGTCCGACGCTCTCGGAGCGGCGAGGACGCTGGTCATCGCCGCCGCGAAGAAGCTCGCCCGGGAAGGCCTCGAGCGCGACGGCGGCCACATCCTCGACGACACCGTGTACGCCGTCGGCGGCGACGCCGGAGCCGAGAGCCGTGCGGTGTCCTATTGCGACAGCTCGGGATTCGAGACACTGGTCGGCTGAGCCGGCCGACGCCGGGGCCGCGCGGGTACGGCGACCCGCACCGCGGACCGCCTCGCGGCCGGCGCCGTCACCCCGCCCGGCTGGCGGACCTCACTTCTCCGCCCGCTGCGTGACGTCCGCTTCGGTGCGGTCGCCCAGGAACTCGTACCAGCGGCGCTCCAGACACACGTAACGCACGTCCGCCTCGACGAGGCCGAGGAATCCCGACACGGTCTCGGTGAGGCGTTCGTGCAGCCCCGCGTCGATCAGCCGGCCGTCCTCGGCGAAGGCCTGGTAGCTGTCGGCCAGGCTGAACATGTCCGGGTAGACGCGGGTGCCCAGATGCTCCAGCGGCACCCGCAGCGCCCACAGCCCGCGGTTCCCGCCCACCAGGGACGGCGAGGCGGACACGAGCAGGGCGTGCTTGGTCTTGAACGGCTGCGGCCGGACGCGGGAGACCCAGTCGATCGCGTTCTTCAGCACGCCCGGAACGGAGGCGTTGTACTCCGGGGAGGCGATGACGAAGGCGTCACTGCGGTCCAGCCGGTCGCGCAGGGCCAGCGCGCCGGGCGGCAGCCCCTCGGCCGCCTCCACGTCACCGTCGTACAGGGGCATGTCGAAGTCGCGCATCAAGGCGAGATCGACACCGGCCCCGGCGTCGGAGACGAGCCGAGCCACCAGGGCCGCGAGGCGGGCATTGACCGAGTCGGCGCGCAGTGACGCGCCGAACACCAGCACCCGCAGCGGGCCGGGACGTGTGTCGGTGGTCATGGACAGTCCTTCCGTCGCAGGCACATGCCTACCGCGAGGCGCTCACAGAACGAGTCTGGTCGGGAAAGAGCCACCGTGCGACCGACAGGCAGCGAGCCCCTGGATACTTGATTGACCATTCCAGAAAAAGCGCTAGGCTTGCCGCATGGCACGCACCAGGGAGTTCGACATCGACCAGGCGGTGGACCGCGCCATGGACCTGTTCTGGCGCCGCGGCTACGCCGAGACATCACTGCAGGACCTGCTGAAGGAGCTGTCGATAGGCAGCGGGAGCTTCTACGCGGCCTTCGGCTCGAAGGAGCAGCTCTACCTCCGCTCCCTGGAGCGCTACACCTCCCTCCAGCACGACGACCTGGAGAAGACCCTCGGCGAAGCTCCCGAGATCCTGCCCGCCGTCCGCAAGGTGCTCGCCGCGCTGATCGAGGCGGACCTGGCCGACCCCACGCGCGGCTGTCTCGTGGTCAACGCCTCCACCCAGTGCGGCGACCTGCCGTCCGCGGCGGACCGCGTCACCATCGCGATCCGGCAGGTCGAGTCGTTCCTCGCCGGCGCCCTGGAGCGGGCACGGACACGGGGCGAGCTCTCCCCGGAGAAGGACCCGAGGGAACTGGCCCGGTTCCTCACCACGTTCCTCCAGGGAGTCCGGGTCGTCGGCCGGGCACGCATGGGGCGGGAGTTCGCGCAGGACGCCCTGTCGGCCGCGATGCGCGTACTGGACTGAGGGTCACACGCATTCCCCGTCGAGGTCGGGACGGACAACTCCCGTCCGCGACCACCACCGCGACCGAGGCCGCGGAAAGTCGTAACCAGATTATGTATCAATCATTCCAGAAAGGGATCGTCATGGAACTCCAGCTCAAGGACAAGGTCGCCGTCGTCACCGGAGCCAGCAAGGGAATCGGCCTGGCCATCGTCGAGAAGCTGGCCCGCGAAGGAGTCAGGGTCGTGGCCGGCAGCCGCTCCTCCACCCCGGAACTGGACGCCCTCGCCGCCGAGCACGACGTCACGATCGTGCCGGTCGACCTGTCCACCGCACAGGGAGCCGAGACCTTGATCCAGCAGGCCGTGGAGCGGCATCAGCATCTGGACATCCTGGTCAACAACGTCGGCGCCGCCGAGCCCCGCCCGTCCTTCCTCGAGGTCGACGACGCCGCATGGCAGCGGATCTTCGACCTGACCTTCTTCAGCGCCGTACGCGCCAGCCGCGCGGCCCTCCCCCACCTGATCGCGGCAGACGGCGCGGCCATCGTGAACATCAGCTCGATCAACGCCCGGCTGCCCTTCCCCATGGTCGTCGACTACTCGGCGGCCAAGGCCGCCCTGACCAACCTCAACAAGTCCCTGTCCGAGGAGTTCGCACCGCAGGGCGTGCGCGTCAACGCGATCGCCCCCGGCCCGGTCCGCACACCGTTCTGGACCGCGCCGGGCGGCTTCGCCGACGCCACCGCCGCGAGTGCCGGCATCACCGCCCAGGAAGCGCTGGACGTCGCCGTACCGCAGAACATGGGGATCACCACCGGGCGGATCACCGAGGCGCACGAGGTCGCCGACCTCGTCCTGTTCCTCGCCTCGCCCCTGGCCGCCAACATCACGGGCACGGAGACCCTCATCGACGGCGGCCAGACCAAGACGCTCTGAGGTCCCTTCCGACGGATCTCCTCGGCTGCGCGTGTAACAGGACTGTATTACCGGCCGGTCGGGCGGAACGGAGTGCCCGGCCGGGCCGGTCTTGGTGGTCGTCACAGACGCTCGCTCATACCGAGCAGCCTGGTCCGCCCGCCGACACCGAGGAAGAATCGATGCGCGTTCACCAGCTCACCTTCGCCGCCCTGGCCGTCGCCGCAGGGCTCTCGCTCACGGCCTGCCAGAGCGGCGCCGACAGTACCGGACAGAGCGCGCCCTCCACCGCGTCCACAGCACCCTCCTCGACCGGCGGTTCGGCTGCGGACGGTTCGACGGCGGGCGGTTCGGACCAGGACGGCGGGAAGGACACCGCCGGGCAGGGCTCCGCCGGAACGGGCTCCGCGGGGAAGGGCACGGCCGCCGGGAGCGGCTCCGGTTCCGGCACGAGCGGCACGGCCACCGGCCGGTGCCACACCGCCGAGCTGGAGATCACGGCGAAGGACGACTTCATCGACGGCGACCCCGACGGCACCGTCGTGGTGGAGCTGAAGAACCGCGGCAGCCGCGACTGCACCCTGTCCGGGTACGCGGGCGTCGACCTGAAGACCAGCGCGGGGTCGCTGTCCGCGAAGCGGACCGGTACGCCGGCCGGCCCGGCCGTCCTCAAGAGCGGGCAGTCCATCGCCTTCGGCATCGACTACCCGCTCAACACCTCGGGCGGCTCCGGCGTGCGCATCACGGGTCTGCTGGTGACCCCGCCGAACGAGACCGGCACGGTCACCCTCGCCTGGCCCGGCGCCGGCACGCTGCCCGTCACGGAGGGCGGCGGTACGCCCGTGAAGGTGGGCCCGATCGGCAGCGCCGGCCAGGGCGGCTGACCCGTACATCCGGGCACCGAGACGGGGCGTCCGCCCCAACGTCTACGCGCGGTAAGACCGTTGTACATCACCCTCGTACAACCATCCGCCGCAATCGGACGTCTGAACGGATGCCCCGGGATCGACCATGGGGCGGATCCGGCACGGACCGGACGGCCGGACCCCGCCGTAGGGGCGGCGCAGTACAGACGGAGGACCGTGGACACGCAAGGCGGCAGGAACATCGACCCCGCGGACCAGTGGGTCCTCGACCCGGAGACCGGTGACTACCGGCTACGCACGGACACCGGTGACGCTCCGGCCGCCACCGTGCCGGAGCAGCGCGGGCGTCGCGCGCGCCACGAGGCGGAGCGGCGCACCGTCCCGGCACCGGACGAGGGCACCCACAACGGCAGCGGTACGGGCGAGGGCACCCGCCGCGGCGGCCCGGCGAAGTCCCGGAAGGCCAAGCGGTCCACGAAGCGCAGGGTCCTGGTGTGGACCGCGGGGACGCTGGGTTTCGTGCTGGTGGCGGGCAGCACCGGGGCCTATCTGCTGTACCGGCACTTCAACGACAACATCAGCACGGTGGACGTCGGCAACGCGGGCAGCAAGAACGCGACCAGCGACGACGCGGTGAACATCCTCGTCATCGGCACCGACAGCCGAATAGGCCTGGGCGCGAAGTACGGCGACGCCGGCAGCGTGGGCCACGCCGACACCACGATCCTCTTCCACGTGGCGAAGGACCGGTCGAACGCGACGGCGATGAGCATCCCGCGCGACATGGTCACCGGCATCCCGGCCTGCCCGACCAAGCAGAAGGACGGCTCCACCAAGACGATCAAGGGCACGCCCCAGGCATCTTTCAGTCCGCGTTTCAACGAGAGCCTCGGCCAGGAGGGCCGCGACCCGGGTTGCACCATGCGGACCGTCTCCGAGATCACCGGCCTGCCGATCGACCACTTCATCCTGGTCAACTTCGAGGCCGTGAAGACGCTCTCCTCGGCGGTCGGAGGCGTGCCGATCTGCCTGACCCACCCCATCGACGACACGGACGAGCGGGGTCAGGGCTCCCACCTGAAACTGTCCGCCGGACCGCACACGGTCCAGGGCGAACAGGCCCTGCAGTTCGTCAGGACCCGTCACTCGCTGAAGAACGGCAGCGACCTGGACCGCATCGACCTGCAGAAGCAGTTCCTGAGTTCGATGATCCGCCAGATGAAGTCCGGCGACACCCTCAGCGATCCCACGAAGCTGTTCAAACTGGCGAACGCGGCCACCAAGTCGCTCACCGTGGACACCGGCATCGGCGGTGTCGACAAGCTCACCGCCCTCGCCAAGGATCTCAACCGGGTCGATTCCGAGCACATCACCTTCACGACCCTGCCGGTCGTCGACAATCCGGCCGAGGGGAAGAACCACCGGACCGTCGTCATCGACCAGACCAGGGCGCCCGCACTGTTCACGGCGATCAAGAACGACGTCTCGCTGACCGAGGTCGCGAAGAAGCCCTCGACGTCCGACTCCAAGCTCAAGGGCCCCAAGGCGGACGCGTCGCAGGTCCGGGTCACCGTCTACAACGGCGGTGGCCCCCAGGGCGCGGCGCAGACCACCCTGGAGTGGCTCCAGAACACCAAGGGCGTCGCCCACTCCACCAACGGCGGCAACGCCCCCGGGGCGAAGCAGGACCGTACGACCTTGGCCTACGCTCCCGAGCAGGCCGACCAGGCCCGGGCGCTCGCCGCGATGATGGGCCTGTCCGCCTCGGCACTCCACCCCGCCACGGCCGCCTCCGGGTCCGGCACGGACGGCTCCGGGACCGGCAAGGACATGACACTCACCCTCGGACGCGACTTCAACGGCCCCGGGGTGGCGCTCACCGACCCGGCCAAGCCCCCGACCGACATCCCGCAGTCACAGGCCGACAAGAAGGAGTGCGTCGGCTGACGGCGGGCGGGACGGGCGGCTCGGCGGCGACGGGACGTACGCAGCCCCCTTCGCCGCCCGGTACGACGGGGCGCGGCCGTCACCCGGGTCGTCCGGCCGCGCGGCCGGACG
>NZ_JBSFIA010000031.1:0-76455 GCF_053597355.1 Streptomyces sp. NPDC001443
GCCGCGGACGGGTCCGGAGGCGAGGAAGAACAGCAGGCCGGCGGCGATGAGGGTGGTGATGTTGGGCCGGGCGGCCGACGGCGCCGGGGCTCAGCCGTTGGTGACGAGGACCTTGAGGGCGGTGCGTTCGTCCATCGCCTTGTAGCCGTCGGGGACGCCCTCGATGCCGACCGTCATGTCGAAGACGGGCGACGGGTCGATCGTGCCGTCGAGGACGTCGGGCAGCAGGTCGGGGATGTAGGTGCGGACCGGTGCCACGCCGCCGCGCAGGGCGATGTTCCGGTCGAACATGACACCGAGGTCGAGTCCGGTGCCGCTGCCGTGGGGCACGCCCACGAAGCCGATCGCGCCGCCGTCCCGGGTGACCTCCACGGCCGTCCGCATCGACTGCTCGGTGCCGACCGCCTCGACCACGCAGTGCGCGCCCTGGCCGCGGGTGAGCTCACGGACCGCCGCGACGGCCGCCTCCCCGCGCTCGGCGACGACGTCGGTGGCGCCGAAGCGGCGGGCGATGTCGGTGCGGACCTCGTGCCGGCCCAGCGCGATGATCCGCTCCGCGCCGAGCCGCTTGGCGGCCAGCACCGCGCACAGGCCGACGGCCCCGTCACCGACGACGGCGACCGTGGCGCCCGGGCGGGCTCCCGCGCCGAGGGCGGCGTGGTGGCCGGTGCCGAGCACGTCGGAGAGGGTGAGCAGGGCGGTCAGCAGCCGGTCGTCGGAGGCCGCCTCCTTGGGCAGCCGGACGAGCGTGCCGTCGGCGAAGGGGACGCGCACGGCCTCGCCCTGGCCGCCGTCGTGGCCGACGGCGCCCCAGAACCCGCCGTGCTCGCAGGACGTCGTCAGGCCCTCCCGGCAGTAGTCGCAGACGCCGTCGGACCACATGAAGGGGGCGACGACGAGGTCGCCGCGCCGGAAGCCGGTCACCTCGCCGCCGGTCTCCTCGACCACACCGAGGAACTCGTGCCCGATCCGCTGCCCCGGCTGCCGGGCCGCGGTGCCGCGGTAGGCCCACAGGTCGCTGCCGCAGATGCAGGCGCGCAGCACCCGGACCACGGCGTCGGTGGGCAGTTGCACCACCGGCTCGGGCACGTCCTCCACCCGCATGTCGTAGGGAGCGTGGATGGTGGTGGCGCGCATGTCGAGGGTCCTTCTCGTGCGGGGTCGTGCGGTGCGGTGCGCTCAGGGGGTGGTCGAGCGCACTTCACCGTACGTCGCCGCGGGCGCCCGCCGCTCGCCGAGGGTGCCCTGGACCAGCAGGAACTGCGCGGCGGCATAGGTCAGCATCACCCAGAAGCCGGGGTACGGCGGCTGCGGCCAGTCGGCGAGATCGGTCGCGATCAGGGTGTCGGAGACCATGAACAGCGCGCCGCCGAGCCCCGCGACCGGGCCGAACCGGCCGGCCGCGGCACAGGCCATGGCGGTGAGCAGGGCGCTGTAGGCGGCGACCGGGACGCGCAGGCCCGCGGGCAGGTCCGGCCACAGCAGCACCACGAGGGTGAGCAGGACCACGGCGTAGCCGGGCACGAGCAGACCGGCACGCACGCGTGCGGAGCCCGCCGTGCGGAACAGGACGAGATAGCAGACGTGCCCGGCGGCGAAGGCGGCCATCCCGGCGAGGAAGGCGGGGTCTGCGTCGGACAGCAGCAGGACGTCGCCGGCCCAGCCGCACAGGAGGGCGGCGACCAGCGGGCGGGGCGCGCCGCGCAGCACCGCGCAGGCGGCGAGGAGCGGCAGCAGCAGCGACTTGGCGACCGTGTGCCCGGTGTCCGCGCCGGTCAGTACGAAGACCAGGTCGGCCGCGGCGACCAGACCGAAGGCGGCGAGCAGGAAGCGGGCGGCTCTCATGCGGCGCCGGCCTCCTCGACGGGGGCGACGGCGGGGACGACGGTGACCGGCGCCGGCTGCCAGCCCGGCCCCCCGAACACCCGTCCGGCACGCTCGCGCCAGCCGCGTGCCGTCCTCAGGTCCCTGGCGATGGCGACGTACTCGTGGGTGGCGACCCGCAGCGGGTTGTAGGTGGCGATGTTCTTCGTCAGCCCGTACACCGGCCGCTCGGTCTCCGGCGCGAACGATCCGAACAGCCGGTCCCAGACGATCAGGATCCCGCCGAAGTTGCGGTCGAGGTAGCCGCCCTGGGACGCGTGGTGCACCCGGTGGTGGGACGGCGTGTTGAACACGAACTCGTACCACCGGGGCATCCGGTCGATCCGCTCGGTGTGGATCCAGAACTGGTAGACGAGATTGACGGAGGAACAGAACGCGAGCGCGGCCGGGTGCACACCGGCGGCCACGAGGGGGAGGTAGAACGGCCAGGACGTCAGCGAGGTCCACGGCTGGCGCAGGGCGGTGGTGAGGTTGAACTTCCGGCTGGAGTGGTGGACCACGTGACAGGCCCACAGGAGCCGGATGACGTGGTGACCGCGGTGGGACCAGTAGTAGAAGAAGTCCTGGGCGAGCAGCATCAGCGGGATCGTCCACCACAGGACGGGCACCCGCAGCGGGGTCACCGCGTAGACCGCCGTGTACAGGGCGACGATCGGGATCTTCCAGAAGAAGTCGAAGACGAGGCTGCCGAGTCCCATGCCGACGCTCGTCGCGGCGTCCTTGGCCGCGTAGCCGGCCGCGTCCTCGTCGGGATGGAGGCGGACGCTGATCATCTCGATCACGGTGAGCAGCACGAAGGCGGGTATCGACCACAGCACGACGTCGGGCAGGTTCGGCATGGACGCACCGTAGAACCGCTGGTCGTCGGGGACCAGATGCCGTTACCCACAAGTATTGCCGGAGGTACGCGCTTGCTTCTTGGTGATCTCCGCCAATGAGCGTCCCCGGGATGGCGGGGCGGGACCAGGCAGAGGATCCGACGGGCGGCCGGGCGGGACCAGGCAGAGGATCCGACGGGTGGCCGGGCGGGACCAGGCAGAGGATCCGACGGGTGGCCGGGCGGGAGCAGGCAGAGGATCCGACGGGCGGCCGGGCGCGGCCCCGCCGTCACGCCCCCGCCACCCCCAGCAGCGTCCCGACCGCGTAGGTGACCGCCATGGCCACCGCCCCGCCCGCCACGTTGCGCAGCACCGCGCGCCCCGGGGCCGCCGCCCCGAGCCGGGCGCCGGCCCAGCCGGTCAGGACGAGGGCGGCCAGCACGGACACCACGGTGACGGGCAGCCGCCAGTGCGCCGGGGGCAGGACGATGGCCAGCAGCGGCAGCAGCGCGCCCACCGTGAACGCGGCGAAGCTCGCCCAGGCCGCGTGCCAGGGGTCGGCGAGGGCGTCGGGGTCGATGCCGAGCTCCACGCGCGCGTGGGCCTTCAACGCGTCCCGTTCCGTGAGCTGCTCGGCCGCCTCCCGCGCCACCTCCCGGGACAGCCCGCGCGCCTGGAGCATCCCGGTGAGCTCCTCCAGCTCGGCCTCGGGCTCCTCCCTCAGCTCCTGTTTCTCCGCGGCCAGCGCCGCCTTCTCGGAGTCCCGTTGGGTCGACACCGACACGTACTCCCCCGCCGCCATCGACAGCGACCCGGCGAGCAGTCCGGCCAGACCCGCCGTCAGCAGCGCCGCGCGCGCCTGGGTGGCGCCGGCCACACCGACGACGAGCCCCGCGGTGGAGACGATGCCGTCGTTGGCCCCGAGGACCGCGGCGCGCAGCCAGTTGAGCCGGGAGCCCAGCGCGCCGCCGCGGGCCTCGTCGTGCGTCGGTTCCGTCACACCGCGAGGATCCCATCCGAGGCCCCGGCGGGCCGCGCCGACGCCCGGTCCGACCGGCGCGACCGGGGGTGCGCCGCGCCCGGGGCGCAACCGGTCGCCCCCGGGCGGTGCGCCGCGCTGTCGGTGGAGGCCCGTATCCTCATGGACCATGCTCGAAGACCGCACGACCGCAGCGTCGTTCCCCCCGTCGTGGCCGACCGCGTATCCGCAGGGATACGCGGTCGTCGACGTGGAGACCACGGGCCTGGCCCGGGACGACCGGATAATCTCCGCGGCCGTGTACCGGCTGGACGCGCGCGGCGAGGTCGAGGACCACTGGTACACGCTGGTCAATCCGGAGCGCGACCCGGGCCCGGTCTGGATCCACGGCCTGACGAGCGAGGTGCTCGAAGGGGCGCCGCTCTTCCCGGAGATCGCCGAGGAGTTCGCGGCGCGGCTGGCGGATCGGGTGCTGGTCGCGCACAACGCCGTCTTCGACTGGCAGATGATCGCCCGCGAGTACGCGCGCGCCGAGCGCGAGGCGCCGGTGCGACAGCGGCTGTGCACCATCGCGCTCTCCAAGGAACTGGGCCTGCCGCTGCCCAACCACAAGCTGGCGACGCTGGCGGCCCACTTCGGCGTCGTACAGCAGCGGGCGCACCACGCGCTGGACGACGCGCGCGTGCTGGCGGAGGCGTTCCGGCCCAGCCTGCGGGCCGCGGCGGCGGGCGGGGTACGGCTGCCGCTGCACGAGTGCCTGCCGCTGACCGAGTGGCAGGACCGGCCCGCGCCCCGGACCGGCCGGCAGGCGAGCGGCGCGGGCGGCGGCTACGGCGGCTACACGCAGAGCAGTTGGCGTCCGTCCCGGAAACGGCCCGCATGCCCCCATCCCAACCCAGGACGTTACGAAGACGGCAAACCGCTCAAGCAGGGCATGAGGGTCGCCTTCTCGGGCGACACCTCGACCGACCGCGAGCTGCTGGAGGACCGGGCGACCGACGCCGGGCTGCACGTGGCCACCAGCCTGTCCCGGCTGACCAGCCTGCTGGTGACGAACGACCCCGACTCGGGCACCTCGAAGGTGGTCAAGGCGCGCCAGTTCGGCACCCCGGTCGTCGACGAGGCGGCCTTCGGACAGTTGCTGCGCGATGTGGAGCCCGCCGGGGAGTGACCCGTACGGACGGGTGATTGCCGCACGACTCGCCCACCGGCCGCTCGCCCCCCGGGCGGTGACGGCCCACCCTGTGGCGCATGGCGAGATGCGAAGTTTGCGGCAACGACTACGGCATGAGCTTCGAGGTGCACGCGCAGGGCGCGGTCCACGTCTTCGACTGCTTCTCCTGTGCGATCCATCGCATGGCCCCCATCTGCGAGCACTGCCGGGTGCAGATCATCGGCCAGGGCGTCGAGGTCGAGGGCCACTGGTACTGCGGCGGTCACTGCGCCCGCGCCGAGGGGAGGGTGGGGATCGTCGACAAGGTCTGACCCGGTACCCGGCCGTTCGCGCCCCACGACCGAGTTGTACGGTCGTGGGGTGTACCGCTTCCTGTTGTCCCGGCAGTGGGTGATCGTCACCCTCGTCGCCGTCGCGCTCATCCCGACGATGATCGAGCTGGGCATCTGGCAGATGCACCGGTACGAGATGCGCACCGCCCGCAACCAGCTGGTCTCCGACGCGCTGACCGCCCGGCCGGTCCCGGTCGAGCGGCTGACCTCTCCCGGGCACACCGTGACCAGTGCCGAGCGGTACCGCACCGTCACCGCGACGGGCACCTTCGACACCTCCCGGGAGGTCGTCGTCAGGCGCCGCGTCAACTCCGACGACGAGGTCGGCTTCCACGTGCTGACCCCGTTCGTCCTCGCGGACGGCAGGGTGCTGCTGGTCAACCGGGGCTGGATCCCCGCGAACGGCGTGCAGACCGCCTTCCCGAAGATCCCCGCGCCGCCCGCAGGCCGGACCACGGTCACCGGACGGCTGATGCCGGACGAGACGACCGCGGCCAGCGGCATCAAGGACATCAAGGGTCTGCCCGACCGCCAGATCATGCTGATCGACAGCGCGGAGGAGGCCCGGCGGCTCGGCACCGGGGTGCTGGGCGGCTACATCCAGCAGACCGCGCCCGAGGCGAAGGGCGGCAGCCCGCAGCAGATCTCCGACCCGGGCAAGGAGGACGCGCCGCTGAACTACGCCTACATGATCCAGTGGTGGCTGTTCGCGGCGGGCGTCCCGGTGGGCTGGTGGGTGCTGGTCCGGCGCGAGCGCCGCGACCGGGCGGAGGCCGCGGCGGAGAGCACGGCGGCCGAGGCCGAACCGGCGACGGTGTAGGGCCGCGCTCACCCGCCGCCCCGCCCGACGGTGTAGGGCCGCGCTCACCCGCCGCCCCGCCCGACGGCGTGGGGCCGCGCTCACCCGCCCGGCCGTATCCGCTGATTGCCCGGTCGGCCCAGCGGGAACCCGGAAATCCGTGCACCCCCCTATCGAGGACTACGCCCTCATCGGCGACGAACAGACCGCCGCCCTGGTCGGCAGGGACGGCTCCGTCGACTGGCTGTGCGTCCCCCGCTTCGACTCGGCGGCCTGCTTCGCCAGACTGCTCGGCGACGAGGACAACGGTCACTGGCGGATCGCTCCCAAGGGCGTCGAGGGCCCCTGCACACGGCGTGCCTACCGACCCGACACGCTCGTCCTCGACACCGAGTGGGACACCGCCGACGGCACGGTCCGGGTCACGGACCTGATGCCCCAGCGCGAGCGCGCCCCCGACGTCGTACGCATCGTGGAAGGGGTCAGCGGGCGGGTCACCGTGCGCAGCACGCTGCGGCTGCGCTTCGACTACGGCTCGATCGTCCCGTGGATGCGCCGGTCCGACGGCCACCGGATCGCCGTGGCCGGCCCGGACTCGGCCTGGCTGCGCAGCGAACCCGAGGTGCACACCTGGGGCGAGGACTTCGGCACGCACTCGGAGTTCACCGTCGCCGAGGGCGAGCGGGTCGCGTTCGTCCTCACCTGGCACCCCTCGCACGAGGCACGGCCGCCGCTGGTCGACCCCTACGAGGCACTGAGCAGCAGCGTCGCCGACTGGCGCCACTGGGTGGGCCGCTGCACCTACAAGGGCCCCTACCGGGACGCCGTCGTACGCTCCCTGATCACCCTCAAGGCCCTCAGCTACGCGCCCACCGGCGGCATCGTCGCCGCGGCCACCACCTCGCTGCCGGAGGAGCTGGGCGGGGTACGCAACTGGGACTACCGCTTCTGCTGGCTGCGCGACTCCACCCTCACCTTGGGCGCCCTGCTGTCGGCGGGCTACCACAAGGAGGCCGCGGCCTGGCGGGACTGGCTGCTGCGCGCGGTCGCGGGCAATCCGGCGGACCTCCAGATCATGTACGGCCTGGCCGGCGAGCGACGGCTGCCGGAGACGGAACTGCCGTGGCTCGCCGGGTACAGCGGCTCGGCGCCCGTGCGGTCCGGCAACGACGCCGTGACCCAGCTTCAGCTCGACGTCTACGGCGAGGTCATGGACTCGCTGTACCTGGCCCGCCGCTCCGGGCTGTCGGCCAAGCCGCACATGTGGGCCATGCAGGGCGCCCTGCTGAAGTTCCTGCAGTCGGCGTGGCGGCAGCCGGACGAGGGGCTGTGGGAGGTGCGCGGCGGCCGGCGCCAGTTCGTGCACTCGAAGGTGATGGTGTGGGTGGCCGCCGACCGGGCGGTGCGCACGCTGGAAGAGCATCCCGGCCTGCCCGGCGACCCGGACGCCTGGCGCGCGCTGCGCGACGAGGTGCACCGGGAGGTGTGCGAGAAGGGCTACGACCCCGAGCGCAACACCTTCACGCAGTACTACGGCTCCCGCGAACTCGACGCCGCGCTGCTGCTCATCCCGCGCGTCGGTTTCCTGCCCCCGGAGGACCCACGGGTGATCGGCACGGTGGACGCGGTCCGCGCGGAGCTGGGCCACGGCGGCTTCGTCCGCCGCTACGACGCCGAGGACACCCCGGTCGACGGGCTGCCGGGCGGCGAGGGCGCCTTCCTCGCCTGCTCGTTCTGGCTCGCGGACGCGCTGCACATGACGGGCCGCACCCAGGAGGCCCGCGAGCTGTTCGAAAGGCTGCTGGGCCTCACCAACGACGTGGGGCTGCTGGCCGAGGAGTACGACCCGGTGGCCGACCGTCAGCTCGGCAACTTCCCGCAGGCGTTCAGCCACATCGGCCTGGTGAACACCGCCCTCGCCCTGTCCGGGGACGGCGGGGCAGGATAGGGACCATGGATCTTGGACTGAAGGACCGGGTGTACGTCGTCACCGGCGCCACCCGCGGACTGGGCAACGCCGCCGCGCGCGAGCTGGTGGCCGACGGCGCGAAGGTGGTCGTCACCGGACGGGACGCGAAGCGGGTCGCGGACGCGGCGGCCGAGCTGGGCCCGAACGCCGTCGGGGTGGCCGTCGACAACGCCGAGGCGGACGCCCCCGCGCAGCTGATCGCCGCCGCGCGCGAGCACTTCGGCGGCTTCGACGGCATCCTCGTCAGCGTCGGCGGCCCGCCGCCCGGCTTCGTCGCCGACAACACCGACGACCAGTGGCGTACGGCGTTCGAGTCGGTGTTCCTCGGCGCGGTGCGGCTCGCCCGGACGGCGGCCGCGGAGCTGGAGCCCGGCGGCGTCATCGGGTTCGTGCTGTCCGGCTCTGTGCACGAGCCGATCCCGGCGCTGACCATCTCCAACGGGCTGCGGCCGGGCCTGGCCGGGTTCGCCAAGTCCCTCTCCGACGAGCTGGGGCCGCGCGGCATCCGGGTCGTCGGGCTGCTGCCGTCGCGCATCGACACCGACCGGGTGCGCGAGCTGGACGGCTACTCGGCGGACCCGGAGGCGACCCGGGCGGCGAACGAGTCCCGTATCCCCCTGCGGCGGTACGGGACTCCGGAGGAGTTCGGCCGGGTGGCGGCATTCCTGCTGTCACCGGCCGCGTCCTATCTGACGGGCCTCATGCTGCCGGTCGACGGCGGGATGCGGCACGGCTTCTGACCCACGCCCGACCACGGATCACCCGCGCGGCCGCGCACCCGGCACGGCCGTACGGCGCCCCTCGTCGCCGCGCGCTCAGCCCGACCGCGCGGCGACGCACGCCGGGCGCGCCCTCGTTCCCGGGTACGCGCGCTCCGGTCGCCTCGGTGCCGCCTCCCAGCCGGTACACCCGCGCAGTCGCGCGCTCGGGTCGGCCTCGGGGCCGTGTCGCCCGCACGCCGACGCGCTCGCTGCCGCGTACGCCCGGTGTGCCCTCGTCGTCGGGAGGGCGCACCGGGCGGGGAGGGGGTCAGCTCACCCTGGTGGCGCGGTGTCTGGCGGCTCGCAGGCGTACCTCGGCGGGCAGGGCCGCGAGGTGGGCGGAGTCGCGCGCGTGGGTCAGGGCCTGGCCGGTGAGCTGGTGCAGGGCGGTGCCGGGGTCGACGTGCGGCTCCAGCAGCAGACGTACCCGGACCGCGGGGGCGCCGCGTCGCCCGGTCAGCCGGATGTGGGCCTGCTGGACGCCGTCCATGTTCCCGGACTCGTCGGCCAGCACCCCTTCCAGGGCCCGTCCCCGCAGCAGCGCCTCCTCGCCGTCGCCGGTGTCGACGACGACCTCGGTGAGCCGGCGGCGGCGCAGCACGGCGATCAGCCACCACAGGGCGAGCAGGACCAGGACGGCGAGGCCCCCCAGAACCGCCGGCCACCACCAGCCGGCGCCCTGCCGGCGGGTGCGTTCGGCGACGCTGAGCAGCACGTCGTGGGGACCCTGGTGGATCCACCAGGAGGGCGGCGCGGCGCCCAGCCCGACGGCGAGCACCGAGCCGCCGAGCAGCACCAGGACGAGGCCGACGAGACCGATCAGTACCCGGTTGGCGGTCCTGAGCATCGCGCTCACCCCTTCCGGCCCGGTCGCCGCACCCGCACCGACAGCGCGGGCGGCCGGACGAGTCCCAGGCCGCCGACCGCTTCGGCGAGCACCGTGTCGAGGTCGGCGCGGACCTCGTCCAGCGGGCGGAAGTGCGAGACCGCGCGCACGTCGGCCCGTCGGCGGTGGGCCCGTACCCGTACCGACTGCACGCCCGCGACCTCCATGGCCCGGTCGCGCAGGACCAGCGCGGCCGCGTCCCGGTGCAGTCCCGCGCGGACGTCGGGGCGGTCCTGCCGCATCGGCAGGACCGCCCGCAGGCCGGGCGTGACGGCCAGGACCAGCAGCCAGAGGCCGAGCAGCGCGGTGACGCCCGCGCCGGCCAGCACCCAGGTGTCGTCCAGCGGCCGCCGGGCGAGCTCCTCGGCCAGGGTCCGGCGCCAGTGCATGCCGGGCCGGCCGGCGCGCACGGCGGCGATGTCGTAGAGGAAGGCGCCCGCGACGACCACCAGGAGGACGGCGACGACGGCCGCCGGGATCCGGCGCGCAGACCAGAAGCGGTGGCCCGCGCCGTCGGTCGGCGGCGGGGGGTCGGGGACCGCCGGGGCGGACCGGCCGGGTCCGGTGCCGGGGTCGCCGGGGTAGCCGGGACCCCCGGGGTCGCCGGGGTCGTCCTTCTCGATGACCGGTAGTCGTCGTGTGGTGCCTTCGGAGCCCTGGGGCTCGCTCATCGCGTCCTCCCCTGTGCCACGTCGTGTGCCGGGGTCAGATGCAGCCGTTCCACGTGCACGGCGACCTCCGGCACCTCCATTCCCACCAACGCGCCTACCCGCTCGACCACATGACGACGCACCTCGCGACAGCGGGCGGCGACATCACCCGGATAGCCGAGTTCGAGATGGATCCGGACGCGGGCGGTGTCGTGGTGGACGACGACGGTGGCCTGTGGGGGCGCGGCGGCCTCGGGCAGCGGTCCGACGGCCTCGCGGGCCGCCTGCGCGGCCGTCTTCGACACCACCCGGTCGGCGATCCGGGTCGCGCCGCGCTCGCCGGGCGGGACGACGGCCGGGCGTCCGCCGCCCTCGACGGTCCCTTCGCTCACCGACGTCACCGTCGCCGGTCGTCACGCTGGCGGAAGAAGTCGCCGAGCTCCAGGTCCCCCTCCAGGAACCGGCCGACGACGAACCCGATGGCGCCCAGCGCCGCCACCAGCAGGAACGCGCCGAACCCGCCGAAGTACCCGGCGAAGCCCAACGCCATCCCGGCGATCATGCCGACCACGGCCATGTTCATGCGGCGCTCCTCAGCTCACGGCCCTGGCTCACTGGATCCGGGGCTCCGGCTCCTCGTCCTCTTCCTCGGGCAGTTTCACGTCGCTCACGGCGATGTTGACCTCGACGACCTCGAGGCCGGTCATCCGCTCGACCGCCGCGACGACGTTCTCCCGCACGGCCTTGGCGACGTCGCCGATCGACACGCCGTAGTCGACGACGATCTCCAGGTCGAGTGCGGTCTGCACCTCGCCGACCTCGGCCTTGACCCCGCGTGTCACGGACTTCGATCCGCCGCCGGGCACCCGGTCCCGTACGGCGCCGAAGGTACGGCTGAGACCGCCGCCCATGGCGTGCACGCCGAGGACGTCCCGGGCCGCCATCCCGGCGATCTTCTCCACGACCCCGTCGGCGATGGTGGTGCGCCCCCGGGTGGCCGGGTCGCCGCCGCCGCGTCTGGTGGCCTTGCGGGTCTGGACCGACTGCTCGGCCGTGCCCTCGGGACTCTGCGTCCGGTTCTGCTGCGTCATGTCGGTCATCGCCGCACGTCCTTCCGGTCCTCGTCCTTCCCCCACGGTAAGCGCGGTTGCCCGCCGCCGCCCTGGTGATACGGCAGGCTGGAGCAATGACGGCGGATCGGATCGGGCGGGCGGTACGGGATCAGCTGAGCCTGGGCAGGCTGCTGCCGCTGGGCGGCCCGGGTGACGGCGCGTGGATCACGCAGCGGGCGGCCGAGGTGCGGCTACGGCGCGCGGCGCAGAGCGTTCCGGGGGTGTACCCGGGTGCGCTGGGGATCTCCCTGGCGGATCCCGGGGAGGCGGCCGAGCCGGTCGTGCCGCCGCCGCCCGGGGCGGTGCCGCCAGGACCGCTGCGGGTCACCTTGGACTTCGCGACCACGCTGGGCGGGCCGCTGCCCGTCACGGCATCACTCGTACGGGCGACGCTGAGCGCGGCGGCCGAGCGCCTCGGCCTTGTGGTCACCGAGGTGGACCTGCGGGTGACGGGCCTGCTGGAGGAGGCGCCCGAGCCCTCCTCCGCACGTCCGCCGGAACCGCCCTCGGCCGGGCGTCCCACGACGCCCGACGAGGAACGGGCCGCGGCGGCCGCGAGCGGTGTCCCGGGGGTGGAACGGCTGACCGGTGCGCTCGGCGGCCGGTCGCCGGTGCAGCTCTCGACGCACGCCCCTGCGCGGGTCGGGGAACCGCCGCGCGAGGGCGCGCTGCCGCGGCGCCACGCCCGGGTGGAGATCGCGGTGCGGGCGGGCCACCGGGCCCTGGACGTGGCCCGGACGGTCCGCACGGTGGTGGGCGAGGCGCTGCCGGATCACCCCACGGTGACGGTGCTGGTGACCGTGGCCGGCTGAGAGCTGTCCGGAGCGCTCGGGCTCATTCGCCGAGGCCGGCCAGGTCCCGCAGCCGCCGGGCCTGGGCGGCGCGCTCAGCGCCGCGCTGCTCGTCGTACGTACGGTCGGCGGCCCCGCGCAGCAGGGTCTTGGTCTCGATCACCGCGTCCCGGGGCGCGGCGAGGAGCGCCGCGGCCAGATCCGCCACCGCGGCATCGAGGTCGGCCACCGGCACCGACAGGTTGGCGAGCCCGGAGCTCACCGCCTCCTCGGCCGTCACGAACCGGCCGGTCAGGCAGATCTCGACCGCACGGCCGTAGCCGACCAGGGACACCAGTGGATGGGTGCCGGTCAGGTCCGGCACCAGGCCCAGCGAGGTCTCGCGCATGGCGAACTGCACGTCGTCGGCGACGACGCGCACGTCACAGGCGAGCGCGAGCTGGAAGCCCGCCCCGATGGCGTGGCCCTGCACGGCGGCGATCGACACGATGTCGTTGCGCCGCCACCAGGTGAAGCCCTCCTGGAACCCGGCGATGGCGTCGTCGAGTTCGGCGTCGTCACCGCGTGCGAGGTCGATGAAGGACGGCTCGCCCTCGATGCCCTCCGGCGTGAACATCTGCCGGTCGAGACCGGCGGAGAAGGACTTGCCCTCGCCGCGCAGCACGACGACACGGACGGCGCCCGGCAGCAGCCGGCCGGCCTCGGCGAGCGCACGCCACATCGCGGGGCTCTGCGCGTTGCGTTTGGCCGGGTTGGTCAGCGTCACCGTGGCGAGCGCGTCGTCGACGGTGAGCCGTACGCCGTCCTTGTCGAGCAGGGGGACGAGTTCCTGGTCGGGCGAAGCCATGGACGCCTCCGATGAGTGCGGTCAGTCAGCGGTCAGCTAAGTGACTGCACAGTAACCACCCGGTCGATCAGCTGAACGACCGGGTGGCCACCATCGAAGCCGGTGGGCCGCCCGGGTCAGGACGTAGCGGCCTTCTTGCCCCGCGTCGCCCCGCCACGCCCACGGAGCGTGACGCCCGACTCACTGAGCATCCGGTGCACGAAGCCATACGAGCGGCCGGTCTCCTCGGCCAGCGCCCGGATGCTCGCACCGGAGTCGTACTTCTTCTTCAGGTCTGCCGCGAGCTTGTCGCGCGCGGCGCCGGTCACCCGGCTGCCCTTCTTCAGAGTCTCGGCCACCCGTGCCTCCTCATGGGAAGTGCGCTCTGGTCTCCTCATGATCACCCCTCCCGGGCCCGATGGCCACCCATTCGGCAAGGTCCGTACGACAGGCTTGTGACGACAGGAGTGCGTCCCCACATGCGGAATGCCTGATTCTGCCCGGTCGCATTCATGCACCCGAACGGGTTGTTTCATGAAATGCCAGGTCAGGGACGCACGACGGCCGATCCCTTGTCGACAAAGGGATCGGCCGTGAAATGGATGTAGGACGCACCTCGATACGAGGAGATCTCACACAGATGATGGATCACGGATCGGCCGAATGATCCATACGCCGTGGATCAGACATTCGATCAAGCGAGGGCGACGAGATCCGCGTAGTCGGAGCCCCACAGGTCCTCGACACCGTCGGGCAGCAGAATGATCCGCTCCGGCTGGAGCGCCTCGACCGCGCCCTCGTCGTGCGTGACCAGGACCACCGCGCCCTTGTAGGTGCGCAGCGCGCCGAGGATCTCCTCGCGGCTGGCCGGGTCGAGGTTGTTGGTCGGCTCGTCGAGCAGCAGGACGTTCGCCGAGGACACCACGAGGGTGGCCAGGGCGAGACGGGTCTTCTCGCCGCCGGAGAGGACCCCGGCCGGCTTGTCGACGTCGTCGCCCGAGAAGAGGAAGCTGCCGAGCGTCTTGCGCACCTCGACGAGGTCGAGGTCGGGGGCGGCCGAGCGCATGTTCTCCAGGACGGTGCGCTCCGGGTCGAGGGTCTCGTGCTCCTGCGCGTAGTAGCCGAGCTTGAGGCCGTGGCCCGGGACGACCTGGCCGGTGTCGGGGATCTCGACGCCGCCCAGCAGCCTGAGCAGGGTCGTCTTGCCGGCGCCGTTCAGACCGAGGATCACCACGCGGGATCCCTTGTCGATGGCCAGGTCGACGTCCGTGAAGATCTCCAGGGAGCCGTACGACTTCGACAGGCCCTCCGCCATCAGCGGGGTCCTGCCGCACGGCGAGGGCTCCGGGAAGCGCAGCTTGGCGACCTTGTCCTGCTGGCGCACCGCCTCCAGGCCCGACAGGAGCTTGTCGGCCCGCTTGGCCATGTTCTGCGCGGCGACGGTCTTGGTGGCCTTGGCGCGCATCTTGTCGGCCTGCGCGTTCAGGGCGGCGGCCTTCTTCTCGGCGTTCTGCCGCTCGCGCTTGCGGCGCTTCTCGTCGGCCTCGCGCTGCTGCTGGTAGAGCTTCCAGCCCATGTTGTAGACGTCGATCTGGGCACGGTTGGCGTCCAGGTAGAAGACCTTGTTGACGACCGTCTCGACGAGGTCGACGTCGTGGGAGATCACGATGAAGCCGCCGCGGTAGGTCTTCAGGTAGTCGCGCAGCCAGACGATCGAGTCGGCGTCGAGGTGGTTGGTCGGCTCGTCGAGCAGCAGGGTGTCCGCGTCCGAGAACAGGATCCGGGCCAGCTCGATACGGCGGCGCTGACCGCCCGAGAGGGTGTGCAGCGGCTGGCCGAGCACCCGGTCGGGCAGATTGAGCGCGGCGGCGATGGTGGCGGCCTCGGCCTCGGCGGCGTACCCGCCCTTGGTGAGGAACTCCGTCTCCTGGCGCTCGTACTGCCGCAGGGCCTTCTCGCGGGTCGCGCCGCTGCCGTTGGCGATGCGCTGCTCGTTGTCGCGCATCTTGCGGAGCAGGGTGTCCAGGCCGCGCGCCGAGAGGATGCGGTCGCGGGCCAGCACGTCCAGGTCGCCGGTGCGCGGGTCCTGCGGCAGATAGCCGACCTCGCCGGAGCGGGCGATGTTGCCCGCGGCGGGGATGCCCTCGCCCGCGAGGACCTTGGTGAGCGTCGTCTTGCCCGCGCCGTTGCGGCCGACCAGGCCGATGCGGTCGCCCCTGGTGATGCGGAAGGTGGCGGACTCGATGAGGATGCGGGCACCGGCGCGCAGCTCGATACCGGAGGCGGAGATCACGGACAGGCTCCAGGGCAGGAAGGTTGGCGGGTGGGCGGCTGAGGACGTTCCCGCCGTCTAATGCGCGAGGAGAATGGCCATGACGTCAGTCTAACGGGGCCGTGCAACCACTTTTTCTGCGATCGGGCGGCGGACCGGGCGGGCGGCGCCGTCGTCCACCAGGACGTATCCGGGGCCGCGGGCGCGGCGGCTGCGCGGCGTGACGTTCGGCACATCCGGCCCTCTCCGCCTTCCGGTGCGGCGGGGCGGGTCCGTTGTCAGTGGCCGCTGCGAGACTGGGCGGCAGGTTGATTTCCGGCGCCGACGACGAGACGACGAGGGAGAGGCCGGTATGACGGGGACGAGCGGTGGACGCCCGAGCATCTGTCCGACACTGCTGTACGCGGACGCGAAAGCGGCGATCAGGCAGCTCACGGAGGCCTTCGGGTTCCTGGAGCTGTCGGTGTACGAGGGCGAGGACGGCGTGGTGATGCACGCCGAGCTGGTGCAGGGCAACGGTGCGGTGATGCTGGGCTCGAAGGGCCGTGGCGGCGTCTTCGACACGGCGATGAAGGGCGCGGGCCCGGCGGGGGTGTACGTCCTGGTGGACGACGTCGACGCCCACCACCGGCGGGCCGTGGAGCACGGCGCGGAGATCCTGATGCCCCCGACGGACCAGGACTACGGTTCGCGGGACTACATGGCCCGGGACGTCGAGGGCAACATCTGGAGCTTCGGCACGTACGCTCCCGAGCTGCCGTCCTGACGACCGGGCCAGGCAGTCGGCGGGAGGCCCGGGCTCTGCCCGGGCCTCCCGCCGGTTCGCCGTGATCGGGTCGCCGCGGTCCGTTCCCCGCGGTCCGCCGCGGTCCCTGTCGCGCGGGCCCCGTTCCCACGGGTCAGTCCACGCGGGTCATTCCCCGCGGGGTCAGTTCCCTCCGGTGTGGACCTGGAAGGCCGCCCGGCGGACGGCCTTGGCCAGCGCCGGGTCCGGGTGGGCGGCGGCGAGCGCGACGAGGACCTGCACGGTGCGCGGGTGGCCGACGGCGCGTACCTCGTCGAGCAGCTGTGGGACGGTCGGCTGCACCGCGGACTCCAGATGCCGGACCAGCATCGGGGCCTCGCCGTGGTCGGCGACGGCGGCCGCGGTGTCGACCCACAGCCAGGTGGCCTCCCGGCGGGTGAGGACCTCGTGCGCGTCCTCGGGGTCGACGCCGTCGTGCTCGGCGAGCCAGAGCAGGGCGTACGGCCGCAGGGCCGGCTCGTCCACGACCGAGCGGACGTCGTGCTCGGCGGGGGCGCCGACGACCCGCAGCGCCTCGAAGGCCAGGCCGCGCAGCAGGGCGTCCTCACCGCGGGCGGCGGCCAGCAGGTCGGTGACGGCACGGCCGACGGGGCGGGCGGCGAGCCAGGCCCGGTACTCGGCGCGGGCCGCGTTGGGGCGCAGCTGGGCACAGCCGCGCAGCATTCCCTCGGCGGCCTGCTCGATGTTCCCGGCCGGGCTCTGCGCGGCGACGCAGATCTGCTCCAGCTTGACCCAGACCGCCCAGCTGCCCAGCGGGGTGAGCGTGGCCTGACCCGCGCCGCAGGTGAGGGCGCCCACCGAGGCGAGGGCGTGCAGGGCCCAGTCGAGCAGCGGGGCGAGCTCGGCCTCCTGCGCGGGCTCCGCCGGGTCGGCGTCGGCGGAGGGCACGGCGGCCACGGCGGCCCCCGCGGGAACGGCGGCGGCGCCGGCCACGGCCTGCGGGCCGTAGGGGATCTCGCAGCGTTCGGTGCGCAGCTCGGTGACCCGCTGGGCGAGCAGGTCGAGGAGCTGGATCACGGGCACGGGCCCGGCGGACAGCTGGAGGAAGGAGAGCACCTGCGGCATGGCCGAGACGACCTCGGCGACGGTCGAGGGCTCATGGTCCGCGGGTTCCGGGGACGCCAGCGACCACGCGTCGAAGAGGGCGACCCAGCCGCGCAGGACGGCACTGTCGTCGCGGTCCCAGGCGCGCAGCCGCCAGCCGGGGCGGGCGCTGTCGCCGTGCACCTCGATGAGGCCGGCGAGGCGGGCGGTGTCCCAGTCGGCGCGGACCTCGGTCGCGGTCAGGCCGAGTTCCAGGGCCGCCCGGTCGGCGGTCGCGTCGGCGAGGGTGGCCTTGCCGTCGACGGCCGCGCCGTCGCGGCCGGGGCCGAGGGCGGCGTCGGCCCAGCGGGCGACGCGGGCTGCCGCGGCCAGACCGGAGCGAGCCATTCTGGCCAGCTCCGCGGGGGCCGGTGTGCCCTCCGGAGGTCGGGGTGCGGGGCGGCGCGGGCGCCGCTGGTTCACGGCTCTGGGGGCGGCGGCCAGGGGTCGGGGGCGGACGAGTCGAAGCCTGGAGTCGCGCGGGATACGGGACGTCACGGGTGCAGTCTTCCGGTTGACCGTCCGAAAACCCAAACGGAATGTCACGGCGGGCTACGGGACTGGCCAACGCACACGTCCGTGAGGGGGATCGACGGGAGCGATCAGGCCAGTGGTACGGCTTTAAACGGAAGCAGGTCGACCGGTCCGCGACCGGTGTGCGGTCCGGTCCCGGCGGGGGGACCGGGACGGCCGTGCCAGGGGTCCGGACCGGTCACCTCAGGGGTCCGGCCCCGTCACATCAGGGGAACCAGGAAGCGCCGGAGGGCCTCCTCGTAGGCGGCCGGGTCGGCGTTCCACATGGCTCCGTGCGGGGCACCGGGGACGCTCTGGAGGGTGACCAGGTCGGGCCGGCGCCCGGCGAGGCGACGGGAGAGGGCCCAGGGGGCCACCTCGTCCTCGGGTCCGTGGAAGATCAGCGCCGGGATCCGGAGCAGGTCGGGGTCGGCGGGTTCCGCGTCGCTCGCGCTGTTCATGCCGGTGCGGCCCTCGGCGGCACGCACGGCCAGCGGCAGCAGCGGCCCCGGGGTGCGGCGGGCCGCGGCCAGCGAGCGCAGGGTGGTCTCCCAGCTCAGCACCGGGGAGTCCAGGACGAGCCCCACGGCCCGCTCGCGCAGCCCCGAGTGGGCGGCGGCGCGCAGCGCCATGGTGGCTCCGGTGGACCAGCCGTACAGCACGAGGCGCTCGGCGCCGTAGCGCACGGCGTAGCGCATCGCGGCGTCCAGGTCGCGCCACTCGCTCTCGCCGAGGTGGTTCAGGCCGTCCTGCGGGCGGGGCGCGCCGAGGTCGCCGCGGTAGGAGAGGGCCAGCACCGAGAAGCGGTGGCGGTGCAGGAACTCCATCACGTTCAGGGCCAGCTCCCGGGTGGTGCCGAGGCCGTGGGCCGCGATCACCCAGGTGTCGCGGGCGCCGGGGACGAACCAGGCCGGCAGCGGGCCGAGCTCGCCCGGGATGTCGACGTCGGCGTACTCCAGGCCGAGCGCGGCGCCCGGGTTGCCGACGTACACGTTCGGGGTGAGCCACACCTTGTCGCCCTGGCTCAGGGTGCCGTGGGTGACGCGCTCCAGACGGCGCACCACGGTGTCGGCCGAGAGCGCGGCGGCGTCGACGACGGGCCCGACGACGGCGTGGGAGCCGTCGCCCGCGAGGCCGTAGGTGCCGGGGCGCAGCGAGGCCAGATCCCTGGTGAGGGTGATCCGTCCGGCGGCGGTGCCGTGCACGGTGAGCCTGGGTTCGGTGGGCAGGGGCCGGCCGGCCGGCGCCTTCAGGGCGGCGTCGCTCGCGAGCCGGCCGGCGGCCACCGCGGCGGCCCCGGCCCCTACCACTGCGGTGACGGCGGCGGCCGTCGCTTTGACAGGGTGCACCCGTCCAGTGTCGGGGCGGTGCGGGCGACCGGCCAGCGGACGACGGGGAAGGAGTGACGTGCCGGAACGGGGTCGGAGGCACGCCCCTGACACCCGCATGCCGTGCGCGCCACCCGCACGCCGTGCGCGCCGTGCGCGCCATGCGTACGCCGTGCGCGCCATGCGTACGCCGTGCGCGCCATGCGTACGCCGTGCGCGCCATGCGTACGCCGTGCGCGCCATGAGGGCAGCGCGGGCCGACGGCGCCGCCCGCCCCACCGTCACCGTCAGGCCCGCTGCCGCCGTCAAGCCCGCTGCCCGTACCCCCGCAGCCGCTCCCCCGCCTCCGCCACCTGCTCGGCCGTCAGCAGGTGCGGCGTCAGCCCCGGCACCGAGGACGCGGTCAGCCACAGCCGGCACATCCACTCCAGCTGTGCCGTGCGGTCGTAGGCCTGGTCGAGGGTGGCGCCGTGGGTGAGGGTGCCGTGGTTCTGGAGGAGACAGCCGGTGCGGTCGACCAGGGCCAGGCGCACGTTCTCGGCCAGCCGCTCGGAGCCGTAGGGCGCGTAGGGGGCGACCCGGACGGGTCCGCCGAGGGCCGCGGCCATGTAGTGGATCGTCGGGAGTTCGGGGACGAGCGTGGAGACGGCCGTGGCGTGCACGGCGTGGGTGTGCACCACGGCCCGGGCGTCGCAGGCGCGGTAGACGGCGAGGTGCATGGGCAGTTCGCTGGTCGGGACGAGGCTGCCGAGCACCCGCCGGCCCGCCAGGTCGACCCCGGTGATGTCGTCCGGTGTCAGCCGGTCGTAGGGCACGCCGGACGGCGTGACCAGCACGGTGTCCCCGACCCGGACGGAGACGTTGCCCGAGGTGCCGACGACCAGTCCGTCGGAGACGGTCCGGCGGGCCGTCCCGACCAGCGCGTCCCAGGCACGCGCCTCGTCCTCGCCCACACCCCGGCCGCCCGGTTCGCTCCGTATGCCTTTGATGTCCCGGGCGCCTCGCTCGCCCCGCCCGCCGTGTCGTCGCTCACTCATGCCGCGATCCTGCCAGGCGCGCCACCGGCCGGCCGCCGGTCACGCAGCGTAGCCGTTTCGGGCCCGTCGGCATACGACGGCGGTGACGACCCGCCGAGAGGCGGAATCCCGGCAAGCGGTCCGGCGGGATCGCGGCTCCAGGCCGCTCACCTGGGGTGACCGGTCATGCGGGGTACGTATCAGTAGCACCAAGCGGAGGATCATTCTCCTGTTGGTGACACCACAAAGCCCGTCCCAGTTCACCTTCCGTTCACCCAGGTTACTTACGTTCATCGCACCAACGACTTCGAACGATTGCCTGGGTAAATGGAAAACTTCTCGCTGATCCTCGCGATTGTGGTGGTAACTGCACTCGCGTTCGATTTCACGAACGGTTTTCACGACACCGCCAACGCGATGGCCACGACCATCTCGACCGGTGCGCTCAAGCCCAAGGTTGCGGTGGCCATGTCGGCCGTCCTCAACCTCGTGGGCGCCTTCCTCTCCGTGGAGGTCGCCAACACGATCTCCAAGGGTCTCGTCGACGAGACCGGCATCCGACCCGAGGTCATCTTCGCCGCCCTGGTCGGCGCGATCCTCTGGAATCTGCTGACCTGGCTGGTGGGCCTGCCGTCCAGCTCCTCGCACGCCCTCATGGGCGGTCTGATCGGCGCCACCGTCGCCTCGGCCGGCGTGGGCGCCGTCCACGGCGACGTGCTGGTCACCAAGGTCCTCATCCCCGCCGTCGCGGCCCCGATCGTGGCGGGCGTCGCCTCGATGCTGGCCACCCGCTTCTCCTACACCCTGGGCAAGAAGGCCGACAGCAAGGCCGCCGCGAAGGGCTACCGCACCGGCCAGATCGCCTCGGCCGGCCTGGTCTCCCTGGCCCACGGCACCAACGACGCCCAGAAGACGATGGGCATCATCACCCTCGCCCTGGTCGCCGGCGGCGCCATCGCGCCCGGCTCCAACCCGCCGGTCTGGGTCATCCTCTCCGCCGGTCTCGCCATCGCGCTCGGCACCTCCCTGGGCGGCTGGCGCATCATCCACACGATGGGCAAGGGCCTGACCGACCTCCAGCCGCAGCAGGGCTTCGCCGCCCAGACCAGCGCCGCGACGGTCATCCTGGCCTCCTCCCACCTCGGCTTCTCCCTCTCCACCACGCACGCCGTCTCCGGCTCCGTGATGGGCGCGGGCCTCGGCCGCAAGGGCGGAGTCGTTCGCTGGTCCACCGCGACCCGCATGTTCGTCGCCTGGGGCCTGACCCTGCCGGCCGCCGGCCTGGTCGGCGCGCTCGCCGAGTCCGTGACGAACCTGGGCGACTGGGGCACCGCGGCCGTCGCCGTCTTCCTGATCGCCGCCAGCGCCGCGATCTGGAAGGTCTCCCGGCGCGAGACCGTCGACCACAACAGCGTCACCGCCTCCGAGGAGCCGGCCGGCGTGGTGACCCAGGCGATCGCCATGGTGGCCCCGCCCCCCACGGGCACGGTGACCGAGAACCTCACGGCCACCATCCCCTCCCCGGCCGCCGCCCCGATGGTCACCGTCGACCCGGCGACGGCGTCGGTCCCGCCGACCGCCGCCTGAGCCCCGCGCACCCGGTTAAGTAAGGAAGCATCGGTATGAACATCGACTGGGCAGCCCTGGGCTCCGTGTTCGGCGTCAGCCTCGTGGCCACCGTGGGCCTCGTGGCCCTGTTCACCCTCGGCATCATGGGTCTCTCCCGCCAGGAGCGGGCCTCCGCGCAGGGCGGCGGCGCCGCGCTCGCGGTGACGGGCGCGTACGCGTGCTTCGCGGCCTGCGCGGCCGCGGTGGGCTACGGGATCTGGCTGATCGTCGCCTGAACCGCCGCCATCCGGCACACCGTTCACCAAGGGCGGGAAGAACCCACGGGTTCTTCCCGCCCTCGCCGTTGCCCGCCCATCCCGTCGCCCGCGCTTCCCACTCGTCACCCGCCCATCCCGCCGCCCGCCGTGTGTGGGGCTTCACACACTCCTCCGTCCCAGGTCAAGAGCAGGTTGACGGCCCTTCAGGGCCCGTGGTGGACTTCCGGAGCCATCTACGACGACACATGAGGAAGCCGGTGCGAATCCGGCGCGGTCCCGCCACTGTGACCGGGGTAGCAATCCCCGGGAGCCAGGAACTCTCGCCGTCGGTCTCGTCGAACCAGGGCGTGGACACCCTGAGTGAGGACATGTCGCCATGCTCGGCTGCCGATTGAGTCTCAGCACCAGGTCACTGCCCGGTACCGCCACGATCGGCTGAGCCGGTGCGTGCCGATCGCGTCTTCGCGTACGGCGCCACCGCGGGCCTCCTGGGCGACCTGTTCCTCGGCGATCCACGCCGCGGACACCCGGTCGCGCTGTTCGGGCGCGCGGCCGCGGCCGTGGAACAGGCGTTGTGGCGGGACCATCGAGGACAGGGCGCGCTGCACACCGTGGTGTGCGCCGGCGGCGCCGTGGCGCTCGGGGTCGTGGCCGCCCGCGCCGTACGTACCTCCGGCGCCGCCTCCGTGGCCCTCACCGCCGCCGCCACCTGGGCCGTCGTCGGGGGCACCTCGCTCGCCCGGGAGGCCCGCGCCATCGGGCGCGCCCTGGAGGCCGGGGACGTCGCGGGCGCCCGCGCCCGGCTGCCGCATCTGTGCGGCCGGGACCCCCAGGCCCTCGACGCGGACGGCGTAGCCCAAGCGGTCGTCGAGTCGGTCGCCGAGAACACCTCCGACGCCGTCGTCGGCGCGCTGGTGTGGGGAGCCGTCGGCGGGGTGCCGGGGCTGCTCGGCTTCCGCGCCGTGAACACCCTCGACGCCATGGTCGGCCACAAGTCGCCCCGCCACCGCCGCTACGGATGGGCCTCGGCCCGGCTCGACGACGCCGCCGGCTGGCCGGGGGCCCGCCTCACGGCCGCCCTCGCGACCCTGGCCGGCGACGATCCGCGCGGGGCCGTACGGGCCTGGCGCGCCGACGCCGCCAGGCACCCCAGTCCCAACGCCGGTCCCGTGGAGGCCTCGTTCGCCGGGTCCCTCGGCGTACGGCTCGGCGGGACCCTCTCCTACGCCGGGCGGGTCGAGCACCGGCCCGTGCTCAACGGCGCCCACGGACGGGCCGTCCGTGTCTCGGACATCGACCGGGCGGTACGGCTGTCCCGGCGCGTCGGCTGGCTCGCGCTCGGCGTCTGCGCCGCCGCGCGGCTCCTCGTGAAGGAACGTGACTCATGAACGGTGGTCTCCTGGTCGCCGGCACCACCTCCGACGCCGGCAAGAGCGTCGTCACCGCGGGGATCTGCCGGTGGCTGGTGCGCCAGGGCGTCAAGGTCGCGCCCTTCAAGGCGCAGAACATGTCCCTCAACTCGTTCGTGACCCGCGAGGGCGCGGAGATCGGACGGGCCCAGGCCATGCAGGCCCAGGCCTGCCGGATCGAGCCGACCGCGCTGATGAACCCCGTGCTGCTCAAGCCCGGCAGCGACCGCAGCAGCCAGGTCGTCCTCATGGGCAGGCCGGTGGGCGAGATGAGCGCGCGCGGGTTCTTCGGGGGGTCCGAAGGCTCCTCCGGCTCGTCCCCCGGGAACCGGCTGCGCGGCGGGCGGCAGGAAGCGCTGCTGGGCACCGTCCTCGACTGCCTCGCCGAGCTGCGGGGCACGTACGACGCGGTGATCTGCGAAGGGGCCGGCAGTCCGGCCGAGATCAACCTGCGCCGGACCGACATCGTGAACATGGGCGTCGCCCGCAACGCGCGGCTGCCCGTCCTCGTCGTCGGCGACATCGACCGCGGCGGTGTCTTCGCCTCCTTCTTCGGCACGGTCGCCCTGCTCTCGCCCGAGGACCAGGAACTGGTCGCCGGGTTCCTCGTCAACAAGTTCCGGGGCGACGTCTCCCTGCTCGAACCCGGACTCGACATGCTGCACGGCCTCACCGGGCGGCGGACGTACGGCGTACTGCCCTTCCGGCACGGCCTCGGCATCGACGAGGAGGACGGACTGCGCGTCTCCCTGCGCGGTGCCGTCCGGGAGTCGGCCGTCGCCGCCCCCGTCGGCGAGGACGTCCTGCGGGTCGCCGTCTGCGCGGTCCCGCTCATGTCCAACTTCACGGATGTGGACGCGCTCGCCGCCGAGCCGGGCGTCGTCGTGCGGTTCGTGGACCGGCCCGAGGAGCTCGCCGACGCCGACCTCGTGGTGATCCCCGGAACCCGCGGGACGGTGAAGGCCCTGGAGTGGCTGCGGCAGCGCGGCCTCGCGGACGCCGTCGCGCGCCGGGCCGCCGAGGGCCGGCCGGTGCTCGGCGTCTGCGGCGGCTTCCAGCTCCTCGGCGAGCACATCGAGGACGAGGTCGAGAGCCGCGCGGGGCACGTCGACGGGCTCGGCCTGCTGCCCGTACGGGTGCGCTTCGCCCGCGAGAAGACGCTCACCCGGCCCGTCGGCCAGGCCCTCGGCGAGCCCGTCGAGGGGTACGAGATCCATCACGGGGTCGCCGACGTCACCGGCGGCGAGCCGTTCTTCTCCGACGGCGGGGGGCACCCCCTCGACGGCTGCCGGGTCGGCGCCGTCTGGGGCACCCACTGGCACGGCTCGCTGGAGTCGGACGGATTCCGGCGGGCGTTCCTGCGCGAGGTGGCGGCCGCCGCGGGCCGCCGGTTCGTACCGGCCCCCGACACCTCGTTCGCCGCGCTGCGCGAGGAGCAGCTCGACCTGCTCGGCGACCTGATCGAACAGCACGCGGACACGGACGCGCTGTGGCGGCTCATCGAGTCCGGCGCGCCGCAAGGACTGCCCTTCATCCCCCCGGGAGCGCCCGCATGAGCACAGTGTTGTTGTTGTCGACCGCCGACACCGATCTGCTGGCGGCCCGCGCCTGCGACGCCCCCTACCGGATCGGCAACCCGACCCGGGTCGACGTCGCCGAGGAGCTGCCCGCACTGATCCGGGGCGCGGACATCGCCGTCGTACGACTGCTGGGCGGGAAGCGGGCCTGGGAGGACGGGCTGGCCGTGCTGAAGGCGTCCGGGATCCCGACCGTGCTGCTGGGCGGGGAGTCCGTGCCGGACGCCGAGCTGATGGCCGAGTCGTCGGTGCCTGCCGGTGTGGTCGCGGAGGCCCTGCGCTACCTCGTCGAGGGCGGCCCCGCGAACCTCACCGAGCTGGCCCGGTTCCTGTCCGACACCGTGCTGCTGACCGGGGAGGGCTTCGACGGACCGCGGAAGATGCCCGAGTACGGCGTCCACGGCGAACGTGCCTTCGTCGAGGGCCGGCCCACGGTCGGCGTGCTCTTCTACCGCGCCCACGAACTCAGCGGCAACACCGCCTTCGTGGACACCCTGTGCGACGCGATCGAGGCACGCGGCGCCAACGCGCTCGCCGTGTACTGCGGTTCGCTGCGCGACGCCGACCCCGGGCTGTACGGGATCCTCGGCCGGACCGACGCGATCGTCGCCACCGTACTCGCGGCGGGCGGCACCCACGCCTCGCGGGCGTCCGCGGGCGGGGACGAGGAGGCGTGGGACATCGGGGCCCTCGCCGCCCTCGACGTACCCGTCCTCCAGGGCCTGTGTCTGACCTCCTCGCGCGCCGCCTGGAGCGGGTCCGACGCCGCCCTCTCCCCCATGGACGCGGCCATGCAGGTCGCCATCCCGGAGTTCGACGGTCGCCTGATCACCGTGCCGTTCTCCTTCAAGGAGCAGGGCCCGGACGACGTGCCCGTCTACGTCGCCGACCCCGAGCGGGCCGCGCGGGTGGCCGGGATCGCCGTACGGCACGCCCGGCTGAAGTACAAGCCGAACGCGCAGAAGAAGCTCGCGCTGGTCTTCACCGCCTACCCCACCAAGCACTCGCGGGTCGGCAACGCGGTCGGGCTGGACACGCCCGCCTCGGCCGTCCGGGTCCTGGACGCGCTCAGGGACGCGGGATACACGGTCGAGGGGCACCCCGACAACGGCGACGAGCTGATCCACCGGCTGATCGCGGCCGGCGGCCACGACGTCGAGTGGCTGACCGAGGAGCAGTTGGCCGCGGCACCCGCCCGGGTGCCGCTGGCCGACTACCGGGCCTGGTTCGACCGGCTCGACCCCGCGCTCAGGGACGGGATGCTGGAGGCCTGGGGCGAGCCGCCGGGCTCGCTGTACGTCGACGGCGACGACATCGTCCTCGCCTCCCTCCGGTTCGGGAACGTCGTCGTGATGATCCAGCCGCCGCGCGGCTTCGGCGAGAACCCGATCGCGATCTACCACGACCCCGACATGCCCCCGTCGCACCACTACCTGGCCGCCTACCGCTGGCTGGAGGCTGCGACATCGGAGGGGGGTTTCGGCGCCGACGCGATCGTCCACATGGGCAAGCACGGCACGATGGAATGGCTGCCGGGCAAGGGCCTCGGACTGAGCGGCGGTTGCGCGCCCGACGCCGTCCTCGGCGAACTCCCCCTGGTCTACCCGTTCATCGTCAACGACCCCGGCGAGGGCACCCAGGCCAAGCGGCGCGGCCACGCCACCGTCGTCGACCACCTCGTACCGCCGATGGCCCGCGCCGACACCTACGGCGACCTCGCCAAGCTGGAGCAGCTCCTCGACGAGTACGCGCTCGTGTCCGACCTGGACCCGGCCAAGGCCCCGGCCGTCCGCGCCCAGATCTGGACGCTGGTCAAGGCCGCCGAGCTCCACCACGACCTGCACGTCGACGAGCAGCCGGACGACGGCGACTTCGACGAGTTCGTGATGCACATCGACGGCTACCTCTGCGAGATCAAGGACGTGCAGATCCGCGACGGGCTGCACGTCCTGGGCGGCGGACCGGAGGCCGAGCCGCGGGTGAACCTCGTGCTCGCCGTGCTGCGCGCCTCGCAGGTGTGGGGCGGCGCGGCGAACGCGCTGCCCGGTCTGCGCGCCGCCCTCGCCGAACATTTCGGCCTGGTCGAGAAGGAGTTGCTCGCCGAACCGGGCGTGCCCGTGAAGGTCCCGGTCGAGCTGACCGACCTCGTCGAGGGCCCGGCCCGGACGGCGGCCGACGCGATCGACCTGCTGGAGCAGCTCTGCCGCCGGGCGGCCCTCGGCATGGAGGAGCACGGCTGGGACGCGGCGGCCGTGCCGACGCTCGTACGGGACCTCCTCGGCACCGAACTCCCCGACGCCGTGGCGGTGCTGGAGTTCGCCTGCCGCGAGGTGGTCCCGCGGCTGGCGCGGACGACGGACGAGATCGGGCACATCCTCAAGGCCCTGGACGGCGGTTACGTCCCGGCGGGCCCGTCGGGCTCGCCCACGCGCGGGCTCGTCAACGTCCTGCCGACCGGCCGCAACTTCTACTCCGTCGACCCCAAGGCCATTCCCTCCCGCCTGAGTTGGGAGGTCGGACAGTCCCTCGCCGACTCCCTCGTCCAGCGCTACCTCCAGGACACCGGCGGCTACCCGACGTCCGTCGGACTGACGGTCTGGGGCACGTCCGCCATGCGCACCCAGGGCGACGACATCGCGGAGATCCTCGCGCTGCTCGGCTGCCGCCCGGTGTGGGACGACGCCTCGCGCCGGGTCACCGGTTTCGAGATCGTGCCCCTGGCGGAACTGGGCCGCCCCCGCATCGACGTCACGGTCCGCATCTCCGGCTTCTTCCGGGACGCGTTCCCGCACGTGGTCGGGCTGATCGACGACGCGGTGCGGGCGGTCGCCGAGCTGGACGAGCCGGCGGACCGCAACTTCGTCCGCGCGCACGCCGACGAGGACACCGCCGAGCACGGCGACCGGCGGCGCGCCACCTCCCGCATCTTCGGCTCCAAGCCGGGCGCGTACGGCGCCGGTCTGCTGCCGCTGATCGACGCCCGCAACTGGCGCTCGGACGCCGACCTCGCCGAGGTGTACGCCGTCTGGGGCGGCTACGCCTACGGGCGCGGGCTCGACGGCCGGGCGGCGCGCGGCGACATGGAGACCGCGTTCAAGCGGATCGCGGTCGCCGCCAAGAACGTCGACACGCGCGAGCACGACCTCGTCGACGCGGACGACTACTTTCAGTACCACGGCGGCATGGTCGCGATGGTCCGCCATCTCACCGGCGCCTCCCCCGAGGCGTACGTCGGCGACTCCGCCGTACCGGACCAGGTGAAGACCCGCACGCTGGGCGAGGAGACGCACCGGGTCTTCCGGGCCCGGGTGGTCAACCCGCGCTGGATGGCGGCGATGCGCCGGCACGGCTACAAGGGCGCCTTCGAGATGGCGGCGACGGTCGACTACCTCTTCGGCTACGACGCCACGGCCGGGGTCGTGGACGACTGGATGTACGAGAAGCTCAGCGCGGAGTACGTCTTCGACGCGGAGAACCGGGACTTCATGAAGAAGTCCAACCCGTGGGCCCTGCGCGGCATCACCGAGCGCCTGCTGGAGGCGGCGGACCGCGGGCTGTGGGCGGAGCCGGACGCGGACACGCTGGAGCGGCTGCGCGCCACCTATCTGGAGCTCGAAGGCGACTTGGAGGGCGACGACCAGTGAGTACCCCGTTCCCGTTCACGGCCGTCGTCGGCCAGGACGACCTGCGGCTCGCGCTGCTGCTGAACGCCGTGTCGCCGGCGGTCGGCGGTGTGCTGGTGCGCGGCGAGAAGGGCACCGCGAAGAGCACGGCCGTACGCGCCCTCTCCGCGCTGCTGCCCGAGGTCGACGTCGTCTCCGGCTGCCGGTTCTCCTGCGACCCCGGCTCCCCCGACCCCGGCTGCCCGGACGGGCCGCACGAGGCGGGGGCGGGTGCGCCGCGCCCCGCCCGGATGGTCGAGCTGCCCGTCGGCGCGTCCGAGGACCGGCTGGTGGGCGCCCTGGACATCGAGCGGGCGCTCGCGGAGGGCGTGAAGGCCTTCGAGCCCGGCCTGCTGGCCGACGCGCACCGCGGCATCCTGTACGTCGACGAGGTCAACCTCCTCCATGACCATCTCGTCGACCTGCTGCTGGACGCGGCCGCGATGGGCGCCTCGTACGTGGAGCGCGAGGGCGTCTCCGTACGGCACGCGGCGCGGTTCCTGCTCGTGGGCACGATGAACCCCGAAGAGGGCGAGCTGCGGCCGCAGTTGCTGGACCGGTTCGGGCTGACCGTCGAGGTGGCCGCCTCGCGGGAGCCCGACCAGCGGGTGGAGGTCGTACGGCGGCGGCTCGCGTACGACGACGACCCGGCGGGCTTCGCGGCGCGCTGGGCCGGTGAGGAGACGGCCGTACGTCGACGCATCGTCGCGGCACGCGAGTTGCTGCCCGCCGTGCGGCTGGGCGACGGCGCGCTGCGGCAGATCGCGGCGACCTGCGCGGCCTTCGAGGTGGACGGCATGCGGGCCGACATCGTGATGGCGCGGACCGCGACCGCGCTCGCCGCCTGGGCTGGGCGTACCGAGGTGCTCGCCGAGGACGTGCGACAGGCGGCGCTCCTTGCGCTGCCGCACCGGCGCAGGCGGAACCCGTTCGACGCGCCCGGTCTCGACGAGGACAGGCTGGACGAGACGCTGGAGGAGTTCGGGGGCTCCGCCGAGGACGAGGACCCCGACCCCGACGGACCCGGTGGCGGCGGTGGGCAGCCCACGCCCGACAGCGGTCCGCAGGACGGTGACACGTCCGCCCGGCCCGAGGCCGGCGAGGGCGGGGAGCCGCAGGCCTCCGGAAGCGCGGAGCAGTCCGCCGTGCGGGCCGCCGAACCGTTCCGCGCCAAGGCGCTGAGCGTGCCCGGGATCGGCCAGGGTGCCGCCGGACGGCGTTCGCGGGCACGGACCGAGCACGGACGCACGACCGGGGCCCGACGGCCGCGCGGCACGCTGACGAAGCTGCATCTCGCCGCGACCGTGCAGGCCGCTGCCCCGCACCAGCGGGCGCGCGGGCGGTCGGGGCCGGGACTGCTGGTGCGCCGGGACGATCTGCGGCAGGCGGTGCGGGAGGGGCGCGAGTCCAACCTCGTGCTGTTCGTCGTGGACGCCTCGGGGTCGATGGCGGCCCGGCAGCGGATGGGCGCCGTGAAGGGTGCCGTGCTGTCGTTGCTGCTCGACGCGTACCAGCGGCGGGACAAGGTGGGGCTGGTGACCTTCCGCGGGTCGGCCGCCGAGGTCGCGCTGCCGCCCACCTCCTCGGTGGACGCGGCGGCGGCGCGGCTGGAGTCGCTGCCGACGGGTGGGCGCACCCCGCTCGCGGCCGGGCTGCTGAAGGCGCACGAGGTGCTGCGGGTGGAACGGCTGCGGGACGCGGCGCGGCGGCCGCTGGTGGTCGTGGTGACGGACGGACGGGCCACCGGGGGTCCCGAGCCGCTGATGCTCGCGTCCCGGGCGGCCGGGCTGTTCGCGGCCGAGCAGGTCGCCTCGGTCGTCGTGGACTGCGAGTCCGGGCCGGTGCGGCTGGGGCTGGCCGGGAAGCTCGCGGGTGAACTGGGCGGTACGGCGGTGACGTTGGACGAGCTTCGCGCGGACAGCATCGCCGGACTGGTGAAGGACGTGGTGAAGGACGCGCAGAGGAGGGCCGCGTAGTGCCGCAGGGACAGCCGAGTGTCGTACCGGACGACGGGCTGACGACTCGTCAGCGACGTAATCGGCCGCTGGTCGTCGTGCACACGGGCGTCGGCAAGGGGAAGTCCACCGCCGCGTTCGGGCTGGCGCTGCGCGCCTGGAACCAGGGGTGGCCCATCGGGGTGTTCCAGTTCGTCAAGTCGGCGAAGTGGAAGGTCGGCGAGGAGAACGCGCTGCGGGTGCTGGGCGCCTCCGGCGAGGGCGGGTCCGTCGACTGGCACAAGATGGGCGAGGGCTGGTCGTGGGTCCAGCGCGACATCCAGGGTGACAACTCGACCAACGAGGAGAAGGCCCGGGAGGGCTGGGAGCAGGTCAAGCGGGATCTGGCGGCCGAGACGTACAAGCTGTACGTGCTCGACGAGTTCGCGTACCCGATGCACTGGGGCTGGATCGACACGGACGAGGTCGTCGCGGTGCTGCGGGACCGGCCGGGCACCCAGCACGTCGTGATCACCGGGCGCAACGCCCCGGAGAAACTGGTCGACCTCGCCGATCTCGTCACCGACATGTCCAAGGTCAAGCACCCGATGGACGCGGGCCAGAAGGGCCAGAGGGGCATCGAGTGGTGATGTCGTCCGTTCCCCGGCTGGTCGTCGCCGCGCCCTCTTCGGGCAGCGGCAAGACCACCGTCGCCACGGGGCTGATGGCCGCGTTCGCGGGGCGCGGGCTGCGGGTGTCCCCGCACAAGGTCGGGCCCGACTACATCGACCCCGGGTACCACGCGCTCGCCACCGGGCGCACAGGCCGCAACCTCGACGCGTACCTGTGCGGGCCCGACCTGGTCGGTCCGCTGTTCGCGCACGGCGCGCGGGGGTGCGACATCGCGGTCGTCGAGGGCGTGATGGGGCTGTACGACGGGGCGGCGGGCGAGGGGGAGCTCGCCTCCACGGCCCACGTGGCGAAGCTGCTGCGGGCGCCGGTGGTGCTGGTCGTCGACGCGTCGTCGCAGTCGCGGTCGGTGGCGGCGCTGGTGCACGGGTTCGCCTCGTGGGATCCCGAGGTGCGGATCGGGGGCGTGATCCTGAACAAGGTCGCCTCGGACCGGCACGAGGAGCTGCTGCGCGACGCGCTGGACTCCGCCGGGGTGCCGGTGCTCGGGGTGCTGCGCCGGGCGCCGCAGGTGGACACGCCGTCCCGGCACCTCGGTCTGGTGCCGGTCGCCGAGCGGCGGGCCGAGGCGGTCGCGGCGGTCGCCGCGATGGCGGCGCAGGTCTCCGGCGGTTGCGACCTGGACGCGCTGGCGGCGCTGGCGCGCAGTGCCGGTGTGTTGTCGGGTGCGGCCTGGGACGCGGCCGAGGCCCTGGGGGCTGCCGTCCCCGGCCCCCCGCTTCGGCCCGAACGGCCTCGTCCTCAAGCGCCGGACGGGCTGGGCGTTGTCGGCCGGGATCGGACAGTGCCGGTGGTCACCGTCGCCGGGGGGCCCGCGTTCACCTTCTCCTATGCCGAGCACGCCGAGCTGCTCGCCGCCGCCGGGGCCGAGGTCGTCACCTTCGATCCGCTGCGTGACGAGCGACTTCCCGAGAGGACGGACGGGTTGGTGATCGGCGGCGGGTTCCCCGAGGTTTACGCGCCCGAGCTGTCCGCCAACGAGCCACTGCGCAGGGCGGTGGCGGAGCTGGCGTCGGCCGGGGCGCCGGTGGCGGCCGAGTGCGCCGGACTGCTGTATCTGGCGCGGGAGCTCGACGGCAGGCCCATGTGCGGGGTGATCGACGCCGTGGCCCGGATGGACGAGCGGCTCACCCTCGGCTACCGGGACGCCGTGGCGCTCGGCGACAGCGTGCTCGCCGCGGCCGGCACCCGGATGCGCGGGCACGAGTTCCACCGGACGGTCGTGGAGCCCGGCGCCGGGGCGTCTCCCGCCTGGGGGATGCGCGCCCCCGAGCGGCGCGTCGAAGGTTTCGTGCAGCGGGGCGTGCACGCGAGTTATCTGCACACGCACTGGGCGTCCGAGCCCGGCGTGGCCCGTCGGTTCGTCGAGAGGTGCCTGACGTCATGAGCAGCAAGCTGATCGGTGTCGGGGTGGGCCCCGGCGACCCCGAGCTGGTGACCGTCAAGGGCGTCAACGCCCTGCGCGCCGCGGACGTCGTCGTGGTGCCCGTGATGGCCGCGGCGGACGGGGCGGACGGCGGCGAGCCGGGGCGGGCCGAGGCGACCGTGCTGCACTACGTGCCGCGGGAGAAGGTCGTCCGGGTGGTGTTCGCGCTCAACGAGCGCAGCGACCGGGCCCGGCGCGAGGCCGCCTGGGACGCGGCGGGGGCGCGGGTGGCGGCGCTGCTCGGCGCGCACGCCTGTGTCGCCTTCGCGACCATCGGGGACCCGAACGTGTACTCGACGTTCACCTATCTGGCGCAGACCGTGGCCGAGTCGGTGCCGGGTGTCGTCGTCGAGACGGTGCCGGGCATCACCGCGATGCAGGAGCTCGCGGCGCGCTCCGGGGCGGTCCTGACCGAGGGGACCGAACCCCTCACCCTGGTGCCGGTCACCGCGGGGGCCGCCGCGCTCAAGGACGCGCTGAGCGGACCGGGCACGGTCGTGGCGTACAAGTTCGGGCGGCAGGCCGCGGAGGTCGCCGAGGCGCTGCGGGAGACCGGGCGGCTGGAGGCCGCGGTGTGGGGTTCGGCGCTGGGGCTCGCGCAGGAGTCGATCCGGCCGGCCGCCGATCTCGGCGACGGCCCGCTGCCCTACCTGTCGACGCTGATCGCGCCCGCGCCGCGCGACGGCGGGCGCGGCGGCAAGCTGTGACGCCCCGCGGGCCGTACGGGCGCTCAGCCGGCCAGGCCCACCACCAGCCAGATGAACGCGGCGCCCGCGACCGTGCACAGCAGGGTCGGGCGGGCGGGGTGCTCGTGGTGGGCCTCGGGCAGGATCTCGGCGGCCGCGAGGTAGAGGAGCACTCCGCCGAAGAGGCCGAGATAGCCGCCGAGCAGCGTCTCGGGCAGGACGAAGAACAGGGTCGAGGCCGCGCCGAGAACCGGTGCCGCCGCGTCCGCGAACAGCATGGCGACCGCCCTGCGCCGGGCGTTCCCGTACAGGCTGGTGATCGTGTACGTGTTGAAGCCGTCCGCGAAGTCGTGGGCGACGACGGCCAGCGCGACGGACGCGCCCATGCCGCCGCCCACCTGGAAGGCCGCGCCGATCGCCACGCCGTCCATCGCGCTGTGGCCGACCATCGCGGCGGCCGCCGTCAGGCCCACCTCGGGCACCCGGCCGTCGGGCGCCCCGGTGCCGTGCGCGACCGTGGGGATCTCCTCCGTCCGGGCGGAGTGGGGGTCCCTGGGCAGATCGGCCAGCAGCCGTTCGGCCATATGGGCCAGCAGGAAGCCGGCCACGAACAGCAGCAGCGCGGCCGGTACGCCGAAGACCTCGGTGCCCGCCACCTCCAGTGCCTCGGGCAGCAGGTCCAGGCCGACCACGCCGAGCATCAGGCCGCCGGCCAGGCCGAGGACCAGATGGCGGCGGTCGGTGACCCGCTGTGCCGTCCAGCCGCCGGCCAGCGTCATCAGGAACGCGCCGAGCGCGACGAGGACCGCCATGTGACCTTGCTATCCGATCGAACCCGGGTCGCGCACCTCCGACCCCCCGCCCAGTGAAGATCCGTACGAGAGGACCCGTACCCATGGCCGATGCCCCCACCGGCAAGGTGACCTTCGTCGGTGCCGGCCCCGGCGCCGCCGACCTGCTGACGTTCCGGGCCGCGCGGGCCATCGCCGAGGCCGACGTCGTGATCTGGGCCGCCAGCCTGGTCCAGGCCGAGGTGCTCGAGCACGCGCGCGCGGACGCGGAGATCCTCGACTCGGCGACGATGTCCCTGGAGGACGTGGTGGCCGTGTACCGGCGGGCCCGCGCCGAGGGGCTGCGGGTCGCCCGGATCCACTCCGGCGACCCCGCGCTGTGGGGCGGCACGCAGGAGCAGCTCGACCGGTGCGACGAGCTCGGCATCGAGACGGAGATCGTGCCCGGTGTCTCGTCCTTCTCGGCGGTCGCCGCGCTCGCGGGGCGCGAGCTGACCATTCCCGAGGTCGCGCAGTCGGTGATCCTGACCCGGCTCGGCGGCGGCAAGACGCCGATGCCGCCCGGCGAGGAGGTGCGCGAGTTCGCCCGGCACGGCACGACCATGGCGCTGTTCCTGTCGGCGGCGCGCAGCGGCCAGCTGGTGCGGGAGCTGCTGGAGGGCGGCTATCCGACGACCACGCCGGTCGTCGTCGCCTACCAGGCGACCTGGCCGGAGGAACTGATCGTGAAGTGCACGATCGGCACGCTGGAGGAGACGGTCAAGGAGCACAGGCTCTGGAAGCACACGCTGTTCCTGGTCGGCCCGGCGCTGGACGCCGGCGGGACGCGCTCGCACCTGTACCACCCGGGGCACTTCCACGGCTATCGCAAGGCCGACCCCGAGGCCCGCAAGGCCCTGCGCGCCCGGGGCGCCGGCACGTGATCACGGTCGTCGGTACGGGGACCGGTGCGCCGCCGCCGGGGGACGTCCTCGCGGGGGCGGAGCTCGTCGTGGGCGGCCGGCGGCACCTGGACGCCGTACGGCCGCTGCTGCCCGGGACCGCCGAGCTGGTGGTCCTGGGTGCGCTGGCGCCCGCCCTGGACACGGTCGCGGAGTACGTCGGCAAGGGACGGCGGGTGCTGGTGCTGGCCTCTGGGGATCCGGGGTTCTTCGGGATCGTGCGGGTGCTGTCGGAGCGGTTCGGAGCGGCGGCGCTCGATGTACGGCCCGGCGTGTCCTCCGTCGCGGCCGCGTTCGCCAGGACCGGGCTGACCTGGGACGACGCCGTGGTGGTCAGCGCGCACGGGCGGGAGCTGCGCACCGCGGTGCATGTGTGCCGCGCGTATCCGAAGACGGCGGTGCTGACCGGGCCGGGCGCGGGTCCCGCCGAGCTGGGCGCGGCGCTCGTGCGGGCCTCGGCCGAACGGGTCCTGGTGGTGGCCTCGGCGCTGGGCGATCCGGTGCGCGAACGCGTCGAGCGGGTGACACCGGCGCAGGCCGCCGCCCGGGACTGGGGTTCGGCGGTGAGCGTGGTGCTGTGCCTGGACGAGTCCCGGACGGCGCGCGGCGGGGCGCGGACGGTGGCCGGTGCGGCGCCGGGGCCCGCGGGCTGGGCGCTCGCGGAGTCCGCGTTCGCGCACCGCGACTCGATGATCACCAAGTTCGAGGTGCGGGCGCTGGCGCTGGCCCGTCTCGGTCCGCGCCCCGGCGACCTGGTGTGGGACGTCGGCGCGGGCTCCGGGTCGGTGGCGGTGGAGTGCGCGCGGCTGGGGGCCGCCGTGAGCGCCGTGGAGAAGACCCCGGACGGGGTCGGCCGGATCCGTACCAACGCCGCTCAGCACGGCGTCGACGTGCACGTGGTGCACGGCGAGGCGCCGGACGCGCTGGCGCAGCTCGACGATCCCGACGCCGTGTTCGTCGGTGGCGGGGGCCGTGAGCTGCCCGGGATCGTCGACGCGTGCGCGCGGCGGGCCCGGCGGAGCGTGGTCGTCGCGATGGCCGCCCTGGACCGGGTGCCGGCGGCACGTGCGGCGCTGATCGGCGCCGGGCTCGACTGCGACGGAGTGCTGCTGCAGTCGTCGCGGCTGGTCCCGCTGCCGGGGGACGTGACCCGGCCGGCCGCGACCAATCCCGTTTTCCTGCTGTGGGGCACCCGTCCCGCGGCGCGTACCGAAGGAGTTGCCCTGTGATCGGCCTCATTTCCGCCACCGCGGCGGGGGCTGCGGCGCGCGACCGGCTGGCCGCGGCCTGGCCGGACCGCACGCGGGTGTACGACGGACCCGTGGCGGACGCCGTACCGCGGGCGTTCGCGGAGTGCGGCCAGCTGGTGTGCTTCCTGGCGGCCGGGGCGGTGGTACGGCTGGTCGCGCCGCTGCTGGGCGACAAGCGGACCGACCCCGGTGTGGTGTGCGTCGACGAGGCCGGCCGGTTCGCCGTGTCACTGGTCGGCGGGCACGGCGGCGGCGCCAATGAACTGGCCCGTGCGGTGGGCGCGTTGCTGGGTGCGGAGCCGGTGGTGACCACGGCGACGGACGCGGTGGGCGTGCCCGGCCTCGATACGCTCGGTCTGCCCGTGGAGGGTGATGTCGCCGGGGTGACCCGCGCCCTGCTGGACGGGGAGCCGGTCGCGCTGGCCGCGGAGGTGCCCTGGCCGTTGCCCGCGCTGCCGCTCGGGACGCGGGGCGCGTACACGGTCCGGCTGACCGACCGGGCCGTGGAACAGGCCGAGCGCGAAGTTCTGTTGCGCCCGCCGTCGTTGGTGGTCGGCGTCGGCGCGTCCAAGGGTGCTCCGGCCGACGAGGTGCTGGGGCTGGTCGAGGCCGCGCTGCGGGACGCCGGGCTCAGCGCCGCGTCCGTCGCCGAACTGGCCACCGTCGACGCCAAGTCCGACGAGCCCGGCATCGTCGCCGCCGCCGAGCGGCTGGGGGTGCCCCTGGTGACGTACTCCGCCGAGGAGTTGGCGGCTGTGGAGGTGCCGAACCCGTCCGGCGCGCCGCTCGCCGCGGTCGGCACCCCGTCCGTCGCGGAGGCCGCCGCGCTGGTACGCGGTGGTGAACTCCTCGTCCCCAAGCGGAAGTCGCAGCGGGCGGACGGCCGGCCTGCGATGGCGACCTGCGCGGTCGTCCGGCGGCCCGGGCGCGGGCGGCTCGCGGTGGTCGGGCTCGGGCCCGGTGCCCGGGACCTGCTGACGCCGCGCGCCGAGGCGGAGTTGCGCCGGGCGTCGGTGCTCGTCGGGCTCGACCAGTACGTCGACCAGATCCGCGATCTGCTGCGGCCCGGCACCTGGATCCTGGAGTCGGGGCTCGGCGCGGAGGAGGAGCGGGCCCGCACCGCGGTCGCCGAGGCGCGGCGCGGCGCGGCGGTCGCGCTCATCGGGAGCGGGGACGCGGGGGTGTACGCGATGGCCTCGCCCGCGCTGGCCGAGGCGTCCGACGACATCGACGTGGTCGGGGTGCCCGGGGTGACGGCGGCGCTCGCGGCCGGGGCGATCCTGGGCGCGCCGCTGGGCCACGACCATGTCTCGATCAGCCTGTCCGACCTGCACACGCCGTGGGAGGTCATCGAGCGGCGGGTACGGGCCGCGGCCGAGGCGGACCTCGTCGTGACGTTCTACAACCCGCGCAGCCGGGGCCGCGACTGGCAGCTGCCGAAGGCCCTCGCGGTCCTCGCGGAGCACCGGGAGCCGGCGACGCCGGTCGGTGTCGTGCGCAACGCCTCGCGCGCCGACGAGTCCAGCCGGGTGACGACGCTGGCCGCGCTGGATCCGGCGACGGTGGACATGATGACGGTCGTGACCGTGGGCAACACGGCGACCCGGCGGATCGCGGGACGGATGGTGACCCCGCGCGGCTACCGCTGGCAGCAGGACCCGGGGGCAACCCCGCAGGAGAACCCGCGGACCGTCCCCCACACGCGGACTCAGGAATCGACGCAGCAGGACCCGCAGCGAGACCCGCAGGAGGGTGCCCGGTGAATCGTGTCGTCCATCCGATCGAGCAGGAGTCCTTCCGGCGGCTGCGCGCCCGTCTGGACACCTCGCACTTCCCGCCGCTGTCACGGGCGGTGGTGGAGCGGGTGATCCACTCCGCCGCCGACCTCGACTACGCCGACGATCTCGTCCTGGACGAGGGCGACCTGGCGAAGGCGTACACCGCGCTGCACGCCGGGGCGCCGGTGGTCGTGGACGTGGAGATGGTGGCCGCGGGGATCACTCGCCGCGAGACCGTCTGCCGGCTGCGGGACGCGCGGTCCGGACCGGGACTGACCCGGTCGGCGCACGCGGTCCGGCTGGCGTACGAGGAGGTCGGCCCCGGCGCCCTGTGGGTGATCGGCTGTGCGCCGACCGCCCTGGAGGAGCTGCTGACGCTGGACGCCTCCCCCGCGCTCGTCATCGGGCTCCCCGTCGGTTTCGTCGGGGCGGCCGAGTCGAAGGCCGCGCTGCGCGGGAGCGGGCTGCCCGCCGTGAGCAACGTGTCCGAGAAGGGCGGTTCCGCGGTGGCCGCGGCCGCCCTCAACGCCCTGCTTTACCACCGCATTTCGCAATCCGAGGAGCAATCGTGACCACCCCGCCGCCCGCCCTGCTCATCGCCGGCCATGGCACCCGGGACGAGGCCGGAGCCGAGGCGTTCCGCGACTTCGTACGGGAGTTGGGGCGCCGTCATCCCGAACTGCCCGTCGCGGGCGGCTTCATCGAGCTGTCCTCGCCGCCGCTGGGCGAGGCGGTGGCCGAGCTGGTGGAGCGGGGGGTGCGCCGGTTCGCCGCGGTGCCGCTGATGCTGGTGTCCGCCGGGCACGCCAAGGGGGACATCCCGGCGGCCCTGTCCCGGGAGAAGGAACGCCACCCCGGGATCTCGTACACCTACGGGCGTCCGCTGGGCCCGCACCCGTCGCTGCTGGACGTGCTGGAACGGCGCCTGGACGAGACGCTCGGCGAGGCGGGCCGCACGCCCGGGGACCGGGCCGAGGTGACCGTGCTGCTGGTCGGGCGCGGCTCCACCGACCCGGACGCCAACGCCGAGGTGCACAAGGCGGCGCGGCTGCTGTGGGAGGGGCGCGGTTACGCGGGTGTGGAGACGGCGTTCGTGTCGCTGGCCGCGCCGGACGTGCCGAGCGGTCTCGACCGGTGCGTGCGGCTGGGCGCGCGTCGGATCGTGGTGCTGCCGTACTTCCTGTTCACCGGCATCCTGCCGGACCGGGTGCGGCGGCAGACCGAGGACTGGGCGGCCGCGCATCCTGAGGTCGAGGTGCGCTCGGCGGACGTGATCGGGCCCGAACCGGAGCTGCTGGACCTGGTGATGGAGCGGTACGCGGAGGCCGTGAAGGGCGATCTGCGGATGAACTGCGACTCGTGCGTGTACCGCATCGCGCTGCCGGGCTTCGAGGACAAGGTGGGGCTGCCGCAGCAGCCGCACTTCCACCCGGACGACGACGGACACCACGACGGTCCCGGGGGCGGCCACGGCGGCGGTCACCACCACGGGCACCACCAGCACGGGGGGCACACCCACTCCCATGCGCACTGACGACGTTCCCGGGGGCGGCCCCGATCTGCGGCACCACGGTGACGCGGAGGTGCGCGACGACGGGGCGGAGCTGGTCGACCTGGCCGTCAACGTACGGGCGGACACGCCCCCGGCATGGCTGCGGGAGCTGATCGGCGGATCGCTGGACGCCCTGGCCGCCTACCCGGACGGGCGGGCCGCGCGGGCGGCGGTGGCGGCACGGCACGGGCTGCCGGTGGACCGGGTGCTGCTGACGGCCGGTGCGGCGGAGGCGTTCGTCCTGCTGGCGCGGGCGCTGAAGGTGCGCCGGCCGGTGGTCGTGCATCCGCAGTTCACCGAGCCGGAGGCGGCGCTGCGCGACGCCGGGCACACCGTCGACCGGGTGCTGCTGCGCGCCGAGGACGGTTTCCGGCTGGTTCCGGGGGCGGTGCCCGAGGAGGCGGACCTGGTGGTGATCGGCAATCCGACGAACCCCACCTCGGTGCTGCATCCGGCCGACGCGATCGCCGGGCTCGCTCGTCCCGGGCGGACGCTGGTGGTCGACGAGGCGTTCATGGACGCGGTGCCGGGTGAGCGGGAGGCGCTGGCCGGGCGGACCGACGTGCCGGGTCTGGTGGTGCTGCGCAGTCTCACCAAGACGTGGGGGCTGGCCGGGCTGCGGATCGGGTACGCGCTCGCCGCCCCGGAGACGGTCACCGCCCTGGAGCGGGCCCAGCCGCTGTGGCCGGTCTCCACGCCCGCGCTCGCCGCGGCCGAGGCGTGTGTGAGCGCGTCGGCCCTCGCGGAGGCGGACCGGGCGGCCCGCCGGATCGCCGGTGACCGGGTGCATCTGGTCGCGGGACTCGCCCGGTTCGCGACGGCGGGGGTGCGGGTCGTGGAGCCGGCCGAGGGCCCGTTCCTGCTGGTACGGATGCCGGCGGCGGGTGCCGTGCGGCGCAGGTTGCGGACGCTGGGGTTCGCGGTGCGCCGCGGGGACACGTTCCCGGGGCTGGGCGAGGAGTGGATCCGACTCGCGGTACGGGACCGGGAGACGACGGACGCCTTCCTGGGGGCGCTGGAGCAGGCATTGGCCTGATGCGGCGGGGCCTGCGTGGTGAGGCGGGAGCTTCGGCACCCGCCCGGGGTGGGGATGGGAGCTTCGCACCCGGCCGGGGCGGGGCGGGGGATTCCTCCCGGCCCCCGCCCCGCCCCCTGCCTCCTCCCGTCCCCCGGGGGAGGCAGTTCCGACCCCCCGTTCCCCGGTGAGGCGGCCCCGCCCCTTCCGGGGTGGTCAGCCCCGGCGCGGGCGGCACCGCCCCTTCCGGAGTGGTCAGCCCCGGCGTCGGGACAGCGCCACCGCTCCCCCGCCCGCCACCAGGAGTGCGGCCGCGCCGCCCACCAGGTACGGGGTCACCGAACTCCCGCCGGTCTGGGCCAGGTCGGCCTGCGCGGGCGCGCCCTTGGTCGTCACGTCGGAGGTGCCCTGCCCGGCGGCCGCCGCGGGCGCGGAGGACTCCGGCGCGGCGGACCCGGCCGACTCGGAGGCGGGCTCGGCCTCCTCGGCCTCCTCGGCGGCCTCGGGGGCCTCACAGGCCGCCTTCGCGAGACTCAGGGTGCCCTTGACCTCGGCCACGTTCAGCTTCAACGGGTTGATGGACACGGTGAGTTCGAGCGCGGTCGCGGCCGCCGTGCGGGAGGTGGTCTCGCGCTTCGACAGGTCCAGGCGCACCTCGCCGACGCCGGGCACCTTGACGTCCGTGGGCCCGCCGGCGGTCAGCCTGGTCCGCTTGCCGAGGACGGTGACCGCGCCCAGGACGTTCGCCGAGGCGACCGGCGTCTCCCCGGCCTCGCAGGTCGCCTTCGAGGTGATGCCGTCGACCTCGATGACGGACAGCAGGGGCAGGCCGGGCACGTGCAGCCGGACATGGGCGAGCTCGGTGAAGCCCTCCGCCTTGTCGTCGGTGACCGTCGCCTTCGCCGTCGCCACGTCGGCGCTCAGCACGCTGAACGGCTTGCCGCCGTCGACGCCGTCGAGGCGGGCGCTGAGCGCGGTCCGCTGCGCGTGCTGCCGCTTCGACGCCTCGACCTCGTTGAGCGAGACCGCGAGGGGGACGCCCGCGGACTTGTTCAGCAGGGCCACGTCGAGTCCGGTGCGCAGGACGGCGGCGCTCGCACGGCCCTGGCCTCCGGTCGCGTGGGCGGTGTCCGCCGCGACGAGGGCCGCGGGACCGGCGGCCAGGGACGTGGCCGCGGCGACGGCGGCGAGACGGCGTGCGGGCATGCGGAAGTGGTTGCCGTTCAAGGCGTGGGACCCCCAGAAGTGACGTGCTCGGGACCCGGCAAGGATTACGCACCAAGGGTGAACGGGCGGCCATCTCGGGGCACTTCACTCCATCGTGGGATTTCCGTGCACTTTTTCGAATCTTGCGGCACGGACGTTCCACCCGGTCACCCTCATGCCTCACGCCTCGTGCGCACGGACCGCCGGACCGCGCGCACGAGGGGGCGCAACGACCCACCGCCCCGGCCGGTCACGCGTCGTCAACCGGATGCATCGCGAGGGGGGCGCGAGCCCGGGTGTGCCGAAGTGGCGGCCGCCGAGGTGTTCAGCCGACGACGTGTCCGTTCAGCACCACCCGCTGCGGAGCGGCCAGCACCCGTACGTCCGCCCGCGGGTCCGTCTCGTACACCACCAGGTCCGCCGGCGCCCCCTCCGTGAGGCCGGGGCGGCCCAGCCAGCCGCGCGCGCCCCAGGCGGTGGCCGAGAGCGCCTCGACCGCGGGGAGGCCGGCCGTCACCAGTTCCGCGACCTCCGCGGCCACCAGGCCGTGCGCGAGGCTGCCCCCGGCGTCGGTGCCGACGTACACCGGGACGCCGGCGTCGTAGGCGGCGCGCACGGTGTCGTAGCGGCGTTCGTGCAGCCGCCGCATATGGGCCGACCAGCGCGGGTACTTGCGCTCGCCGCCCGCGGCGAGCTGCGGGAAGGTCGCGATGTTGACGAGGGTCGGGACGATCGCGACGCCGCGTTCCGCGAACAGGGGGATCAGGTCCTCCGTCAGGCCGGTGGCGTGTTCGATGCAGTCGATACCGGCCTCGACGAGGTCGCGCAGGGAGTCCTCGGCGAAGCAGTGGGCGGTGACCCGGGCGCCCAGCCGGTGGGCCCGCGCGATCGCCGCCTCGACCGCCTCGCGCGGCCAGCAGGCCGACAGGTCGCCGAGGTCGCGGTCGATCCAGTCGCCGACCAGCTTGACCCAGCCGTCGCCGCGCCGGGCCTCCCGGTCGACGTAGGCGACCAGTTCGTCCGGCTCGATCTCGTGCGCGTAGCCGCGGATGTAGCGCCGGGTGCGGGCGATGTGCCGGCCGGCCCGGACGATCTTCGGGAGGTCCTCGCGGTCGTCGACCCAGCGGGTGTCGGAGGGCGAACCCGCGTCCCGGATCAGCAGGGTGCCCGCCTCCCTGTCGGTCAGCGCCTGCTTCTCCGCGACGTCCGCGTCGACCGGGCCGTGCGCGCCGAGGCCCACATGGCAGTGCGCGTCGACGAGGCCCGGCAGGACCCAGCCCTCGACGGTACGGACGTCGCGGGCGCCGGCGGGACGGTCGTAGGAAATCCGTCCGCCGACCACCCACAGCTCGTCCCGGACGTCGGTGTCGTCCGGGCCGACGAGCACCCGACCCTTCACGTGCAGCACCGCGTGATCGCTCATGCACCGCACCTTAGTGAGGCGTCAGGACGGTCCGCCCACCTGGTCCGAGGTCTCCTCCTCCACCTCGGCCATGGCGGGGTCGAGGAGGCGGGAGAGGAAGTGGCGGGTGCGTTCGTGGCGCGGTCTGCCGATGACCTCGGCCGGGCGGCCCTCCTCGACGATCACCCCGCCGTCCATGAAGACGACCCGGTCGGCGACCTCGCGCGCGAAGGTCATCTCGTGGGTGACGACCATCATCGTCATGCCCTCGTCCGCGAGCATGCGCATGACGGCGAGGACGTCCCCCACCAGCTCCGGGTCGAGTGCCGAGGTCGGCTCGTCGAAGAGCATCACCTCGGGCCCCATCGCGAGGGCGCGGGCGATGGCGACGCGCTGCTGCTGGCCGCCGGAGAGGGCGGCCGGATAGGCGTCGGCCTTCTCCGCGAGACCCACCCGGGCGAGGTTCTCGGCGGCGGTCCGGGCCGCCTCCGCCTTGCCCCGGCCGAGCACCCGGCGTTGCGGCAGCGTGAGGTTCTCGGTCACCGACAGATGGGGGAAGAGGTTGAACTGCTGGAACACCATGCCGATACGGCGGCGTACGGCGTCGATGTCGACGTCGGGGTGCGTGACCTCGGTACCGCCGACGAACACCTGGCCCTTGCTCGGCTCCTCCAGGAGGTTCACGCAGCGCAGCAGGGTCGACTTGCCGGAGCCGGACGGGCCGATGACACAGACGACCTCGCCCTGGCCGATCTCCAGATCGATACCGCGCAGGACCTGGTTGTCGCCGAAGGACTTGTGCAGGTCCTTCACCTGGATCTCGGGTGCGCTCACTTGGCGACCTCCCCCGACTTCGCTTCGAGACGGCGTACGGCGAAACCGAGCGGGATCGTGACGAGCAGGTAGCACAGGCCCGCGACCAGGATCGGTGTGGAGTTGGCGGTCGTGCTGGCCAGGTCGCGGCCGTACTTGGACAGCTCCCGCTCCTCCAGGGTGACACCGAGGAACAGCACCAGCGAGGAGTCCTTGAAGAGGGTCACGAGTTCGTTGGTGAGCGGCGGGAGAATGATCCGGAACGCCTGCGGGACGATGATCGAGACCATGGCCCGGGCGTGCGAGAAGCCCAGCGAGCGGGCCGCCTCCATCTGCCCCCTGGGCACGGCCTGGATGCCCGCGCGGAACGTCTCGGCCATGTACGCGGCCCCCACCAGGCCGAGCGCGATGGCGACCTTGCCGTACGTCCCGCCCGGGATCTCCGTGCCCGGGAACGCGAGCGGCACCGCGACACCCACGAAGATGAAGATCAGCAGGGCGGGCAGACCGCGGAAGACCTCGATGTAGACACCGGCGGCCCAGCGGTAGGGACCCACCGACGACAGCCGCATCAGGGCGATGACGATGCCCAGCACGAGCCCGACGACGAAGCCGAACGTGGTGTACAGGACGGTGTTCTTCAGCGCCAGCGTGATGACGTCCGGGAACATCTGCCTGACCAGGTCCCACTGGAGGAACTGGTTCTTCAGCCGGCCCCAGTCCGCCGCGACCGCGAAGGCGATCACGGCGGCCACGAAGACGACGTACTGCGCGCCGCGCGAGATCCGGCGCTTCTGGCGCCGGCTCAGGCCGGTCCTGCGGGGCTGGAGGGGTGTCTCGGCACCGCTCATGAGGCGGACGGGGAGGCGGCGGACGCCTCGTACGGGCCGATCCACTTCTCGTAGAGCTTCTTGTAGGTGCCGTCGGCCTTGGCGTCCGCGATCGCCTTGTTGATGGCGGCGAGGAGCTTGGTGTTGCCCTTCTTCACCGTGAAGCCGTACTGCTCACCGGTGTTGAGGTTGTCGACCACCTTGAAGTCCTCGCCGTTGGCCAGGTCCTTCAGCCAGCCCTGGACGACCGGGTAGTCGATGATGACGGCCTGCACCTGGCCGGTGCGCAACCCGTTGAGGACCGCGTCGGAGGACTCGAAGGAGATCGGGTCGAAGCCCTGCTTCTTCGCGTACTCCTCGCCGGTGGTCTGCGCCTGGGCGCCGAGCTTCCTGCCCTTCGCCTTGACGTCGGCGAGCGAGGTGATGCCGCTCTTCCTGTCGACCAGGACGGCCTGGGTGGCGTCGAAGTACGGGTCGGAGAAGTCGACGTTCTTCTTGCGCTCCTCGGTGATCGTCATACCGGCGGCGGCGAGGTCGCACTGCTCGGAGTTGAGGAACGCGCCCGTCTTGAAGTTCTCGAACGGCGTGTCGACGATCGCCTGCTTCACGCCGAGGTTCTTGGCGACGAGGTCGATCATCGACACGTCGAAGCCCTGCACCTTGCCGTCGATCTCCGACTGGAAGGGCGGGTACGGCAGGTGGGTGCAGGTGGTGAGCTGCCCGGCCTTGACGAGTTCGACCCCGCCGGCCGCCGTCTTCGAGGCGCCGGAGCCGCTGCCGCCGGAGGAGCATCCGGCCGCGAGCACCAGTCCGGCCGTCGCCGCGGTGGCGGCCAGGACGCGGGCCCGGCGTCCGAGAGGGGTGTTCACGGGGTGACCTCCTGAAGGGGTCCATGGGGGGTATGGGGGGCTGTGAGTGAGCTGTGGGTTCCGATTATAAGGAGATGTTTGAGTTACCCAAATCAAACCGATGGCCAAGCGGCCGTACAGCCTAAGAAGTCGCCGATCGTCGAGGGACGGCGTTCGCCGGATACCCTCGTCAGCGTCGACCACTCGTGAGCGGTCGGCCACCCGTGAGTGACAGAGAGCGAAGAGAGCACCGCCGTGACCCACCCGTTCCTCGACCTGCCCCCGCTGAGCGCCGCACGCTTCGCCTCGATCGAGGACCGGGTGGCCCGGCTCCTCGGCACCCGCCAGGACGTCGTGATCATGCAGGGCGAGGCGCTGCTGCCGCTGGAGGGCGCGATCCGCGGGACCGCCGGTCCCGGCACGACGGCGCTGAACGTGATCACCGGCCCGTACGGGCAGACCTTCGGCGACTGGCTGCGCGACTGCGGGGCGAAGGTGATCGACCTGGCCGTGCCCTTCCACACGGCCGTCACCGCCGACCAGGTGCGCGCGGCCCTCGCCGAGCACCCGGAGATCGACTTCGTGTCGCTGGTGCACGCCGAGGCGGCGACCGGCAACACCAACCCGGTCGCGGAGATCGGCGAAGCGGTACGGGCCCACGGCGCCCTGTTCTACCTGGACGCCGTCGCCTCCGTCGGGGCCGAGCCGGTGCTGCCGGACGCCTGGGGCGTCGACCTGTGCGTGATCGGCGCGCAGAAGGCGATGGGCGGTCCGGCCGGCGTGTCGGCGGTGTCGGTGAGCGAGCGGGCCTGGGCCCGGATGGCCGCCAACCCCGGGGCGCCGCGCCGGTCGTACCTGTCGCTGCTGGACTGGAAGCAGCGCTGGGTCGACGGCGGCCGCAAGGCGCTGCTGCACGCGCCGGCCCAGCTGGAGATGCTGGCGCTGGAGGCGTGCGTGGAGCGGATCGAGACGGTGGGCCTGGACACGGTGATGGCCCGGCACCGCAGCGCCGCGCTGGCCACCCGGGCGGGGGCGGTGGCGCTGGGCGGCGGTCTGGAGCCGTACGTGTACGAGGAGCGGGACGCGGCGCCGGTCGCCACGACGCTGCGGACGACCTCGGGCGTGGTGGCGTCGGAGCTGGTGGCGCGGGCACTGGCGGCCGACCCCGCGCTGCCGCTGGCCGCGGGCGGGGGCGCGCTGGCGAAGGAGATGATCCGGGTCAACCACTACGGGGCCGACGCGACGCCGGAGGCCGTGCGCGCGAGCCTGGCGGCCCTGGGCGCCGCACTGGCCGAGCAGGGCCTGGCCGTGGACCCCGAGGCGGCCCGGCAGGCCGTGGAGAACGCCTGGCGCTAGGACCTGTCCGGCGGATCCAGCCGCAGGGCTCACCGCCTGACAATTCCGAATTCGCGGCCATTCGAAAATCCCCGGATCCGATCCCTGGATCCGGGGATTTTTGGAATTCAGATCCCGGGCAGCTCCCCGCATTCTCCTGCCCGCCGATCACGTAGGTAAACGCAAAGATTTCGAGTGCATCCGGGCGGGTGTTCAGCGGGGATTCCGTGAAGGCGACACTCGTGTGACCCGTTCCACAGGGCGCCCGATTTGCGGCTTTTCTGGCGCTTAAAACCGTACATTCCGCACACCTCTTCCCTCCTGTGCGCCCCCGCGCGATAACACGGCACGAGCTCGGAAGTAAGCCCGGCCAGCCATGCATTTTTCAATTTCCATCGGTAAATTGAATTTGCATGACCGCCGCACAAGCAGACCTGCTCATCGACCGCCCGTCGGTGTCGGACGGGGCCGATCTCTGGCGTATCGCCAAGGACTCCGGGACACTCGACCTGAACTCCTCCTACAGCTATCTGCTGTGGTGCCGCGACTTCGCCGGGACATCGGCGGTGGCACGCGGAGGGGACGGGCGGCCCGTCGGGTTCGTCACCGGGTACGTCCGGCCCGAGCGCCCGCACACCCTGCTCGTCTGGCAGGTGGCGGTCGACCGTGCCCACCGCGGCCGCGGCCTCGCCGCCGCACTGCTCGACGGGCTGACCGCCCGGATCTCCGCCGAGCACCCGCTCACCTGCGTCGAGACCACCATCACGCCGGACAACACCGCCTCCGAGCGCCTGTTCACCTCGTACGCGGCCCGGCACGGGGCGGGTGTCACCCGTGAGGTGCTGTTCGCCGCGGACCACTTCCCGGACGGTCCGCACGCGCCCGAAGTCCTTTACCGCATCGGCCCGTTGACCCACCCGTCGTACTGACACCCGTCGCACCGAGATCCGTCGCACCGACACCCGTCGCACCGAGGAGCGTTTCGCCGTGACCATCACCCAGCCCGACCTGAGCGTCTTCGAGACCCTGGAGTCCGAGGTGCGCAGCTACTGCCGCGGCTGGCCGGTCGTCTTCGACCGCGCGCAGGGCAGCCACATGTACGACGAGGACGGCCGCCGTCACCTCGACTTCTTCGCCGGCGCCGGATCACTCAACTACGGCCACAACAACCCCGTACTCAAACGGGCGTTGATCGACTATCTGCTGCGCGACGGGGTCACCCACGGGCTCGACATGTCGACCGTCGCCAAGCGGTCGTTCCTGCGGACCTTCCAGGACCTGGTGCTGCGCCCGCGCGACCTGCCGTACAAGGTCATGTTCCCGGGGCCGACCGGCACCAACGCCGTCGAGTCCGCGCTGAAGCTGGCGCGCAAGGTGAAGGGCCGCGAGGCCATCGTGTCCTTCACCAACGCCTTCCACGGGATGTCGCTCGGGTCGCTCGCCGTGACCGGCAACGCGTTCAAGCGGGCGGGCGCCGGCATACCGCTGGTGCACGGCACGCCCATGCCGTTCGACAACTACTTCGACGGCCGGGTGCCGGACTTCCTGTGGTTCGAGCGGCTGCTGGAGGACCAGGGCTCCGGTCTGGACAAGCCCGCCGCCGTGATCGTGGAGACCGTGCAGGGCGAGGGCGGCATCAACGTCGCCCGCCCGGAGTGGCTGCGCGCGCTCGCCGCGCTGTGCGAGCGCCAGGACATGCTGCTGATCGTCGACGACATCCAGATGGGGTGCGGACGCACCGGGGCCTTCTTCTCCTTCGAGGAGGCCGGGATCACCCCCGACATCGTCACCGTCTCGAAGTCCATCAGCGGCTACGGGATGCCGATGTCGCTGTGCCTGTTCAAGCCGGAACTCGACGTGTGGGAGCCCGGCGAGCACAACGGCACCTTCCGCGGCAACAACCCGGCGTTCGTGACGGCGACGGCCGCGCTGGAGACGTACTGGGCCGACGGGGCCGCCATGGAGAAGCAGACCCGCACCCGCGGCGAACAGGTGGAGCAGGCGCTCGTCTCGATCACCGAGGAGAACCTCGCCGACGTCCGCGAGTACCGGGGCCGGGGACTCGTGTGGGGCCTGGAGTTCCACGACAAGGGCCGCGCCGAGCGGGTCGCCCGGCGGGCCTTCGAACTCGGGCTGCTCATCGAGACGTCCGGCCCGGAGGGCGAGGTGGTGAAGCTGCTGCCCGCCCTCACCGTCACCCCCGAGGAACTCGACGAGGGCCTGCGCGTCCTGGCCCGCGCCGTCCGGGAAACCGTCTGACGAGGAGGAGACACACCACTCATGATCGTCCGATCGTTCAAGGACATCGAAGGAACCGACCGGCACATCAGGTCGAAGTCCGGCACCTGGGAGAGCAAGCGGATCGTCCTCGCCGAGGAACGGGTCGGCTTCTCGGTGCACGAGACCATCCTGTACGCCGGGACCGAGACGTCGATGTGGTACGCCAACCACATCGAGGCCGTCGTCTGCACCAGGGGCGAGGCCGAGCTGACCGACCACGAGGCCGACCGGACCTACACGATCACGCCCGGCACCATGTACCTCCTCGACGGCCACGAGCGGCACACGCTGCGCGTCAAGGAGGACTTCCACTGCGTCTGCGTGTTCAACCCGCCCGTCACGGGCCGGGAGGACCACGACGAGAACGGTGTGTACCCCCTGCTCACCGAGCCCGAGGATGCGTGACGTCCATGACCGTGATCACCGACCTGTACCCCAGCCGCGGCACGAGCGAGGTCGCCGTCCCGCGCCAGGACCCGGTCGTCTGGGGCGCCCCGGACACCCCGGGACCGGTCCCGACGGCCGACCTCCAGGCCTACGAGCGCGACGGCTTCCTCACCGTCGACCGGCTCGTCGGCGATGACGAGGTGGCCGTCTACCGGCAGGAGCTGGAGCGGCTGGTCGCCGACCCGGCCGTGCGCGCCGACCCGCGCTCCGTCAGGGAGCCGAACTCCGGGGAGATCCGGTCCGTCTTCGAGGTCCACCGCATCAGCGAGGTCTTCGCGCGGCTCGTCCGCGACGAGCGCGTGGTCGGCCGGGCCCGGCAGATCCTCGGCTCGGACGTCTACGTCCACCAGTCCCGCATCAACGTCAAACCGGGGTTCGGGGCCGGCGGCTTCTACTGGCACTCCGACTTCGAGACCTGGCACGCCGAGGACGGTCTGCCGAACATGCGCACGGTGTCCGTCTCGATCGCGCTGACCGAGAACCACGACACCAACGGCGGCCTCATGATCATGCCGGGCTCGCACCGCACGTTCCTCGGCTGCGCGGGGGCCACCCCGCGGGACAACTACAAGAAGTCCCTCCAGATGCAGGACGCGGGCACCCCGTCGGACGAGGCTCTGACCTCGCTGGCGGACCGGCACGGCATCCGGCTGTTCACGGGCCGGGCCGGTTCGGCGACCTGGTTCGACTGCAACTGCATGCACGGCTCCGGCGACAACATCACGCCGTTCCCGCGCAGCAACGTCTTCATCGTGTTCAACAGCGTGGAGAACGCCGCGGTGGAACCGTTCGCGGCTCCGGTACGACGGCCCGAGTACATCGGGGCGCGGGACTTCACGCCGGTCCGGTGAGCCACCTCCTGCGGGAGCCCGGCCCGGGGCTCGGGGCGCCGACGTGGCGTCCCGAGCCCCGGGCCGGTTCCGGAGGTTCAGCCGGACAGGACGTCCAGCAGCCGGTCCACATCCGCGGTGGTGTTGTACAGGTGGAAGGACGCTCGCAGGTTGCCCGCGCGGTCGGACACCTCGATGCCCGCGCGGCTCAACTCGCCTTGCATGTGGCCCAGTCCGGGCACGGACACGATGGCCGAGCCGGGGGCTGGCAGCGGTTCGCGGCCGAGTGAGGCGAGACCCGCGCGGAAGCGGTCGGCGAGGGCGAGGTCATGGGCGTGCACGGCGTCCACGCCGAGCTCCTCGACGAGGGCCAGCGACCGGCGCAGTCCCGCGTAGCTGAACAGGGCGGGGCTGACGTCGAACCGGCGGGCGGAGTGGGCGAGTTCGGCGACCGGGCCGTAGCAGCTGTCCCAGGGCCGCTCCCCCGCGACCCAGCCGGCCAGCAGCGGGGTGAGTCCGCCGAAGTCCTCCGGCACGACGAGGAACGCCGCCCCGTGCGGACCGAGCAGCCACTTGAAGCAGATGGAGACGCTGTAGTCGAAGTCGTCGGCGGCCAGCGGGAGCCAGCCGGCGGCCTGGGACCAGTCGACGCAGGTGCGTGCCCCGTGTGTCCGGGCCGCCTCGGCGACCGCGCCCAGGTCGGCGATCCGCCCGTCGGCGGACTGGGCGGCGCTGACCGCGACGAGCGCGGTGCCCGGACGGACGGACTCGGCGAGCCGCTCCAGCGGCACGGCTCGCACCTTGAGGTCGCCGCGGACGTGGAAGGGGTTCACCACGGAGGCAAAGTCGTCCTCGGCGGTGAGCACCTCGGCGCCGGCCGGCAGCGAGGCGGCGACCAGCGCGGTGTGCGCGGCGACCGAAGGTCCGGCGGCCACCCGGGTGACCGGGACACCGGCCAGCCGGGCGAACGCGGCCCGGGACTCCTCCACGTCCGTGTGCAGCGAGGTCAGCGGTCTGCCCTCGGCCCGGACGCGGGCCGCCTCGGCCAGGGCGGCCACGGTGCGGGCCGGGAGCAGCCCGCTGCTCGCGGTGTTGAGGAAGGTGTTCTTCGGTTCGAACTCGGCCCGGACGACGCTCTCGAAGTTCTCCATGGGACCACTCTGCGGTCCCGTGAAGTCACCGTCCATTGCGCGTTCTTGGACGGTTCCGCCAACGAACGCTTATGGATGGGCCCCGAGCTGGGCTTTCGTCACTGCGGCAGCGCGCACCCGTCGGGTCCGCAGGCCTGTGCGTCGTCGGTGTCGGCGGCGCCGCCGACCGGCTTCAGCACCGGACGCTCGCCCCACGCCTGGGCCAGCGCCTGGGTGAAGACCTCCGCGGGCTGGGCGCCGGAGACCCCGTAGGTGCGGTCGAGGACGAAGAACGGTACGCCGTTCGCGCCGAGCTCGGCGGCCTCGCGCGAGTCGGCGCGGACCTCGTCGGCGTAGCGGTCCGGGTCCGCCAGCACCTCGCGGGCCGCGTCGCCGTCCAGTCCGGCCTCGACGGCCAGCTCGACCAGCCGCTCGTCGCCCTCGGAGTACACGGAGCGCTCCTCGGCGAAGTTGGCCCGGTACAGGATCTGGAGCAGTTCGTCCTGGCGTCCCTGCTCCTTGGCGAAGTGCAGCAGCCGGTGCATGTCGAAGGTGCTGCCGTGGTCGCGGTCCCGGGTGCGGTACGCCAGTCCCTCGGCGGCGGCCTGGGTGCCGAGGTTGTCCTCCCCGGCCTGGGCCTGGGCCTGGCTCATGCCGTACTTCTTGGTGAGCATCGTGAGCACGTCCACGGTGTCGCCCTTGGCGCGTCCGGGGTCCAGCTCGAAGGAGCGGTGCACGACCTCGACCTGGTCACGGTGCGGGAAGGCCGCGAGCGCCTTCTCGAAACGGGCTTTTCCGACATAACACCACGGGCAGGCGATGTCGCTCCAGATCTCGACGCGCATGTCTTCGGCTCTCTCCGGGTCGTACGGGTACGGAGACTCCCTCCGCCGAATGCGTGAACGTTCAAACAGCCCACGCTATTCCCGCACGCCCCGGACGGCCGGATTCCGGCTGCCCGGATCCCCGGACGGCCGGACTGCCGGAACCGGACTCAGCTGCCGTCCCGCAGGTCGTCCGGCCAGGCGGGCCGGAACTCGATGTGGTCGTAGGTGACGACACAGCCCTCCCCTATCGGAGACTGCGACATGAAGCCGACCAGGGCGGCACCCGTCTCCTTCTCCCCGCCGAGGGTGAACAGCCGGACGAAGGTCCAGCGCTTGCCGTCCCGGGAGGCGTGGAAGGCGAAGGCGCGGCCGGTCCTGCTCACCCGCAGCCAGACCGAACTGCCTTCCACAGTGAAGGAGTTGGCGTCGTCGGAGTGCCCCTGGGTGACCACCGTGCACACGGTGGGCACGTCCGGGGAGTACTCCAGGCAGAGCTTGGCCCAGGCCCGCTCGCCGACGTGGACGTAGAGCACCCCGGCGTCGAAGGCCGCGGCGAAGCCCACCGTGACCCGGGCGATCAGCTGGAAGTCGCCCTCGGGCGCGCCCAGCAGCCGGGGTGCGTCGGTGGCGGGATCGAGCGCCTCGCCGGTGGGCGACACGAACCGGTCCTGCCGGGGTCCGGCCCATCCGCTGAGCATTCCGTCCTCGTAGGCCCAGTGCCCGTCGGGGCCGTAGGTGCGCAAGGAGAAAGGGAGTTCGGGGAGTTCGACGTCCATCGGCGGATTCTCTCAGGTACTCCGGAGGAACCGGAGGGGGGTTCCGGCTCCGTGCCGGCGGGCGGCCGTGCGGCGAGGGCCGGACGGCCGCCGAGGGGGCACGCGGTCCCCCTCGGCGGCCGTGCGGGACCTGGAAAAACTGGAGAAACTAGAGAAACTGGAGAACCCGAAAAAAGGGGACCCCGTTACCGCTCCAGCCGTCCGTCGAAGCGGCGCGGCAGCCCCAGCGGGTTGTCGTCCTTCAGCTCCGGCGGCAGCAGTGCCTCCGGCGCGTTCTGGTAGGCGACGGGCCGCAGCCAGCGCTCGATCGCCGTGCCGCCGACCGACGTCGACGTCGAGGTCGTCGCCGGGTACGGGCCGCCGTGGTGCTGGGCGGGCGCCACCGCGACCCCGGTCGGCCAGCCGTTGACCAGGACGCGACCGGCGAGCGGGGTCAGTTCGGCGAGGATCTCCGCGCCGCGCCCCTCGCCCGCCGCCTCGCCCTCGGAAAGCTGGACCGTCGCGGTCAGGTTGCCCGGCAGCCGCGACAGCACTCCGCGCACCTCGGCGTCGTCCTCGTAGCGGGCCACCACGGTGACCGGTCCGAAGCACTCCTCCAGCAGCAGGTCGTACTCGCCCTCGGCGGTCAGCCTGCCCGCCGGTACGGTCAGGAAGCCCGCGCTCACCGTGTGCTCGCCGCCCGCGCCGGGGGTCACCGGGGAGTCCACGTCCGCCAGCCCGGCCCGCTCGGCCACCCCGGCGATGAAGTTGTCGCGCATCCGGTGGTCGAGGAGGACCCCGGCCTCGGTGGCGCTGACGGCGTCGGTGAGGGACTTGACCAGTCCGTCGCCCGCCGCGCCGGCCGGCACCAGCACCAGCCCCGGCTTCACGCAGAACTGCCCGACGCCGAGCGTCATGGACCCGGCGAGCCCGGCCCCGATGGCCTCGGCGCGCTCCGCGGCCGCGGCCTCGGTCACCACGACCGGGTTCAGCGAGCCGAGCTCGCCGTGGAACGGGATCGGCACCGGCCGGGCGGCCGCCGCGTCGAACAGCGCGCGCCCGCCCCGGACCGAACCGGTGAAGCCCGCGGCGGACACCAGCGGGTGCTCGATGAGCTCGACGCCGGCCTCGAAGCCGTGCACCAGGCCCAGCACACCGTCCGGGATGCCGTGCTCCGCGGCGGCCCGGCGGACCACCTTGGCGACCAGTTCGGACAGCGCCGGGTGGTCGGGGTGGGCCTTGACCACGACCGGGCAGCCCGCGCCCAGCGCACTCGCGGTGTCGCCGCCCGCGACGGAGAAGGCGAAGGGGAAGTTGGACGCCGAGTAGACGGCGACGACGCCCAGCGGCACCTTGTAGCGGCGCAGGTCCGGGATCGGCGGGGTGGCGGTGTCGTCGGGGTGGTTGATGACCACGTCGAGGAAGGCGCCCTCGTCGACGATGTCCGCGAAGGCCCGCAGCTGGAAGCAGGTGCGGGCGAGTTCCCCGGTCAGCCGGACCGGGCCGAGCGCGCTCTCGGCGTCGGCGGCCTCGACGAGCTGGTCCCGGGCCGCCTCCAGGTGCGCGGCGGCGGCGCGCAGGAAGGCCGCGCGTACGGTGCGGTCGGCGAGCGCGCCGCGCGCGTCGTGTGCCGCGCGGACGGCCGCGTCCACCTCCTGGGCCGTGGCCGCCACCGCAACCTGTTCACGCTGCTTCCCGGTTCGGGGGTCGACACTCCAGACTGGTGCTGCTGCCACCGCGGGTCCCTCCACATCGAATGCCGCATGCAATGCCGCAGTTTGTACGTCATCCACCAGGGCGTTCGATATACTGAACACCGTCTCGGATGATGAATATGCTGTCGGAGACTATTTCCCGTCGAACGAAGGGGTCAAGGGCGATGTCGGCAGGCGAGACGGGGGGCGGAGCGCAGGTCAAGTCCGCGGTGCGGACGGTTGAGCTGCTGGAATACTTCGCCGGACGGCCCGGTATGCACTCCCTCGCGTCGGTCCAGGAGGCCGTCGGCTACCCCAAGTCCAGCCTGTACATGCTGCTGCGCACGCTGGTGGAACTGGGCTGGGTGGAGACGGACGCGACGGGCACGCGGTACGGCATCGGGGTGCGCGCGCTGCTCGTCGGCACCTCCTACATCGACGGCGACGAGGTGGTCGCGGCGGCCCGCCCGACCCTGGACCGGCTCTCGGACGACACCACCGAGACCATCCACCTGGCCCGCCTGGACGGCACGAACGTCGTCTACCTCGCCACCCGTCAGTCCCAGCACTACCTGCGCCCCTTCACCCGGGTCGGCCGCCGGCTGCCCGCCCACTCCACCTCCCTGGGCAAGGCGTTGCTGAGCACGTACACGGACGAGCAGGTCCGCAAGCTGCTGCCCGAGTCGCTCCCGGCGCTGACCGAGCACACGATCACGGACCGTGAGAAGCTGATCGAGGAACTGCACCAGGTCCGGGAGCAGGGCTTCGCCGTGGACCGGGAGGAGAACACCCTCGGCCTGCGCTGTTTCGGCGTCGCCATCCCCTACCGCACCCCGGCCCGGGACGCGATCAGCTGCTCGGTCCCGGTGGCCCGGCTCACCCCGGCCCACGAGCAGCTCGTGAAGGACGCCCTGTTCGACGCCCGCGACCGGCTGACGCTCGCCACCCGGAGGCTCTGACCACGATGGAAGTCGCCCTGCGCAAGGTGCACGACAGCGATCTGGCGGTCTTCTACCGGCAGTTGAACGACCCCGAGTCACTGCGGATGGCCGCGTTCACGCCGGAGGACCCCGCCGACCGCGACGGCTTCGACGCCCGCTGGAAGCAGATCCGGGCCACCGCCCTGGTCCGTACGGTCCTGGTCGACGGGGACGTCGTCGGCAACGCCGCGGTGTACGGCGAACCGGGCGAGCGCGAGGTGACGTACTGGGTGGACCGCGCCTACTGGGGGCGCGGGATCGCCACGGCCGCGCTGCGGATCCTGCTCGCCGAGGTCGGCGAGCGCCCGCTGTACGCGCGAGCCGCGGCCGACAACGAGGGGTCGCTGCGGGTCCTGCGCAAGTGCGGCTTCCGCGACAGCGTCCGGGCCACCGGTTTCGCCCACGCGCGCGGCGAGGAGATCGCCGAGATCGTGCTGACGCTGCGCGACTGAGGCGGCCGACGCGACCGACGCGACTGCCACAACCGTCGTAACCGTCGTAATGGCGCATGAACGTACGATGAGAAAACCGGGCGGATGGGAACGATTCCCCTCCGCCCGTTCGTCTGCCTGGGCGGGATGAACAAGACGATCAGGCGGGCGTCGGTCTTCGCGCTGCTCCTCGTGTTCGCTCTGCTGGTCAGGGCGACGTGGGTGCAGTTCTACGAGGGCCGGGCACTCGCGGACGACAAGGACAACCGGCGCAACGCGATCACGACGTACGCGGATCCGCTCGGGAACATCGTCGTGGCCGGTGAGGCGATCACCGGCTCGGCACGGACGAAGGACGGCGATCTCCGCTACCGACGCACCTACACGGACGGCGAGCTGTACGCGGCGGTGACCGGCTACGCCTCGCAGAGCTATGCGCCGACCCAGCTCGAGGGCGTCTACCAGGACCTCCTCAACGGCACGGACGACCGCCTGCGGACCGTCATGGACACCGTCACCGACAAGCGCGCGGATCCCGGGAACGTGATCACGACGATCGACCCCGCCGTGCAGAAGGCGGCGTACCGGGCGCTCGGCGACAACAAGGGCGCGGCCGTCGCGATCGACCCGAGGACCGGCCGGATCCTGGCGGTCGTCTCGACCCCGTCGTACGACCCCTCGTCGCTCACGGACGCCAACACCGCGGGGACGGCGTGGCAGCGGCTCACCGCCGACGCCGACAAGCCGCTGACCAACCGGGCGCTGCGCCAGCCGCTGCCGCCGGGCTCGACCTTCAAGCTGGTGGTGGCGGCCGCCGCGCTGGAGAACGGTCTGTACACGTCGGTGGACCAGCACACGGACAGCCCCGCCCCGTACACCCTGCCCGGGACCAGCACGCCCCTGAGGAACGAGAACGCCTCGGCGCCGTGCGCGGACGCCTCGATCCGGGTCGCGTTGCAGTACTCCTGCAACAACGTCTTCGGGCACATGGCCGTGCAGCTCGGACAGGACAAGGTGCGGGCCATGGCGGAGAAGTTCGGCTTCGACGACGACAGCCAGGACGTCCCGGTCCGGGCCTACGCCAGCGTGTACCCGTCCGGCATGGACAAGGCGCAGACGGCCCTGTCGGGCATCGGCCAGTTCGAGGTCACCGCGACGCCGCTCCAGATGGCCATGGTGTCTGCGGCCATCGCCAACGACGGCAAGCTGGTCTCGCCGCACATGGTCGCGCAGATCACCGACGGCGGCGGCGACGTGCTGGAGAACTACGACGACGAGGCGACCGGCACCCAGGTCGTCAGCTCCGCCACCGCCAAGCAGCTCCGGTCGGCGATGCGGACGGTCGTCGAGCAGGGCACCGGCACGAACGCGCTGATCGACGGGGTGACCGTGGGCGGCAAGACGGGCACGGCCCAGCACGGCGAGAACAACAGCAAGACGCCGTACGCCTGGTTCACCTCGTACGGCACGTCCGACTCGACCGGCGAGGAGGTCGCCGTGGCGGTCGTGGTCGAGCAGTCGGACGCGGCCCGCTCCGAGGTCAGCGGCAACGGGCTGGCCGCGCCGGTGGCCAGGGCGATGATGAAGGCGGCGCTCGAGTAGCGACCGGGCGGGGGGCGGTCCTTCCGGACCGCCCCCCCGGGTCCTACTTGACCCCGAGGAGCTGCTCCACGGGGTCGATCGCGAAGTACACCAGGAACAGCGCCGAGACGGCCCACAGCAGCCAGTTGACCTCCTTGGCCTTGCCCAGCACCGTCTTGATGACGACGTAGGCGAGGAAACCGGCGCCGATGCCGTCGGTGATGGAGTACGTGAACGGCATCGCGACGATGGTCAGGAACGCCGGGATCGCGATCTCGAACCTGTCCCAGTCGATGTGCTTGACGTGGGTCATCATCAGGAACCCGACCGCGATCAGCGCGGGCGCCGCGGCCTGGAGCGGGACGATGGTCAGCAGCGGGGTGAGGAAGAGCGCGAGACCGAACAGGCCGCCGGTGACCAGGTTGGCGAAGCCGGTGCGGGCGCCCTCGCCGACGCCGGCCGCGGACTCGATGTAGGCGGTGTTGGAGGAGGCGGAGCCCAGCCCGCCCGCGACGGCGGCGGCGCCGTCGATGAACAGCACCCGGCCGATGCCCGGGACCTGCCCCTGCTCGTCGAGCAGCCCGGCCTCGGCGCTGATGCCGACGATGGTGCCCATGGCGTCGAAGAAGTCCGACAGGACCAGGGTGAAGACCAGCAGGACCGCGGTGAGCGCACCGGCCTCGGCGAAGCCGCCGAACAGGCTGAAGTGACCGACGAGCCCGAAGTCCGGGCTGGCGACGATCTTGTCCGGCACCTTCGGGGTGGTGAGCCCCCAGCTCTTGATGTCGGCGACGGCGTCGATGACGATCGCGACGACGGTCATGGTCACGATGCTGATGAGGATGGCGCCCTTCACCTTGCGCGCGACCAGCGCGATGGTGAGCAGCACACCGAGACAGAAGACCAGGACGGGCCAGCCGGTGAGCCGGCCGACGGCGCCGAGCTGCACGGGGACGGTGGTGTTCGCCGCGTCCGGGATGCGGCTGACGAACCCGGCGTCCACGAAGCCGATGAACGCGATGAACAGACCGATGCCGACGCCGATCGCCTGCTTGAGCTGCTGCGGGATCGCGTTCATGATCGCTTCCCGGAGGCCGGTGAGCACCAGGACGCAGATCAGGAGGCCTTCGAGGACGACGAGTCCCATCGCGTCGTCCCAGCTCATCAGCGGGGCGATCTGGAAGGCGACGACGGCGTTGAGGCCGAGCCCTGCGGCGATGGCGAGCGGGAGGTTGCCGCCCACGCCCATGATGACGGTCATGACGCACGCCACCAGCGCGGTGGCGGTGACCAGTTGGCCGGTGTCGAGCGTGTGCCCGAACTTGTCCTTGGCGCTGCCGAGGATGATGGGGTTCAGGACGAGGATGTACGCCATGGTGAAGAAGGTGGCGAATCCGCCGCGTATCTCCCGGCCGACGGTGGAGCCTCTGGCGGATATCTTGAAGAACCCGTCGACCCCGCCTGCCGCCGGTGGTGCGGCACTTGGCCGGTTGTCGACCTTTTGCGCTTCGGACATGGCGATTCCCCTCGTTCCCTGCGTGCTCGGTGCGCGGATGCTGGCTGGATTGTTCCCCTCTCTCAGCACTTTCAGGTTTTCTTCGTGTTACGGAATCCGCATCCCGCTGGGGGATTCCCGGCGGTCCCGCCCGACCCGAAGGGCCCCCTCCCCCGCCCTCACGGGCCGGGAAGGGGGCCCCTTCCGCTGTTCGCGGCGAACGTCCCCCGCTGCGGGGTCAGCTGACGAAGTACGTCGGGTTCGGCAGCTTGTACGTGCGGTCGGCGTAGCCGCCGTCCAGGTCGGAGTACTGGTCGCCGAAGTTGGCGACGATGTCGTACCCGAGGCTCTCGATGTGCTTGCGGGTGCCGGACTTGTACTGCACGGTCGTGCAGGTCCAGGTGCCCGGGGTGGCGCAGGCGGCGAGGTAGGCCGGCGGGTTCGCCTTGTCCTTGAGGAACATGTGGCCGGCGTCGAGGTTCACGTCGGCGCCGATCTTCTTCAGGTTCGCGACGGCGGCGGTGCGCTGTGCCTCGCTCAGACCCGAGTTGTAGAAGACCTCGACGCCCTTGGCGTGGGCGTAGCGCACGAGCTCCGCGCTGCCGAAGACGCCCGGGCGGTCGGCCTTGTCGACGTACTCCGCCCAAGTGGTGCCGTTGTACGTGTAGTTGTAGCGCTTCTCGTAGTCGAGGCTGAGCAGCAGCGTGTCGTCGATGTCGAAGACGACCGCGGGCTTCTTGCCCTTGTGGTGCGCCGCCTTGTGGGCGGCCTGATCGATCTGCTTGCGCGCGGCGGCGTCGATCCGGGCGAGGTCCTTGGCGTACGGGCTGTCCGGGGACGCCTGGTACACACCGGCGCTGTCGGTCGTGATGCCGTAGTAGGTGTCGATGTCCTTCACCAGGAGCCCGATGTTGTACGGCTCACGGGTGGAGTTGGCGGTGGACTGGCCGGCCGTGGCGGCACCGGCGCCGTACAGGGCGGCACCGGTGACGGCACACGCCGCGGCGAGCGCCGCGAGACGAAGTGGCTTATGCATGACACGAGTTCTACGCGCGTCATCCGGGCGGGCGCGAGACCCGTTGCCCGATCGATACCTCCCGCACGGGCAAAAAACGGGTCAAGCGCCCCGGATTGGTCGGCCCCTGGCGTCAGTCCATGGTCGCGCCGATGGTGCTGCTGCCCGTGGTCAGGAACGTCGTCGCGGGCAACGCACCGCTCGACTGGCGGGAGTTGTACGTGGTCGTGGCGTCCGTCGACTTGAAGGACGGGGTGCTGATGCCGCTGTCCCAGTTGTTGCCGGCCGAGACCACCGAGGAGCCCTTGGAGACCGAGCCGCTGCCGTTGCTCACGGCCAGGTTCTTGCCGAGGCGGGCGGCGCTGGTGGCGAAGTAGTAGCCCCAGTTGCCGTTGGCGTACGCGGTGGTGCGGTTGATGACGATGGCGCCGGTGTTGGAGTTCTCGGTGAAGCCGTTGCCCGCGTTGCCCCAGGCTGCCGAGTTGTTGACGACATGGGCGACCACCTCGCCGTCACCGCCCAGCTTGTAGCCGTTGCCGTCGCCGGCGAAGGACGAGTCGGACCAGCGGTTGACGCCGTTGCCGAAGGACCAGGTGTGCTCGACGGTTACGGGCGAGGAGAAGGACCAGAAGTCGATCCCGTCATCCGAGTTGTTGTAGAGGCGGGCGCCGGTGACGAGGTTGCCGGTGCCGGAGCCGAACTTGATGGCGACGCCGTCGGCGTTCTCGCCGTGGTTGGCGGCGTCGTAGTTGCCGTAGCTGTCGAGGTACTTGACGGTGTTGTTGACCGTGCCGTCGCCGGTGAGGGTGAAGCCGGAGTCGCCGCCGTTGATGGTCTTGATGTTGGTCCAGTTGGTGCCGGTGCAGGACTGGCAGACGACCGCGCTGTCCGGGGAGTTCTGGAAGGTGATGTTGGAGACGTTCCAGTAGTCGGCGGTCAGCTTGAAGATCCAGTCGCCGTCCGGGAGCGAGGAGCCGTCGATCTTGACGGTCTCCGAGCCGTAGGCGGTCAGCGTGACCGGCGAGGAGGAGGTGCCGTTGACCGTGGACTGGAGGGTGGCCGTCGGGTAGTAGGTGCCGCCGCGGACCTGGATGACGGTGCCCGCGGTGGCGTTCTTGATGGCGCTGGTCAGGTCGGTCACGTTGCTGACGACCACGGTCGCGGCCTGGGCCTGGGTGGGCAGGATCGCGAGGCCCGACCCTAAGGCCAGGGCGGCGGTGAGGGTGAGAGCGGTACGACGGGACATGGAGTGGGGGTCCTTTCGTCATGCGACTGTGTCGGGTGGGGGGAGGGCGCACGGGACGGGGACGTCGCGGGCACCGGGAACGTCGGGGTCCGGTCAGGGGCGGCCGTGGGGCCGCCAGTCGCGCAGGTACGTCCGCGGGGTGTGCTCGGCGGCCTCCCGCGCCGTGAGCTGCGGCCGGTTCTCGGGGACCGTGATCGCGGCCCCGGGACCGGAGTCGGCGTACTCGTGGAAGCGCATGGTCTGCCACGGGTAGGCGTCACGCATGTTGGTGTACGGGGCCACCGCGTCGATGCCGGGGCCCAGCCAGGTGTCCCGGACCACCAGCGAGGGCCAGGCGGTCGTCTCGTACGACGGCACCCACGGCCGGGCGAGCTTGTAGGCCGCGTCCTCGGCGGCCGAGGTGACCCGGCAGCGCACGGCGAGGAAGCCGTGGGGGTTCGCCCGGGCCGTGGCGGGGGCGAAGACCATGCCCTTCGGGGTGAAGGCCACGTCCCGTTGCAGCGTGTGGAACCGGCACCGGTCGAAGACGGCGGTGGCCCGGCCGAAGACGAAGTCGACGTCGCCCTCGACGTGGCAGTGGCGGAAGTACTGGCGGTCGAAGGCGTCGAGGGCGGTCGTGTCCGCGAACAGGGTGTCCTGGTGGGCCAGCAGGCGGACGTTCTCGAAGGAGGAGCGGTCCCCGGTGACGTAGGCCGCGACCGCCTGGGTGCCGGTGATGTCGGGGTGGTCGGCGCGCAGCCAGTCGTTGGCGAGGGTCAGGTCGCGGACGGCGAGGCCGGGGGCCGAAGAGGTGAAGGTGGCGGATCCGGCCGTGCCGTAGGTGCCCGAACCGTCGGGTTTCTGCGTGCCGTTGGCGTTGTCGAAGACGATGACGGTGTCGCGCGGGTCGCCGGTGGCGCCGCGCAGGGTCAGCTCCGCCGCGCCGGCGGGGACGGTGACGACCTCGCGGTAGGTGCCCGGGTGCACGACGATCGTCAGGCCCGGCCGGTCCACCCGGTCCACGGCCGCCTGCACCGAGTCGCCGGGGCGTACGTGCAGGACCCGGCCGTCGTGGGCCGCGGCGGGGCCGGCGGCCACCGGGACGAAGGCGCCGGCCAGGCCGGTGAGGAGGGTGCGTCGGCGCATGTCCTCAGCACTCCTTCCAGGGCGTCCAGTCGCCGAGATGGACCTCCCGGGTCGCCGACCGGGCTTCCTCGTCGGTGAGTTGGGGGCGGTTCTCCGGGACGGTGATCTCGGCGCCCGGGCCGGTGTCGCGGTACTCGGCGAACCGCTGGTCCTGCCACGGGTACGTGGCCGACATGTCGGTGTACGGCGCGACCGCGTCGATCCCGGCGCCCAGGCGGGTGTCGCGGACGGTGAGCATGGGGCGGGCGGTGGGGTCGGAGCCGGGCACCCAGGGCCGGGCCAGCTTGTAGAAGGCGTCCGGTGCCGCGCTGCTGACCCGGCTCCGGCTCACCAGGTAGCCGCGCGGGTTGGCGACCGCGGTGGACGGCGCGAACACGAAGCCGTAGGGGGCGCCGGCCAGGTCGGTGCGGTCCAGGGTGCGGAAGTGGCAGTTGTCGTAGACGGCGGTGGCCCGGCCGAAGACGAAGTCGACGTCGCCCTCGACGTAGCAGTGGGCGTAGTACTGGCGGGCGAAGGCGGTCAGGGCGCGGGAGTCGGCGTACAGCGTGTCCTGGTGGCCGAGGAAGCGGCAGTGGTGGAAGGCCGAACGGTCGCCCTGCACCTTGATCGCGACGGCCTGGGTGCCGGTGACGCCGGGGTGGTCGGCGCGCAGCCAGTCGTTGGCGAAGGTGATCCAGCGGGCGGTGAAGCCGTCGGCCTGCACGGTGGTGGTGGCGGAGCCGGTGGTGCCGTAGGTGCCCGAACCGTCGGGCTTGGGCGTGCCGGCCGCGTTGTCGTACACGATCACGACGTCCCGGGGGTCCCGCGAGGCGCCGATCCAGGTCGCCTCGGTACGGGTGGCGTCGACGGCGACCGTCTCCCGGTAGGTGCCGGGCGCGATGACCAGGGTCCAGCCGCTGCCGGCCGCGGCGGTCACGGCGGCCTGGACGGTGCTGAAGTCGCCCCGGCCTCCCTGGTCGACGTACAGGGTGGTCGGGGTGGCGCGGTCGGCCGGTGAACCGTAGCGGCCGAAGGGGCGCGGGCGGGCCGCGGCCCGTGCGCGGCCCGGGGCGAGACCGAGGGCGGCGCCCGCGCCGACGCCCGCCAGGAGGAAGCCCCGGCGGGAGAGAGGGAGGGGGAGGTGCGAGGGCATACGGCTGCTCCTTCGCGGTGCGGGTCGGGTGGACGGGCGGGAGAGTCGGGTGGACGGGCGGGAGAGTCGGGTGGACGGGCGGGAGAGGGAGGGAGGGAGGGAGGGTCGGACGGACGTACGGAAAGGGGGCGCCTGAGCGGGCCGGAGGTGGGGCGTCCCGGCCCGCTCCTCGGGCGGGACGTCAGCGCAGGCGGCCTGCGCCCGCGCCGCAGTCGACGATCCGGGGGACGGCCTTCGCCGGGTCGATCCGGGTGCGCAGGGTGGGCGTCCAGCCGGCGCCGGACTCCAGGACCTCCGCCGGGATCTCCGCGTTGTGGACGGCGATCAGGTCGGTGAGCGTGCCGTTGACGTAGTTGTCGTCGGCGGTCAGCGGCGACACGGTCCATCTCTTCAGGATCTTCGCCGCGCTGATCCCGTCCGGCAGGGTGAACGCGTTGTGCTCGGCGACGAGCTGGGACTCCTTGCCGATGCCGTAGCTGTAGCCGTAGCCCGTCTTGGCCACGAAGTGGTTGTCGTACGAGTCGACCTGGCCGAAGCGGACCCGGGGCGCGCGCTCCACCAGTCCCGAGAACAGGTTGTGGTGGAAGGTGACCTTCAGGTGCCCGCGGTCGCCGACCGCGGTGGACTCGCTGTCGCTGTTGCCGATCAGGATGGTCTTGTCGTGCTCGGTGAAGCGGTTCCAGGAGGCGGTGACGTAGTCGGCGCCCCGGACGATGTCCAGTTCGCCGTCGTGCTGCTGGTAGAGCATCCCGAAGTAGACCGGGGCCGCGCTGTCGGGGTGGCTGCCGTCGGTGAAGGTGTTGTGGTCCAGCCAGACATGGGTGGAGCCGTAGACGACGGCGGTGTCGTACTCGGAGTTCCAGTTGCCGGTGGCGCCGTCGGTGGGGTCCCACTGCGGGAAGCAGTCGATGGGGCTCTCGAAGGCGAGGTTGCGCACGATGACGTTGTCGACGCCCTTGATCTGGAGGCTGGCGCCCTTGAAGCCGGCGTTCTTCCCGATGCCGATGACGGTGGTGTTGGCCGGGATGTTCGCCTTGATCGCGGTGTCCTGCGCGGCGGCGGAGGTCCGGCGCAGTCCCTCGGGGCTGTCGTCGGGTTCGGCGCTCAGGTCGGTGTCCAGGCCCCAGGCCCCGGGCGCGTACTTCGCGAGGTAGGCGTCGAAGTCGTAGCCGGGCGCGGCGAAGGAGTCGCAGCCCTCGGCGACGGCGTCGACGGTCCCCTTCACCTTGATGATCTTCGGGGCGGTGCCGCCGTCGGCGAGGGCGGCCTTGAACCCGGCCCAGGTGGTGACGGTGTAGACGTGGGCGGCGTCGGCGGCGGCGCCGCCGGTGGTGCCGGTGCCGTAGGAGCCCCAGCCGTCGTTCGCGGGAAGCACCTGGCGGGCGGCGTCGCGGCGGTTCTCGTGGTTCTCCCCCGCGGCGGCGGTCCCGGTGACGGACAGCACCAGGGCCGTGCAGCCGGCGAGCGCCACCATTCTTATGACGCGTCCATGACATTTCTGTGTACGCACTGTGCGGGTCTCCTCGGTTACACGGCCGAGGCGTCGGTCGCCTCGGGCCAGGTGATCCAGGACGTGGGGATGTCGTCGTGCAGCCGGACCACGTCACGCGGCGCGAGCACCCGCGTCCGCAGCAGCTCACGCGCGACGAGCCGGGCCACCGCGATCGCGCCCGGCGGGTTGAAGTGCGTGTTGTCCTGCTCGGTGTCGGTCCAGTTGAAGTACGTCTTCGTCGCCTCGACCCCGAGCTCCTGCCACAGCGCCAGCGACAGGGCCTCGATGTCGAGCAGCGCCACGCACTCCTCGTCGGCGAGCGCGCGCATCGCAGCCGGGTAGTCGCCGTGGGTCGGCACGGCATCGCCGTCCGCGTCGAACCTGCGCCGCTCCACGGGAGTGGCCAGCACGGGCCGCGCACCCCGGGCGCGGGCCCCGTCGACGTACAGTCGCAGGTAGTCCTGGTACGTCGTCCACGGCTCGGTGTAGCGGGCGGGGTCGGTCGTCTTCTCGTCGTTGTGCGCGAACTGGATCAGCAGGATGTCGCCGGGCCGGATCGCGGCGAGGATGACGTCGAGCCGCCCCTCGTCCACGAAGCTCTTCGAACTGCGCCCGTTCACCGCGTGGTTGGCGACCGCAAGGTCCCGGCGAAGGAAGAAGGGCAGTGCCATGCCCCAGCCGGTCTCGGGCGCGGCGTCGGCGTACTTCTGGGCGGCGGTGGAGTCGCCCGCGATGTAGAGGGCGCGGGGGCGGGGGCCCGCGGCGCGGGCGGTGCCGTTCGCCGCGAGGGCGAGCGGGACGGCGGCGACGGCCGCCGCGGTGACCTGTCTACGGGTGAGGGACACGACGGTGTGCCTTTCCACAGGGGTGGACGCGGGGGCTTTCCACAGGGGGCACGGGGAACTGCGCGACCGTCCGGGACGGCACCGCAGTCCCCCGCGATGACGTCCTGGCTATCCGTGGTTCTTCTTCCAGTCGGCCTGTGCGGCGTCGAGCTGGTCGGCGAGCGTGTCCAGGAACTGCTTGGCGGTCATCTTGCCGAGCAGCACCTTCTGGAAGTTCGGCTCGTTGTCGGCCTTGGAGATCGTGTTCCAGTCGGGCAGGTAGTAGGGCAGCTGCACGATCTTCGTGGTGCTGCCGGCCAGTGCCTCGGCCGCCAGCTTCGTCGGCTCCGACGACTGCACCCAACTGTCCTGGGCGGCCTGCAGGTTCGCCGGCACCTGTCCGGCCGACTCGTTCCACTTGCTGTTGGACTGGTGGGACGCGGCGAACTCGATGAACTTCCAGGCGGCGGTCTTGTTCTTGCTCGACTTGAACAGCGCGAGCCCGTCGACCGGGTTGGACACCTGCACCCGGGTGCCGTCGTCCTGCGTCGGTGCCGGAATTCCCTTGAACTTCCCGGCCAGCGCCTTCTGGTGGTCTCCTCCGGAGCCCAGGTTGTGACTGAGCATGCCGATGGTGCCGGAGTCCCACTGGGCGACCATCTTGGTGAAGTCGTTGTTCACGTCGGCGGACGGGGTGTCCTTCTTGAACAGACCGACGTACTTCTCCAGCGCGGCCACGTTCTTCGGGTCGTTGACCGTGGTCTTGTCACCGCTCCAGAACTCGGTGATGCCGCTCTGGCCGTAGGTGGCGTCGAGCGCCGGGGCGATGGAGCCCGCGCCGCCCCGGATGGTGTACCCGAAGGCGTTCTTGCCCTTGTCGGTGAGCTTGTCCGCGGCCTCGTAGAACTTCGTCCAGGTGGTCGGCGCGTCCAGGCCCGCCTTCTGGAAGAGGTCGGTGCGGTACCACAGGACGCCGTTGTTGGCGGAGGTCGGCACGGTGTACGTCCTGCCGTCGCCGCCGGCCGCCTGGACACCCTCCAGGAACGCCTCGTTGAGCTGGCTGTGCAGTTCGCTCTTCTCGATCCGGTCGTCCAGCGGTTCGAGGGCGCCCTGCACCGCGACCTCGGCGAGCATCGCGGTGCCCACGCCGCCGACGTCGGGCAGACCGCCGCCCTGGATGGCCGTGTCGTACTTGGACTGGACGCTGTCGGCCGGGACGCCGACGTACTTCACCTTGATGTTCGGGTTCGCCTTCTCGAAGTCGGCGATGATCTCCTTCCAGATGTCGGTACGGACACCGCCGTTGTTGTCCCAGAAAGTGATCTCGCCCTTGCCGGAACCCTCGTCGCCCTTGTCCCCCGCCCCGCCGCTGCCGTCGTCGCCGCAGGCGGTGGCGGTCAGCGCGAGCACGGAGCCCAGGGCGACGGCCAGGCCGGCCCGTCTGCTTCTGCGGATGCTGCTCTTCATGTGGTCGGCTCTCTTCTTCCGGATCCCAACGGAGATATGAAGTTGTGGGGGGTCGACGGGCGGGGCAAGCGCTTGCTCGACGGACATGTCGTCGCGGCTCCCCACCGGTGTGCGTGCGGACGGCCGGGCGACGGTTACGGCGGACCGGTCCGGACCGTGCGGGCGTGGCCGCGTTCCTCCCGGGTCACCGGCCGACCGCCTTGCGGGCGAGCGCGCCGGCCGTCCCCCGGTCCGGGCGGCCGTCGGCGACCACGGTGACGATCCGGCGTACGACGGTCCCGCCGGGCTCGATCGTCAGCCGCTCCGCGGCCGCCAGGGACGAGCCGACGCCCGGGTACTCGGCGGCCCGGACGAACCAGGGGTCCCGGCGGGTGGCGTCGGTGGCGCCGGCGAAGACCAGCGTCCAGGTGGAGCCGGCCAGCGCGAGCCAGTCGGCGCGGGTGCCGTGGACGGCGTCCTCGCCCTCGACGTCGGCGGTGAAGACGTCCGGGGCCCGGTCCTCCCTGCGGGCGCGCCAGAAGTAGCCGCCGTAGGCCGCGCCGGGGCGGCCGTTGGTGGCGGGGCTGCCGATCGAGAGCGGCCCCGGGGTGACGTTGGTGAGGGAGAAGGCGAAGTCCAGCGCCCAGGCGGACCCGGTGAGCGGGGCCGCCGCGACGGTACGGCGCTCGCGCAGCAGCTCGGCTCCGGCGGCCACCCAGCGCAGCTCCTCCACGAACCCGTCGGGGTCGTGCAGTCGGAAGGCCAGGTGCCGCTGGGCGCCGTGGTTGTCGAGCTCGGTCGGGCCCCGGTCGCGGACGTAGGTGCGCCCGCCCCAGAAGTTGTGCCCCTCGACGTCGGGAACGGCGACACCGACGCCGAGGTGGTGGAGGTGGTCGGCGGGGCCCAGCTCGGTGACCGCCGTGCCGGCCAGGGTGGTGACGGGGTGCAGATACGGGCGCGGGGAGAGCCGGGCGGGCAGCTCGGGCCGGGTCACATAGCGGCCGACCGGGCGGCCGGCGACGCGCAGGACCGGTGAGTCCTTCGCCGTCTTCGCCGTCGTCGGGTGCGTCATCGGGTGCTCACCTCTTCCGTGTGCGGTGCGTCGGGGGCGTGCGCGTGCTTCGGGGGGTGCGCCCAGGGGGCGTCCAGTTCGGAGTAGAGGGCGAGGGTGTCGGCGGCGGCCGCGACCAGCCCCTCGATGCCGGGCACCACCCGGCGACCCTCGCCGGGCGGCCGGTGCCAGGCGGTGCCGGGCAGCGGGGCCGGATCGGGGGCCAGCCGGATCGCCTCGACGACCTCCATGAACGCGCCGGTCGCGGCGGGCGGCACGAGCAGCGCGGTCCCGTCGGTGAGGTGTCCGACGAGGTTCTCCAGCAGGTCCGTACGGCCGTACTCGTACTCCTGCGGGCCGTGGCCCGCGCGTTGCAGCAGCACCCGGTCCTGCTTGTACCAGAAGGTGATCCGGCCGCGGCTGCCGTGCACGACGACGTACGGCTCGTCCGGCTCCGTGGCGCACAGGGTCGCGGCGACGGTGATCGGGCGGCCCTGCGCGGTGGTGACGCGGACGCACGAGGTGTCGTCGGACTCGATGTCGTTGGCGCGCAGCAGCTCGGTCTCGATGCCGGTGACGTCCTCGGCGCGGCCGACGCCGCCCAGGGCCAGCGCGGTGGCCACGGCGTGCGCCAGCGGATTGGTGAGAACGCCGTCGACCACGTCGACCACGTCGGCGCCGTGCAGCCGTCGTCGGCCCGCCCAGGGCGCCCGCCGGTAGTAGGCCTCGGGACGCGACCAGGCACCGGCGCCACCGATCCCGGCGACCGCTCCGACGGCCCCCTGCGCGAGCAGTTCGCGGATCGCGGGCAGGGCGTGCGAGCCCAGCGACTGGAAGCCGATCTGGCAGCTGACGCCGGCCTTCGCGACCCCGTCGGCCATCCGGCGGAACTCGGCGCGGGACGGGGCCGGCGGCTTCTCCAGGAGCAGGTGCGCACCCCGTTCGGCGGCCGTCAGCGCGAGGTCGGTGTGGGTCGGGATGGGCGTGCAGATCACGGCGATCCGGGCGCCGGTGGAGTCCAGCAGCGCGCCGAGGTCGCCGGACTGCTCGGGCGCGCCCAGGCCGTCGGGGATCTCGTCCTCGGTCAGCGGGGTCAGCTCGCAGATCCCGGCCAGCCGGACGACTCCCGCGGTCTGGAGCCGGCGGATGTTGTCGAGGTGCCAGCGGCCGTGGCCGCGCGCACCGGCGAGGACGACGGGCACCGGTGCGCCCGGGGTGACGCGACGGTCGCTCATCCCTTCACCGCCCCCGCGCTGAAGCCGGTGATCAGCCACTTCTGGATGAAGGCGAACACGATGACCACGGGCACGGCCGCGACGATGCCGCCGGCCGCCAGCGCGCCCAGGTCGACGCTGTCCGCGCTCATCAGGGTGTTGAGGCCGACCGGGATGGTCTGCTTGCTCTGGTCGGACAGGAACATCAGGGCGAACAGGAAGTGGTTCCAGGCGTGCACGAAGGCGAAGGAGCCGACGGCGATCAACCCGGGCCGCAGCAGCGGCAGTACGACGATCCGGAAGGAGGTGAGCCGGGTGCAGCCGTCGACCCAGGCGGCCTCCTCCAGCGAGTAGGGAACATTGCGGATGAAGCCGCTGATCAGGATCATCGACAGCGGGAGCTGGAAGACCGTCTCCGCGAGGATCACGCTGCCCAGCGAGTTGATCATCCGGAGTTCGGCGAACACCTGGAACAGCGGGACCAGCAGCAGCGCGCCCGGGACGAACTGCGAGCACAGCAGGGCCAGCATGAAGACCCGCTTGATCCTGAAGTCGAACCGGGCGAGCGCGTAGCCGCCGGCCAGGGCGACGACGGTGGTCAGGACCAGGGTCGCCACGCCGATGAGCACGCTGTTCTGGAAGTAGGTGCCGAAGGCCCGCTCCGTCCAGACCTTCTCGAAGTGGTCGAAGGTCATCGGCCAGGGCACCAGCGAGGTCGATCCGGCCGGGCGCAGTGCGAAGAGCAGGATCCAGTAGAACGGGATCAGGGTGAAGAGCAGGTAGACGCCGAGCGGGAGGTATATCTGCCAGCGCGGCGCCTCGTCCCAGGCCCGGCGGCGCCTGGCGGGGCGCGGGGCCCGGGGTGCCGGCCGCTCGGGGGCGGGGGCGACCGCGACGGCCTCCTTGGTGATCACTTGGTCTCGCCTCCGAACTTGCTCAGCCGCAGGTAGACGACCGAGCAGAAGAGCAGGATCACGAACGCGACCGTGGTCAGCGCGGACGCGTAGCCGAAGTTGTGGGCGTCGACGCTGGTGTTGGCGATGTAGAGCGGGAGCGTCGTGGTCTCGCCGGCCGGGCCACCGCCGGTGAGGGTGTACAGCAGGTCGACGTTGTTGAACTCCCAGACCGCGCGCAGCAGCGTGGACAGCACGATCGCGTCCTTCAGGTGCGGCAGCGTGATGTGCCAGAACTGCTTGAGCCTGCTCGCTCCGTCGACCTCGGCGGCCTCGTACAGGTCCTTCGGGACGGACTGGAGGTCGGCGAGGATGAGGATCGCGAAGAAGGGGACACCGCGCCACAGGTCGGCGACGACCGCCGCCGGGAAGACGGTGGCCGTGTCCGACAGCCAACTGGTGCCGTACTCCCCGATGCCCAGGTCCGCGAGGTAACGGGTGACGCCCGTCTGGGAGTTGTAGAGCAGCACCCAGATCGCCGAGGTCAGCACGCCGGAGACGGCCCACGGGGAGAAGACCAGGGCGCGGCCCAGGCCCCGGCCGACGAAGGTCTGGTTGACGATCAGCGCCAGCGCGAGACCGCACAGCAGTTGCAGTCCGACCTCCACGACGACCCACTTGGCGCTGAAGGTCAGCGTGTCCCAGAACTGCGGGTCGTCGGTGAAGGCGTGGACGAAGTTGTCGAGGCCCGCGTAGCCGTTCCGCCACGGCTTGGTGGGGTTGTAGTTCTGGAGGCTGTAGTAGAAGACGCTGACGACCGGGTAGGCGATGAAGCCCAGCATCAGCAGCGCCGCCGGGGCGATCAGCAGGTACGGGAGCCTGCGGGGCGTGGCGGAGGCACGGCGCCGCCGGGGTGGCGCGGGCGGTTCCGCCACGACTGCGGCTTGGGCCATGACTGTTCTCCGTTCGCTTGCGGTGGGTCAGGTGCGGAGCACTGCGGGTAACAGGAAGCGCTTGCTAAACGGTCGTGCGGAGGGCCTGGCGGGCCGCACTCAGCCCGCGTACGGGTCGGGCACTTTGCCCGGCCGGGCCAGGAACTCGAAGTCGCAGCCGGTGTCGGCCTGGGTGATCTGCTCGTTGTAGAGCGCGCCGTAGCCGCGCTCGTGACGCACGGGCGGCGGCGTCCAGGCGGCCCTGCGCCGCTCCAACTCGGCCTCGTCCACCTGTAGTCGGAGCAAGCGCGCCTCGACGTCCAGGGTGATCGTGTCGCCGGTGCGGACCAGGGCGAGCGGGCCGCCGACGTACGACTCCGGCGCCACGTGCAGGACGCACGCGCCGTAACTCGTCCCGCTCATCCGGGCGTCGGAGATCCGCACCATGTCGCGCACCCCCTGCTTCAGCAGGTGGTCGGGGATCGGCAGCATCCCGTACTCGGGCATGCCGGGGCCGCCCTTGGGGCCGGCGTTGCGCAGCACCAGCACGCTGTCCGCGGTGATGCCGAGCTCCGGGTCGTTGATGGTGCGCTGCATGGTCCGGTAGTCGTCGAAGACGACGGCGGTCCCGGTGTGCTCGAGCAGGTGCGGCTCGGCGGCGATGTGCTTGATGACCGCGCCGTCGGGGCAGAGGTTGCCGCGCAGCACGGCGACTCCGCCCTCGCTCGCGACCGGGTTGTCCCGCGGCCGGATGACGTCGTCGTCGTGCACCCGGGCGCCGGCGAGCTGCTCGCGCAGGGTGTCGTACGAGACGGTCGGCCGGTCCAGGTGCAGCAGGTCCGGGATGCGGGAGAGGAACCCCGGCAGGCCCCCGGCGAAGTGGAAGTCCTCCATCAGGTACTTCCGGCCGCCGGGGCGGACGTCGGCGAGGACGGGGACCGTGCGGGCGATGCGGTCGAAGTCGTCGAGGGTGAGGGTGACGCCCGCCCGGCCCGCCATGGCGATCAGGTGGATGACGGCGTTGGTGGAGCCGCCGAGGCCCAGGACGGTGGTGACCGCGTCCTCGAAGGCCTCGCGGGTGAGGATCGCCGAGAGGGTCCGGCCCGCGTGGATCTGTTCGACGATCCGCATGCCGGACGCGGCCGCCATCCGCTCGTGCCCCGAGTCGACGGCGGGAATGCTCGACGCCCCCGGGACCGTCACCCCGAGCGCCTCCGCCGCGGCGGTCAGCGTGGACGCCGTCCCCATCGTCATGCAGTGCCCCGGCGAGCGCGCGAGCCCGTTCTCCAGTTCGAGCATCTCGCAGTCGCCGATGAGACCGGCCCGCTTGTCGTCCCAGTACTTCCACATGTCCGTGCCGGAGCCGAGCACCTCGTTGCGCCAGTGGCCGGGCAGCATGGGCCCGGCGGGCACGAAGACGGTCGGCAGGTCGACCGAGGCCGCCCCCATCAGCAGGGCGGGCGTGGTCTTGTCGCAGCCGCCCATCAGTACGGCGCCGTCCACCGGGTACGACCGCAGCAGTTCCTCGGTCTCCATCGCGAGCAGGTTGCGGTAGAGCATCGGGGTCGGCTTCTGGAAGGTCTCGCTCAGGGTGGACACCGGGAACTCCAGCGGGAAGCCGCCCGCCTGCCACACCCCCCGCTTCACCGCCTGGGCGCGCTCCCGCAGATGCACATGGCAGGGGTTGATGTCGGACCAGGTGTTGAGGATCGCGACGACCGGCTTGCCCAGGTGCTCCTCGGGGAGGTAGCCGAGCTGGCGGGTGCGGGCGCGGTGGCTGAAGGAGCGCAGCCCGTCGGTGCCGTACCACTGGTGGCTCCTGAGCTCCTCCGGGCGCTTCACCGGACGCTCGCCCCCGGGCTTCACAGGGACCACCCGGCCGCGATGGCGGCGACCTCGGCCCGCGCGGGTTCCGGCAGGACCCTGCTGGGCGGGCGGACCTCGCGGCGGCACAGGCCGAGCGAGGCGAGGGCCTCCTTGACGACGGTGACGTTGTCGGCGGAGCCGTTGGCCGCGCGCAGTTCCTCGAAGCGGCGGATCTGCTCCCAGACCTTCATGGCGGCCGGGTAGTCGCCGGAGCGGAGCGCCTCGATCATGTTGAGCGAGACCGAGGGGGCGACGTTCACCAGTCCGGAGGTGAAGCCGGTGGCTCCGGCCGAGAAGTACGAGGGGGCGTAGGGCTCGGCGAGACCGGCGACCCAGACGAACCGTTCCAGCCCGGCGTCCCGGGCGAAGGCGGCGAAACGGGCGGCGTCCGGGACGGCGTACTTGACGCCGATGACGTTCGGGCAGGCGTCGGCGAGCTCGGCCAGCCGGGCACCGGTCAGCTGCGCGTTGCGGATGTACGGGACGACGCCCAGCTCGGGCACGGCCTCGGCGACGGCACGGTGGTAGTCGACCCAGCCGCGCTGGGCGACGTAGGGGTGGACGGGCTGGTGGACCATCACCATCTGCGCGCCGAGTTCCCGGGCGTGCCGGGCGGAGGCGACGGCGGTGGGGACGTCGTGCCCGACCCCCACCAGGACCGTCGCCCGGTCCCCCGCCTCGCTGATCGTCAACTCCGTTACCAGACGCCGTTCTTCGGGGGAGAGGGCGTAGAACTCGCCGGTGTTGCCGTTGGGGGTGAGGGTGGTGATCCCGCCGTCGACCAGACGGCGCAGCAGGGCCCGGTGGGCGGCCCGGTCGACGGAGCCGTCCTCGGCGAACGGGGTCACCGGGATCGCCACCACGTCGGCCAGCGCCCTCCGCTCGCTCTCGAACGCCACGCCGCTCATGCCTGCCCCTCCTCTGCCACCGCTGCTGCCGCCGTCCTTGCGTCCGCCGTCGGCCGTGCCGCCGCCTCCACCTCTGCCTGCGGGAACGCGCGCCGCACGAAGGAGGCGATGTGGGCGTGCAGGGCGCTCGCCGCACCCTCCGCGTCCCCCGCGAGCGCGAGCCGCAGGATCTCCCGGTGTTCGCCCGCCTCCTGCTCCCAGGAGGGCGAGGCGGCCCAGGCGACCGCGGAGACCAGCGCGGCCTGGTCGCGGACCTCGTCGAGCATCCGGCCGAGCAGCGGGTTGCCGCACGGCAGGTAGAGGGCGCGATGGAACTCCCGGTTGGCGAGGGAGCGTTCGGCGGTGTCCGTGGCGCCGTCGGCCCGGGTCAGCGCGTCGCGCGCCGCGTCCAGGGAGGCGCCGCGCCGCACCGCGCGCCGCAGCGCCTCGGGCTCCAGGAGCAGCCGGACGTCGTAGACCTCGCGCGCCATGTCCGCGTCCACCATGCGCACCGTGACGCCCTTGTACTGGTTCATCACGACGAGCCCGGTGCCGGCCAGGGTCTTGAGCGCCTCGCGCACCGGGGTCTTGGACACCCCGAACAACGCGGCGAGTTCGGTCTCCACCAGGGCCTGACCTGGCGTCAACTGTCCGGTGAGGATGCGGTGTTTGATGCCCTCCAGCACGAACTGCGTACGGGAGGGAATCGGCGTGGGCACAGAGGTCATGCGCGCCTCTCGGGTCTCACGTATCGGATCCCACGTATGGGATCTCACGTATCGCGTCTCATATATGACGTACGAAGTACGACGCGTCGAAGGTAGGAGTGGCCCTGTGTTTCGTCAATGCTTCCGGCAAAGGAAGTTGAGGTTGCGAGAACTCAAGTGGCTTGCCCGGCCGCCGAGTTCGGGGCGGTCGCGGGCACCTCGGTCACCATGGGCGGCTCAGAAGGTTCTCGTCTCGCCCTCGCGGGCGGCGGAGGTCCGGCCACCGAAGATCGCGGCGGCGCGCGCCACGGCCGCCTCCGGGGTGAGGGTGGGTCCCACGTGGGTGATCAGGAGTTCCCGCGCACCCCTCGCGGACCGGGCAGCGTCCTCCGGCGTGAGGTGCACCTGACGTTCGCCTTCGCGATGACGGTCGATGTCGGCCTCGCAGAGGAAGACGTCCGCGCGGCGGGCGAGTGCGGTCAGCGCCTCACAGGGGCCGCTGTCCCCGGAGTACGCGAGGACGCTGCCCTGGCACTCGGCGCGCAACCCGTACGCCTCGGCGTCGTGGACCACCGCGCGCGTGGTGAGGCGGAGGTTCCAGTGCTGTGCGACATGGCCGTCGTGCAGGGGCCTGAAGTCGAGGATGCCGCTCAGGAAACGCGTGTCCGGCTGCCCGAAGAAGCCGGCCAGCCGCCGGGCGCAGTCCTGCGGGGCGTACACCGGGATCGGGGCGGGCGGGGTGAGCCCGCCGAAGGCGAACGCGTAGACGGCGGACAGCAGATCCGCGCTGTGGTCCGCGTGCAGATGGGAGATCCAGATCGCCGTGAGACGTGCCGGATCGGTGTGCCGCTGCAACTCGGCGAAGGTTCCCGGGCCGGCGTCGACCCAGACCTCGGCGCCGCCGCCGCGCAGCAGATGGCCGGAGCAGGGGCGGCCGGGCTGCGGGTGCGGGGAGGCGGTACCGAGGACGGTGAGGCTCAGGGGCATGGACGGGAGAGTACGTTTCCGGACGCCCGTACGCTCCCTTTTTCGCGGTCTGTCACGGCTGTCGGTTTTCGGGGTCGGTCACGGCTGTCGGTTTTCGGGGCCGGCCACGGCTTCCGGTTCCCTGGGCCGGCCACGGCTTCCGGTTCCCTGGGCCGGCCACGGCTTCCGGTTCCCTGGGCCGGCCACGGCTTCCGGTTCCCTGGGCCGGCCACGGCTTCC